>NZ_JBHFFD010000061.1:0-263357 GCF_043359565.1 Shewanella sp. S23-S33 | reverse complement strand
GCCAAGCCTCTGCGTTCCAACATGTAGGTTATTAGCTTTTTCGTTCAGAATAAAACCTCTGAGGTTGTTATTTGTACGTTCAAAGAATAAATAAGGTAACGGTACGCCTATCAGATCCATAGCGATATCCAGACGTGTTACATTAGCCTTTTCCATAATTTGCTGTGCATCATCACCTAATAGCGACTTAAACCACTCAAAAAAGGCGGTAATCTCGGCAGGACTGTGTCTTGCTGGATTTATTGATATTTTGACTAAACGCTGCTTTGGGCGCTCCTCTCTTACCTTTGGATGCAACCCCCAATAGACAATTATCTTCGAAGAGGCTTGATTCTCAAACATAGCGAAGCGTTGATATACTTCTTTGCTGCCCTTTAGATATTTAACAGGGCCCGTTTTAAACAGCTTAAAATGCTCTGTAGGCACAGATTTCATAGCCGTAGATAGCGTAGAAACCACTGACTCTGGCGCGTCTATAGTTAAGTACAGCATATCGACAAAAGGGATCGCACCGTATTCGAGCGGGTTCATCAATATTGCGCTCAGATAACGTTCCAGTTTTAATAGCCGAAAATGATTCAATCGCTCATTACTCGGCTTATCTTTAAACCATGCTTTAAGCTGTGTTTTAACTACTTTAGAAGGGTGATTAGATAGATTGGCAAGATCACATAATTGGTTAGTTGCTTGGGTATAAGCATTTACACCTGCTATGTAGGTGCTGCCAGAATGCACACTAATCACACTAGGAAGGGCTGTTTTATTAGACTTAGACATAGTTAGATCTCTATTCATGATCTCTATACTACACATATACTATATATACTAAGATACATACATATACATAATAATACTGTTGTATTATAGATAGTTACACTTGCATTAGTGTTGTTAGTGTGCATTTACAGTATGCCTGTAGATAGGTCACTAATCGTTTAGATATCTCGAAAACACACACTAATCACACTAGCGAATGGGTGGGGAAGTCATCCCCACTGTCACCCTAGTTGGCTCACCAAATAGCTTTAGGATTGATCTGCCAAAGTGTTGCACTACCTTTGTCGATTGGTTTCACAAGACCAAGTTTCTCGAGATAATGTAATGCATCTTGAATCGTCTCTTTTGCTTCATCTCCGCGCCCACTGAACCCCTTCCAATTACATTGCGCCATTTCAGACACTGACATTTTCTTATTGGCCCCTTTTTTCTTAAGCTTTTCGAATAGTTGTTTGGCCTCCTCCTGTTGAGCCATCCCCTCCACACCAAAGATTGTCATTGCATGTGACATCAAATAGGCAATGGTCTCCTCTACGTAGCTAAATGCTTCAGTCGAAATACACTCAATCTGTTTGAATGTTTCTGTATCGACGTCATAATTCAAAAACACTTGAAATATCAAAGCTAACTTACAAGATAACGCTTCATATTTACCCAATTGACTATGCATTAGGTGCTTTTGACTGTACTTGCTGCGTTCCTTTTGAATGTAAGTCACCAAATTTTCATAATCTTCTTGAGCCTTAGACGAAAAATGAATTAGTAGATGCTCGCCACTAAAATTTGCATCTCGTTTAGGATCCCATTTAGCAAGTGCATCAAAAAATTTCTTACACGTAATAGCTTTTAACTTTGAAAAACCACCTGAAACTAATGGATCATCAATGGCTGTCACGGGGAGTACCATCCATAAGAAACGATTTAACAAGCCATCATTGCCATGACCCAATTGAGCCGCACTAATGTAAGGTCCCAATACATCAGGTTGAATACCAGCGAGGACAGAAACTGCTGCTTTGTCGATTAATTTATCATCTTGATTAGCGCGAGATACGCTTAGACGCCCATTACCAGATTCGCTATTCAAAAAGACGCCTCTAAGTGCCGAAGATGTGGCATCTGGTCGTTCTAAACTTTTAAAGAATGCTCCACCTTCATCTGCGACATATGCAATTGGTCGACCAAGCAACATTAATTTGTAAAGAGCGGCAAGCGTCGTATCTGTAGTAATGTGAATGCCACGGTCATGAATAGGTGCAGGTAAAACCTTATCTATTTTCGCTTTGCATTCTTTCTCAATTTGATCAATTAATGCATTAGATTCACCTTCTTCATCACTACTTTTAAGTATTTGATTTAAAAAACCCTTAATACGCTGATTAATTGCTTGTTTAGCCATGTCAGCCTTACGTTCCCGCCCCTCATCACGTTGGTAGACACAGCTACTTGCATTACTTAAGGCTGCTAGCATTATGGGTGACTTACCTGATGCAGGATGCCCAACATTCATGACCCATATATTAGGGGATTCATAAGTCACAGAGTTGTTATTAACCGCAACTCTAAAGTCCTGAGCAAGGACAGCTCCCGTTAATCCCACTATTGAGCCAACAACATAATCGAAGTTAGGATTACCATGCTTACCGATTGACTTAGCGAGCTTTGACAATATTGGCGGAACAGTATGTACGTCAATAACTGAGGCACAATCGCCAATAGATGAGAGCGGTTTATGAGGAAGCCAACCATCAAAACCAATTCGGTTTGCGATCTCAAAATGTGTCAAAACCTTCGGTTCATTGGTGATTACAATATTACGATCACTCAAGCAAACATTATGTAGGACACGTAGTTCAACGTGAGGTAGTTCTTTAATTGATTTCAGTTGAGTTCGTTCATTGTGATCTCCCTTGCAACAGTACATCGCCACAAATGAACTTTTTACACTGTAATAATAGATTGCATCCTTAACCTGCTTAGAAAACACTTCTAAATCTTCACCAATACAGGCCTTTGGGAAAACAGCTTTAACGTAAAAGTACGACGGATCTTTGGGGATAATTTTCAAAAGTTTAACATCAGCTATAGATGATGGATTAACCTTTCTGCCGTCACGATCCCGAAGAGTGAGCAGTTTGAAATAATTACCACTCTTCATAGCGCACAATAAAGTTTCGAGTGCAAAATTTCGCTTTTCACTTGGACAAGCTTCAATCACTTCAAGGTTATTACGGTTGTTGATAGACATTTTTTAACTCCTGCTTTTATAAGATATGCATACTTTATGAAGCTAGGAGTAATTGGTAATCCCACATTTTCATGATTAAAGCCACGGATACTTACTACAAAGCAATCAAAATAAATAACATTAAAGTCAACTACTTACGGTGGAATAGTATTTTAAGGATTCCGAGGTTTTATGTTGTTTACTGAACGTTTATTGATAAAACAAACGATGTGAGACACGGGAATTAACTTGACTATTCAGAACCAAAAGATCTAACAATGTCTTGAAACCAAAGGGGATTAACAAAGATGCGCAAAACTCAATATCAGAGAAAATTTGGCTCTAATAGTGATTCAAAAAATGTCGGATGATAAATAGTAACAAAATGGATATATATATGAATAAGAATTATGGAACTCAAGAAAACCCAATTAGACGAATTCAAGATAACTTCAAACGAGAACTAATTTCTCGCTGCAAAGACATCTGCGAGGAAGGATTAGAGACCGCTCCCGATTTAGGCAAGCTTAGAGGTGCAAGCGATTACAGTGATGACGAATACACATTTATAACAAATATCATTACCAATCAGCAATTAAGCCATAACGCCGTTAGGGTAGGTTGTTTTTTGTACATTTATGAGACAACCAATTTTGAAGAACTGGTGTTCGACCTTTCTGATTTCAACAAAAAGTTTAAAGATAAAAATTTAGCAGATGGGACTAGCGATGACTTTGTCTATGTTATTTCAGCGAAAAGCTCTCAACCTGAAATTCTTTGGTTACCAATTAAGCACCTACTAAAGCTCCTCATGGACGCAGGTATAATGCTTAACAGACAAGAGTTAATTGCCTGTCTTATCGAATTACATGAGTTCTACTACATCACCGCTACTGAAATTTGTTATGAAAATAGCCTTGAGCATTACAAAGCGACAGGAGAAGTGAAGAAACTCGGTTCTGATAGTAATCTAGTGCATATTCACTTAACGACCTCTATGCAGAAAAAAGCATTAACAACTAAGTGGCTCTCCTATACCAAAAATCGAATGTATACCTAACATTTTATTTATCCTAACCGTGTCAAAAACAGTGGCTGAAATTTAGTCCTCAAAGTGATATTATAAACGTGTTTCTAGTATCACTTTTCCCTTCTCGTTCAACCCTCTAAACACAATTCAATTTATACACTTACTGGAGTTCTCTATGACTACAGCGACCCCTTATGCGCTGTATTTGAGCCGCCTGTCTATTAATAGTCAGCGCTCTATCAGCTCACAAATGCGCAGTATTGCGCGACTCATGCAGTGGCAAGAAGACTGTCTCGATGACAAACTGTGTCAGATAGACTATCAACAAGCGCTGCAAATACGCGCAATGATGACCCATGCGCAGTGGTCAGCACGTTCCATCAACCGCGCCATGATAACGATTAAGAATATCGTCAAAGTAGCGGCCTTGATGAACAAAGCCGATTTATCGCAGGTCGCAAACTTGCAGACCATCAATCAGGTAAAGCACGGTGAGCATCAAGGTACGCCGTTAAGCACAGAGCAAGTGACCGCAGTATTGGATTACTGTAAAACGCAAAAAGGCACCTTTGCTACCCGTAATCTGGTGATATTTAGCCTGTTCTTGGGCACTGGGTTGCGCCGTAGTGAGTTATCGACGTTGATGCTGAGTGACTACGATGCCAACTTGCATACCCTGACCGTAGCTGCGGGTAAAGGTAACAAGAGTCGCACCTTGTTCTTACCTGAATGGGTAGAGAAAAATCTGTTGGCATGGCTTAAGTTACGTCAGCGCCAGCAGGGTTATTTAGTGTGTAAGTCGACACTGACAGGCAAGCTTAAGCTAACCGAGCCAACCACCCCAACGGCTTTATATCGGTTAGTTAAAGATACCTTGTATGAGCTAGGGGTAGATAACGTATCGCCCCATGATTTACGCCGTACCTTTATTACTCGCTTGCTTGAGCAAAATGTGGATATCAATACCGTGCGCCAAATGGCAGGACACGCCGATATCAGTACCACTACCATTTACGATAAACGTGACCATGCGTTTATGAAGCAAGCCGCTGCGATGCTGGATTACATTCCGCCTGAAAAGCCTATTAAACGGGGGCGCGGCAGTCGATGATAAACGTCAAACCCATCGCTAAACACGCTAAGCATTGTTACTACCTTGCAACTCAAATCGCCGAAGACTTATTGCTGTCAGCCGTCAATTATGGCTTTGAATATATGCCGTCCTATGCGATTAACTCGTTAGTGGGTATCAAGCTACAACATGGCATTAATCATGATATCGACAGCACCCTAGCGTTGTTTCCGCTAAAGGATAATTACCCTCTAATGGCAGAAACGGTGCAGCACAATGCGCGGTTTCTGTGTGAACTGTTTAAGCTAGATGCCGCAATGAAACCCATGATGGTGCTCATCATCATGCTCAATGCCAATGCAGGGCTCAAAGAGTTGCTTAACCTGTTAGCTGACTATGATACGGATATCCTCATTCATTGGTTAGAGCATGAGACGGGGCTTAGCAGTGATGATATTCATGGGCAACTAGAACCTTTAGCCCGTAATCGCTTTATTGAGGGAGCAGCATTACTCCTACCGCATTTGTTGAGAATACCGGAGCCGTTTAGGGTATTGCTGGTGACTGAAAAGCTCACTCGCCGTGAAGCCTTGCTCGCGCCGATTATCAAACACAGCCCCACAGCGCAGTTCAAGCTTAAACAATTTGAGCATGTGAATGCCGATTTAGTGTATCGCTATCTAAGGGCGGCCATGGCTCAGCGGCTTAAAGGGGTTAACATTTTACTCTATGGGGCTGCGGGTACAGGTAAAACCGAGCTATCTCGCACCTTAGCAAAGGCACTGCGGCGCAGCTTAGTGGAAGTGCAAAGTGTGCAGTTTGAGGATGGTAAAGTGACTGATGAGTTCTTGAGTAAAGAGCCCACTAGCCAACGCTTAACCTACCTTAATCTACTGCAAAGCTTGCTCGATGGCTCAGATGAAAGCCTGTTATTGGTTGATGAATGCGAAAGCGTGTTTAAGCATGCCGATGAGCATTACTCCAAAGAAGGCTTAATGCGCTTACTGGAAACCAATCCTGTGCCTGCTATTTGGATTACTAACCATGTATCCCAACTTGAACCAAGCTACATACGCCGCTTTAAGTTAGTAATGGAAATCCCTGTACCCGATGAAGCCTTTAGCTTTGCCATGAGTAAAACCATGCTGAAATCACTTAAGGTATCGGATGCGTTTCGCTTGGTGTTAGCCAGTAAATCTAATGCCGCTCCGGCATATATTGCGAACGCCGCCCATGTGGCAAGTACCTTAGCCTTAACAGGGGATGAGGCTGAAATCGTGGTATTGGATGTTATCGATGCCACCCTTGAAGCCTGCGGGGAAGAGCCGCCAGCGGCTAAGTATCAAGGCCAGCTAAGCTTTGACCCGAGTTGCTTAAACCTTAACGCCATCGACGGACAAGATGCACAGTCCATTATCAATGATATCGACACCGCAATAGCCAACAGTCTGCCTGTTAGGGTGTTACTCAATGGTCCCCCAGGTACAGGCAAAACAGGTTGGGTACATCACTTAGCTGAAACCCACGGCATGGATATCATGCACATCAAGTGCTCTGATGTACTGAGTAAGTATGTCGGTGAGAGCGAGCAGAACATTGCAGCGCTGTTTAGAGAAGCGCACAGAACAAAGAAGCTGATGCTCTTTGATGAAGTCGATAGCTTGCTCAGTCAGCGTGAGAGCGCTCAAGCGCAGTATGAAGTGCAGCTCATCAACGAACTGCTGTCACAGCTTGAATGCAATACCATGCCTGTGTTTGCCGCGACCAATGCACTCAGCGCTATCGATAGCGCAGTGATGCGCCGCTTTGACTTTAAACTGACCTGTGACTATCTGACTGAAAGCCAGCGCCAGACCTTGTATCGACAGGTACTAGGGATTAACAAACTCACAGTGATAGAGGTTGACCAACTTCACGCACTACAACAATTAACGCCCGGCGACTTCGCTATCGTAGCAAGGCGCATGTTATTTCAACCTAACCACAACCACAGAGCCACCGCGATTGCTCTGTTAACCCAAGAAAACAACCGTAAACAAGCCACGCGCCGCATTGGCTTTATCAACTAACCCCAGCAACACAACCCACTAAACAGTTAAAAGGAACACCCCATGACAACATTATTGAGTTCGCTCAAGGTTATCGCTCGCCCTGAAATCGCCGTTAAGCCGCCTATCATCGGCAAAAGAACCCGCTTGGTTGACAAGCTGAAGCAGCAATTGGATATGGCCGAATGCTTTATCCAAGGCAGCGAGTTTGAAGCCTACCGCGAGAAAAGTGTCAAAGACCCAGAGACAGGAGAGCGTAAGAAGGTGCGCCGCCGTATCACAGTGCGCCCATGGTACTACAACAGTGAAGGTCACTATTACTTCGAAGTCCGTATCGGGATTAAGCCTATCGAACTGGTAAAGGATAAACCCGCCATTGATGTCGGTGATAAAACCCTGCTACCTGACACCATTAAGCTGATTATCGATGCCGTAGAGAAAGGAGAGCTAGATGAGTTCATCCTCAAGGCATCTAAGTTCCCGACCAAGAAGGCTAAGGCTAGCGCTGAGGCCAGCACAGGCGCAAAGAGTGAGGCGAAGAGCGATACCTCAGCCAAAACCACCAAGTAATGCACACACTATCAGGAGCAGAAGGAAGCCCCTTCTCTCCTGAGTCTTTATCATCTATAGGGATAGACCATGGCGATTATCCGAGAAATCAATGTCAAATATCAGTTCAAAGAAACCCAGTGCGCCTTGGCCGAGCAAGCCATCACACGGCCTGAAGATACCGCGCAGGTATTTGACTACCTTAAGCATGAAACCAAAGAAATGTTTATCGTGGCAAACCTGACAACCCAGCACACCATTAATTGCGTGGAAGTCGTGGCGACAGGTTCCGTGAATGGCATCAGTATGCGACCTGTCGAAGTGTTACGCACGGCCGTTATTCTGAATATGCCCAGCGTTATCCTTGTTCATAACCACCCTTCAGGCGATCCAACACCAAGCACAAGCGATATCCAATTCACCCGTAAAGTCATTGAGTGCGCCAAAGTGCTGGATATCAATGTCCTCGACCATGTGATTATTGGCCTTAACCGCTTTACCAGCCTTCGCGAAACCCACAGCGATTTGTTCTAACACCAACTAAGGACACACAATGAATACCATTAATCAAGAGTTGGCCTTGCCTGTCTCTGACAGACTGCTATTGGCATTAACCCCGTTTATCAGTAACCAACCCCACAATGCCGTGACAATTAACTTTCGTGATCCGGATTACAGCCCACAACGGGGTGGCTTTCATCCTGTGGAGATAAGGCTAGAGAAACACGCCGAGCAATGGCAGTTATGCTACATCACCGACTTTTGCTATGTCGGCTATCAGGGACAATGGGAGTTGGTTAAAGAACTGGACTTTGACTTTAGCAGCGGCGTATTTCAAAGCATTAGCGGCCTATTAGTCATTGAAGCAGCAATAGAGTTTTACCCGATATGGGAACAAAACTTCCTGTGCTACTGGCAAGAGCTAGAGGTTTTTAATGTCAGTGTGTCGGCAGATTAACCCTCAAAACACTCAAAACCGCCGCAAATGTCACCTATTAAACACGCTAAAGTCGACTACACTGATGCTCAAGCAGGAAATGTCTTCCTTGCTTGCGCTATGGACTGTCTTAAAGAATAAGGAGCAAACCCATGTCAGGATGGTATGAATTAAGTAAAAGCAGTAATGAGCAATTTAAGTTTGTATTAAAGGCGGGAAATGGAGAGGTTATTCTCACCAGCGAGCTTTACACAGGTAAGAGTGGCGCGTTGAACGGTATTGAATCCGTGCAAACCAACTCCCCAATCGAAGCCCGATATGCCAAAGAAGTGGCTAAAAACGAGAAGCCTTATTTCAACCTCAAAGCAGCCAACCATCAAATCATTGGCACTAGCCAAATGTATTCGAGCACTGCTGCAAGAGATAACGGGATTAAGTCGGTGATGGAGAATGGAAAAACAACCACCATCAAAGATTTGACCTAGGCAAGTATGCCCAGTGTGGTGCTTTGCAGGAAGGAAAGTGATGAACTCTAGCAAAGCAGCGAGTTGGTAAGTATCTAACATGACTGAATTTTAGGTACAAAAAAACCGACACTAAGGTCGGCTTTGAAGTGGTACCAGTGGCCAGACTCGAACTGGCACGCTTTTAAGGGCGCGGGATTTTGAATCCCGTGTGTCTACCGATTTCACCACACTGGCATAATCTTCAATCTATAAAACTTTGCAAATCTTTGCAAGTGAACTTTTTAAAAATAACTATTTATATCATCAGCTTAGTGAAACTAAACCGTAAACACTGTGACTTTTGAATCCCCTGTGTCTACCGATTTCACCACACTGGCATATCAAATATGCACTTAGAAGCAATCAAAACAACTGGCTGTCTCTAAGTGCTGGGAATTATACCTTTGCTTATGACAATGGCAAGTCTTTTGCCGCGACTTTAATACAAATTGCATTTAACCGCTCAAAAATCATGCTCTTGGGGTTATTCTGCGCCATGGGATAATAAAAAAGCGGTATATTCTTTATCACTTTTTTGAATATGGTTTACCAACCAAGCTTTCAAGAAAGCCATTAATTCGTCGGCAACATCTTCACCTCTAACAACTCGCTTTTGAAAATCAAGTACTTGCCCAACTAACTTGCCGTGTTTTTCCTTGTGGCTGTCAGTTTGAGGGTAACCAAAACGCGCAAAGAGTTCCTCTTCATAGGCAAAGTGATTGGCCGTGTAATCTACTAACCCTTGCACGATACGTTTGATGGCTTCGAGTCCATACTCTTCATTTAATGTGCGGTGTAATTCATTGATCAATGAGACTAAGCGCTGATGTTGACGATTGATCTCTGGCATTCCTATGTCTAACTCAGGCCCCCATTTCACAAAGAGTTTATTTTGCGCCTGACTCGAATTAAAAAATGCCGCATTCACATGGAACCGATGCAGCAAGGAGCCGATTTCCTGCGACATGTTATACACTTTCAAACTCGATAAGTTAGTGTTATTGGTGTGGGAGGCATTACTCAGGGCTAGCTCAGCCATCACACTGATATTTTTATTAATTTCCTCTGCTACTGTATGTTGTTGTCCCGATGCCGTGGCGATTTGGTGGGACATATCGGTAATGGTCTCCACCTGAGCGACAATCTGCCCGAGTGCACTGTGAGCTTGATCAACCATATCAGCCGTTTCGTCGGCAATCGCCACGTTTTTCAACATGACTTCAACACCATGTTGTGCGCCTTTTTGTAATGCGGCGATTTGCTGCTGGATCTCAACCGTGGCTTCGGATGTTCGTTTAGCGAGATTACGCACTTCATCGGCGACTACAGCAAAACCGCGACCATGTTCACCCGCTCTCGCACTTTCAATGGCAGCATTTAAGGCGAGTAAATTGGTCTGTTCGGCCACCTGCGAAATGGTTTCAATAATACTACTGATATTGTTGCTGTCGGCGGCCAAGTGCTCGATCACGGTTCGAGTATCATGGATCTGTTGCGACATAGCGCCAATTTTAGTGACTATGCCATTCATGATTTGATCACCGCGCTTAGCAGAACTTTGGGCAATATCAGCTGCCTGCGCAGCACTCACCGCATTTTGCGATACAGCTTGTACGCTTGAAACCATCTGCGTCATCGCACTGGCTGCCAGTTCCGTTTGATGCTCTTGCTCTAACACGCCTTGCTTTGCCTGTTCACTGATAACCTTGATATCCGAGGCGACTTTTTTCATCCCTTCACAGGTATCAGATAAAGACAAAATCGTACGGCTGACATCTTCACCCATGCGATTAATGTTATGTACTACCTTAATGAACACACCCGCATCTTTCTCTTCCAATTGATAACTCAAATCTCCCTCGCCTAAGTGGTGTGCTGCACGCTCAAGTTGTCTCAAATTACGAATTAATTTATTGATGTTGAACATTAAAATGGCGGCGAGCGCGCTTAAACACAAAATGGCAACAAAGTGCCCTGTGATCACCAAACAATAGAGGGGATAAATCAACAACAATAGTGGCGCAAAGATAGAATTATATCCCATTGAATCCTTGTGACTTTTTTTAGAATCCATTTTTTACTCCTTTAAAAAACTGATATCGCGCCTTCATATAAAAACAAGAACGAATAAATGGAATAGCGCGTTAACTAAATATCGATCGAGTTGAATAGGTTAATCCTAGACGCTAACGGAAGAAGAAACAAAGCTAAATTGTTTGAACTCGTCGCTGTTAAGCACACCCTTAAATTTGACCAAGATCACAGAGTTAACTAAGGGTTATGACTTTGTATTCCTATGTCGATTTTTTATTGATCGAGATCAGTATTTTAGCTATCGAATACCGCTAATTTAGCGAGGACTTCACAGGAAAGAGGATTTCAGTCATGGCATTTTGGTTAGATCTGATGTTTGGTAACCCCATAGGCTTACTTTCAATGATCGTTATCTTTAGCACAATAGGGATAGTGTCTTATATCACTTGGATGTTCATTGTGAAGTCGGCACCGAAACCATAGTTTTTGCTCCAGTTGTTCTTCATGTTTCTTGTATAAATGCAAAATGTAGGGGGTCTTATCACCCCCATTTTTTTGTTGTCTCGCATGTTAAAAATGCTAACTAAAACATAGCTAGCACTCATCCGAGTGAGGTAGAACACGCCTATGCTGCGTGTTTTCTGTTTTGTACTAATCCATTCAAAAATTGCGGACGCGCCTTAATCAACGACTGCATTTCTTCTTGGCTCGGCTCACCTGCAGGCAAACGCAGCACATCACGGTTGAGGTACATACGCGCTTTCATGGCAATCTTATAGTCAGCGGTCGGTCCCTGAATCGCATAATGGCGCTCGTTACCGAGCTTTTCTAAGATGCAGGCATTCACTAAACTTTTTACAGCGGGTTCATTTTGCGGCAGAGTCAAAATCGTGGCGCCTTGAAGAAAGAATTCCCTCACTAAAGCTCGCTCAGCGGGATCAAGTAGATTCACTTTAGCTTCAATCGTCTCAATAACGCGCTTATCACTTAAATGACGGATAGACTCATCTAAGCCTAAATTAATTAATTGACTCAAAAAATAAGCGATAGAAACGATTAGACCTAATCCAACAAACTGTGCATGTTCTGGCACAAATTTATCGAGCGCCAGCACTGCCAGCACATTAGGGGGAATAAGAAGTAAGACAGAACAACTCACCATAAGCCACAGCATGACTCTAAACATCATTTTCTTCGGGCTAAAAAACTTAACTGAATCCAGCTTGAGTTTAAACATAGTGCTATCCCAGTGACAAAAAATTGAACTTATCGGCTAATAAGCAAATTTAATGCCACAAATGAAGACATATTTCGTTGATTTTATCTGCGAGAAAATGCACTTTCTGGATCTGTAGGTCTATGCTTATAAGCATCTCAAGCCGCTATTGCATAAAGAAAATTTAAGATGCTGACATTCTTTAGCCAACTTATCAAAAGCCCCATAGGCAGGCACCTTACCCTGTCTATTGTACTTTTTAGTTCTGTTATCACCTTAATCACCACTGCGTATCAGTTGATTAGTGATTATCGCAATGATGTAGTGCGTATCGATAGAGTATTTTCCAACATGGAAAAGGTGAACTTAGATGTGCTCGCCGCCAGTATTTGGGTTATTGACGAGCGGCTCATTAACACTCAGCTCAATGGGCTAATTCAGCTGCCCGATATTAACTATATTTCGATTAAAGATGACAGCGGCCAAGCATGGAATGCAGGCGAGCAGAAACAAGAACACTCCTTAGATAAAACCTTTCCTTTAGTCTATAAATCACCGACTGAAAACATCAATGTCGGCACACTCGAAATACAAGTCGATGTCGATGCTATCTATCAACGCTTGTATGATAAGGCCATTATCATTCTGCTTTCTAATGGCATTAAAACCTTCTTAGTGGCTGGGTTTATTCTATTTTTAGTGTGGTTCAACATTACTAAACACTTAGATAAACTCAGCCAATACTGCAAAAATATCGACATAGACCATGAATATGAGCCACTACAATTTGACCGTCATGAAAAAATTGATGAATTCAAACAAGTCGCCGATTCCATCAATAGCATGCAAGTGCAACTTAGAAGCTCATTTAGCGCCTTAAAGAATTCTAAGACGGAACTGCAAATAGCCTTAGAAGATAGAGAGCGGCTACTGAAGCTCGAACGTAGCTATAAAGAAGAGCTAGCAAGACAAGTTAAAGAAAGAACACTAGAGTTAGAACAATCCCTTAGCGCACTAAAACGAGCACAACAGGTTTTAGTTGAGCAAGAAAAAATGGCGGCCTTGGGTGGACTCGTGTCAGGGGTTGCCCATGAGATAAACACCCCAATTGGCATTTGTTTGACGGCGGCGAGTGCGCAGCTCAGCCATATTGAAGAACTAATCGACCTGATCCACAGCGATCAAGCCACATTAGATGAGATAAATGAAATACTTAATGAGTACCAAGAAAGCTGTGAACTCATTGTCCGTAATATCACTAAAGCCAGTAGTTTAATTCAAAAATTTAAAACGATCGCCATCGATCGCAGTCATGAAGAACACCAATGCTGTAATCTAAACCAGCAGCTACATGAAATCCTAGAGTCGACATTAATTATGCATCCCAATGTTAACGCCTCAACGGAGATCAACGTGGAGCCTACACTCAATATCAAAACCAATATCAGTTTGTTAAATCAAATTGTTAGTAATATTCTCTCGAACGCCTTTACCCATGCATTCCAAGGACATGAAGACAATCTTATCCACATTAATGCGACTTTGGATGAAGAATCAATTCAAATCAGCATTCAAAATAATGGCTTAGCCATTCCAGCCGATGTTGCTGAGCACATGTTCGACCCCTTCTTTACTACAAATCGTAATAAAGGTGGTACTGGCTTAGGATTATCAGCAGCCTTTAATGCCGCAACACTGTTGAAAGGCACTATGAGTTATCGCGCAGACTCAAAACTAGGCGGCCCACAATTTGATATTAAATTTCCATACACTCAATGTGAACCAGTCAATAATCAACAAGATTTTTATATCTAGCTATAACCTAATGAAATTACATAATATTGAAGGGGTATCATCGCCCTTGAAAGCGGTGATATCTTGACTGAATCTAGGTTAAGAGTTTAAACCGCCTCTTGAGCCTGCTGTGCCAATCGCGCTAATACGCGACTTGCCGCCACAAAACCAAATGTCCCAGTGACCATAGTTACAGCCCCAAAACCAGAAGCACAATCCATCCTCATGCTGCCATCAGCCGCCGCTTTAGTACCGCACACTGAGCCATCGGCTTGGGGATACACTAACTGCTCACTGGAAAAAACAGCATCGATAGCAAACCGGCGTTGCAGGTTTTTAGAGAAGTTATACTCGCGGCGCAAAATATTACGCACTTTGGCTAGCAAAGGATCTTGGTAGGTTTTAGCGAGATCAGTTAACTGAATTTGCGTCGGATCTGTCTGTCCACCCGCACCGCCCACTGTCACTATCTTAATTTTTTGACGTTTACACCAAGCAATTAACGCAGCCTTCTGCTTAACGGCATCAATACAATCAATAACATAATCAATATTGCCACCCTCTTTAGCTCCAAGCAAATACTCGCCTAGATTATCCAATGTAATAAAATCTTCAATTTCATTCACTTGGCAATCAGGATTAATTTCACGGATCCGTTGTGCCATCACAGCAACTTTAGAACCGCCGATGGTGGAGCTAAGAGCATGTATTTGTCGGTTAGTATTAGTGACACAGATATCATCTAAATCTATCAAGCTTATCTGCCCTATGCCGCTCCGCGCTAAGGCCTCTGCCGCCCAAGTCCCGACGCCACCAATGCCAATCACCATCACATGGGATGTGGCAAATTTAGCCAACGCCTTTTGTCCATACAAACGGCCAATTCCGCCAAATCGATTTTGATAGGCCTCAGTCATAAATACTTACCTTATATTACCCAATAACAGCAGGAGCGCTTGCACTAGCATCCAGTAGACACCAGCTGGGACAGCTTAAAAGCAACACCAGAAATGTGCCGTGGATTCTAAACGATATCGACATAAACCGAAATCAGATCCTCAGCCACCAAACACCAGATGCAAAGGGATACGAATACTAAATGAGTGTAATAAAAGCAAAGGCCCATCATTTACAACCGAGTCATTTGGTAATCGACTTAATAAAAACCTGTATTTCACTTGTAAAACAATATGTTGAATAAACCACTCTTTACATAAAACTTGATCAAGATCACACTTTATCACTTCAAGTCTGTGCAGACTTTGCCGCATAAAAGCTCAACAGCATGCATAGATACTGAAGTTATCAATGCATATAACAGCGATAAGCACAGGAAAATGAAGATGAAAAAGAATCTACTGACGACGGCTATTATTTCTAGCCTCACACTCTATTCATTCACAGCACTCGCCGATGGCCCTGAATTCTATGGCCATGCTGATCTTGCCATTACCAATTCAGACACAGGTTATGCAACTCAAAACCAAAAGGAGGGCACTGTTCTTGAAAACAACTTCTCTTGGTTAGGCGTAAAAGGTTCTGAAGCTGTAAGCCCTTACTTTGACATCATTTATCAAATGGAATTTGGTGTCGAAAACTTTGACAACTCAAATAAAACCTTCAATGCCCGTAATACATTCCTAGGTATCAGAAGTGCCGCAGGTACCGCTTTAGTGGGTCGTAACGATACCGTATTTAAAGCAGCTGAAGGTAGCTTCGATCTTTTCGGTAATACCAATGCTGATATCGACTTACTGGTTGCAGGCCAAACACGCTCCGCCGATGGCATTTCTTACTATTCACCTAAAATTGCCGATCTCGTGACGCTTAATGCCACTTATCTGATGAGTGATAACTATGACCAAGTGGATAGCAATGGCAACGACGTGTATAGCAAAGATCAAATGTATGCTCTGAGCGCCACCTTAGGAGATAAAGCCTTTAAAGCACAAAACTACTATGTCGCTGCCGCCTATAGTGATGGTATTGATAACGTCGAAGCCTACCGTGGTGTGGCCCAAGCTAAATTCGGTGACGTAATCTTAGGTGCCTTATATCAACACAGTGAGCATGTAGATGATAAGTTTGCCAATCTCTCAGGCGATACCTATTTTGTCAACGCAGCCTACATAATTGGCGACTTAAAACTAAAGATGATGTACGGCAAAGATGACTCAGGTTTAGGAAAGTACGTGAGCCGTTATGTTGGCGACCAAAACAACAGTGGCCTAGAACAGGTCAGTGATGTTGACCTGCAACAGTTCAGTGTGGGGGCTGATTACCGCCTGAGCACTAAGACTATGGTCTATGGTCACTACACACGCTTTGATGGTGATCTTATGTTGGCCGATGTAAAGCAAGACCTGAATGACAACATCTTTACTGTTGGTTTACGCGTTGATTTTTAAATAGATTAATCAACTAACCCCAAGGTTATTTATTGATAAAAAAGCGGCTTCGGCCGCTTTTTCTGCTTAGATATCGCCCCCAAACACAAATCTATAACTAATATGACAGACTTGCTACAGCATTAGTATATGCTACAGTTACCCTCGCCGACGCACTATCTAAGGCAATCCGCCTTACCTACCACTTAAGTAGTAAGTGAAAAATAGAGTTTTACCCCTTTCAGGTAAATTTGCAGTCAAGATATAAGGAAAGATCCCAGAAATGGCCCGAATATAGGCAAGGAGAGCCAAAAACATGATCTGCGCCACAGCCTGCGAGTCGTAAAACTGTAAAAATCGGCGGCAACTTTGTTACCGACTCAGGTAGCAAATGCGTTAAACCACACAAAAACCATGAAAAATGGATAAGAACTTAGGTTCGAGGGAGCACAAAACATGAAAAAGACATTCATCTCTGCATCAGTTGCATCAGTATTGGCATTGGCTTCATTCGGTGCGCTAGCCGAAGGCCCAAGCTTTTATGGTCGTTTAGAATTAGCACTAACCAATAGCCAAACAGGTGCAACCTTACAATCTGGCACCAATGGCGTTGATACTAAAAACTACGCAGATGAAAACAACGGTGGCACTTATTTAGAAAACAACTTTTCACTATTAGGTGTTAAAGGCTCAGAAAAAATCGCTGCTGGTTACGACATTGTTTACCAAATGGAATTCCAAGTTGAGAACACCTCAGGTGCTGGTGACGTTTTCAAAGCTCGTAACACTTATCTAGGTTTAAAAACTAACGCTGGTACTGTGTTAGTGGGTCGTAATGACTCAGTATTCAAACAAGCCGAAGGTGCTGTGGATATTTTCGGTAACACTAACGCCGATATCGACCGTTTAGTCAGTGCCCAAACTCGTACTGCCGATGGTGCTTGGTACTATTCACCAAAAATTGCAGGCTTAGTGACATTAAACGCTAACTATCAATTTGATGATAACGACACTACAGCTAAGACTTCTGAAAGCCTATATGCATTAAGCGCAACTTTAGGTGACAGCAAGTTTAAAGAACAAAACTACTATGCCGCAGTAGCCTATAACAAAGGTATTGCAGGTGTGGATGCGTATCGTTTAGTTGGCCAAGCAAAATTCGGCCAATTCAAAGTTGGTGGTTTATTCCAAACCTCTGAAAGTGTTGTTGACAGTTCAGTTGACGGTAATACTTATTTCGTTAACGTTTCTTACGATCTAAATGGTGTAAACCTTAAAGCTCAATACGGTGTTGATGAGACGGGTTTTGGTAGCTATTACACTAACGTAAATAAGTATACTGTAACCAATATAATTGACGGCAAACCAGTTGTTACAGAGAATAAAGGTACTGGCACTGACATCAACGTACAAAACCTCAGTGTAGGTGCTGACTACCGTTTAGCTAAATCAACTATGGTATACGGCCAATACGCTATGTACCGCGGTGACCATGTTGTTGCTGGTAACAAAGTTGATCTACAAGATGACAACGTATTCTCTGTAGGCGTACGTTACGACTTCTAATCTCTTACCTAAGAGATAATAGAAACCTACTGTAGTAATACAGTAGGTTTTTTTATGTCTCAAATCTAATCCAAAACGCAAAAAATAAAAAACCACCTAAGCCAAACTGAGGTGGTTTTAGTTAACCAATTTAATTCTTTACAGCATTGAAACCATTACAAAGCATTAGATGCTCGCTAAAGCATCACCACCGTCACCTAATTCAACGCTATCGACACGTTGTAATCCTCTAGGCAATTTTGCACCACGACGACCACGTTCACCTCGATAATGCTCAAGATCGCTTGGCTTCAGTGTGAGCTTGCGCTTACCTGCCCACAAGGTAACCGGCGTATCACTCGGCACTAATTGTAAATGTGTCATAAGTTCATCGCGACTCTTGGCCCTTTCGGTTGGTATGCCAATAATTTTATTACCTTTACCCTTGGATAATTGCGGTAACGCTTCTAGCGAAAACAGTAACATCCGCCCTTCGTTTGTGATCGCTAGCAGTGACATTTCTTTAGTGCGGTCGATCAACTTAGGCGTTAATGATTTAGCGTTTGTTGGTAGACTCAGCAAGGCTTTACCCGCCTTATTGCGCGACACCATATCGTTGTATGAACAAATAAAACCGTAACCCGCATCCGTTGCTAACAAGTAATATTGGTCTTCTTCACCCATCAACACATGCTGCATGGTTTCGCCAGGTGCCATATTGAAGCGAGTCGTAATAGGCTCACCTTGGCTACGGGCCGATGGCAGAGTATGGCTATCAGTCGCAAAAGCCCGCCCAGACGAATCAATAAACACTGCGGCCTGATTGCTACGTCCCATCGCACTACATAGATATTGGTCGCCAGACTTATAGGAGAGCGACAAAGGATCGATATCGTGGCCCTTAGCACAACGCACCCAACCTTTTTCAGATAAGACAACAGTCACGGCTTCTGTCGGCGTTAACTCTTGTTCAGTTAATGCTTTAGACTCATTACGCAATACGATTGGCGAGCGACGATTATCGCCATAGGTTTCGGCATCTTGAATTAATTCTTTCTTGATCAACGTCTTCAAGCGACGCTCTGAGCCCAATAACTGCTCCAGTTTTTCGCGTTCGGCTTCAAGCTCATTTTGTTCGGCCGTGATCTTAAATTCTTCTAACTTAGCTAAATGCCGTAACTTTAACTCGAGGATCGATTCAGCTTGTTTATCACTGAGTGAAAAACGGGCCATCAACTCGGCTTTAGGATCATCGTGAAAACGAATAATCTCGATCACTTCATCAATGTTGAGGAAAGCGATCATTAGGGCTTCGAGTATATGTAACCGCGATACCACCTTGTCTAAACGATATTCTAAACGACGTTTAACCGTATCAACGCGGAACTCTAACCACTCAGTTAATAAGGTTTTTAACCCTTTAACTCGCGGACGCCCATCGAGACCCAGCACGTTTAAGTTAACTCTAAAGCTCTTTTCTAAATCCGTGGTGGCAAACAAATGCGCCATCAGTTGATCGCAATCGACGCGATTGGAGCGCGGCACCACCACAAGACGCACTGGGTTTTCATGATCCGACTCATCGCGTAAATCGGCCACCATAGGCAATTTCTTCGCCTGCATTTGACCAGCGATTTGCTCTAAAATTTTACCGCTACTGGCTTGATGCGGCAGCGCCGTTATGATGATTTCACCGCCATCGACAGTGTAAACCGCGCGCGCTCTTAATGACCCACGGCCCGACTCATAAATTTTTGCAATATCGGCAGACGGGGTAATAATCTCGGCTTCAGTTGGATAATCAGGGCCTGGTACAAAGGCCATCAATTGCTCGAGTTCAAGCTTAGGATCATCGAGCAATGCTACGCAGGCGGAGACTAATTCTCTCACGTTATGCGGCGGAATATCCGTCGCCATACCTACGGCAATACCAGTAATACCATTGAGTAAGATATGCGGTAAACGTGCAGGCAGTACTTTAGGTTCCTTCAAAGTGCCATCGAAGTTAGCACCCCATTCAACCGTACCTTGTCCCAGTTCACTGAGTAACACTTCAGAGAATTTAGAGAGACGTGCTTCGGTATAACGCATAGCCGCAAATGACTTAGGATCATCGGGGGCACCCCAGTTACCTTGGCCATCGACTAACGGGTAGCGATATGAAAATGGCTGCGCCATCAATACCATAGCCTCATAACAGGCACTATCGCCGTGAGGATGGTATTTACCTAATACGTCACCAACCGTACGGGCCGACTTTTTATGCTTAGATTGAGCCGATAAACCTAACTCACTCATCGCATAGATAATTCGACGCTGTACCGGTTTAAGTCCATCCCCAATGTGTGGCAGGGCTCGGTCCATAATGACGTACATGGAATAGTTCAGATAAGCCTCTTCGGTAAAGCGCCGCAATGGCATTTGCTCTACCCCATCGAGACTTAACTTGATAGCGTCACTCATTTTCTTCTAGTTCCTGTGTTTCTTCAGTACTATCGCCCTTATAAAACAAGCGATACACGTTACCTTTTAAATCATCGGAGATGTACATAGCACCATCGGATGCCGATAACAGCGCAAAGGGTCGAGCAACGGGAAATTCACCGTCAAGGAAACTAACAACCGTTTCACGACTCACCACTTTTTGATCTTCAATCTTCAACATCACCACTTGATAGCCAACTTTACTCGAACGATTCCACGAGCCATTTTCGGCGACAAACAACTGATTATGGTAAATATTGGGAAATTGACTGCCGCGATAAAATGCAAGTCCCGTGGGTGCAACATGGGCTGGCAACTCATACATTGGCAGAGTGATTTTTAAGTTTTTCGGTTTTTCATAGGCAGGTTCGACAACACTACTGGCATGTAAATAAGGAAAGCCATAATGACTCCCTATCACATCGATGCGGTTAATCTCATCGGGTGGCAAGTTGTCCCCCATCCAATCACGGCCTTGATCGGCAAACCATAATTTTTTGTCTATTGGCGACCAATCAAATCCACTTGCATCACGCACACCAGCCGCAATCTGCTCACTCGCGCCTGTATCGACATTGATCGCTATGATACTACTGTAAGGCACTGGCGCTTCACAGACGTTACAGGGCGCACCAATAGACACATATAAACGGCCATCTGGGCCAAAAGTAATTGCCCGAGAACTTTTCTTCTCTGAGTAAGGCAAGTCACTGTAAATCTCTTTGGGTCGACTCGGGCGGCGCAATCTTTGCTCAATATCAACAAAGCGTACTATTTGATTTTCAGTTGCGACAAACAAGTCACCATTGTGGAATGCAATCGCATCGGGTGATTCAAGCCCTTTGGCTATCACATAGCGCTTATCGACACGACCATCTTGATTACTATCAACGAGAGCATGGATAGTGCCGCTCTTATTGGAACCGACAAATAAAGTGCCATTAGCCCCCATCGCCATCTGCTTAGCATCGCCAATATCCGAGGCATAAAGCGATAAACCAAACCCCTTAGCGACGGTAATCATGATCGATTGGGAACCCGCAAAGGCGCTATTGCAGAGCAATAACGTCACACTCGCTAAGAGCGTAAAACCGGCAGAAAACACCTTTAAGCAATTATAATTATTAGTTTTAATATACAACATTGTAATTTTCTTTATGCCTATGTTTTATTGTTATCGGCAATAGTGCACAACATTAAAGTAAAGCCATGTCACCCTTATCTTCAAGCCAGTTTTTACGGTCCGGCGAACGCTTCTTAGCGAGCAACATATCCATCAAAGCATCCGTTTCTTCGATGTCATCTATCGTCAACTGTACTAAACGACGAGTGTTTGGATCCATCGTTGTTTCACGAAGTTGTAAAGGATTCATCTCACCCAAGCCCTTAAAGCGGGTGACTTGTACCTTACCCTTTTTATTCTCAGCGGCAATACGGTCTAAAATACCCGCTCTTTCTGCCTCATCTAAGGCGTAATAAACCTCTTTGCCGATATCAATACGGAACAACGGCGGCATAGCAATATACACATGACCCTGCTCAACTAAGATACGGTAATGCTTCAAAAATAGCGCGCATAACAAGGTAGCAATGTGCAGTCCGTCTGAGTCGGCATCCGCAAGGATACAAATCTTGCCATAACGTAATTCAGAGATATCACTACTATCGGGATCGCAACCAATCGCGACCGAAATATCATGGACTTCCTGTGAAGCTAACACCTGTGAAGCATCGACTTCCCAGGTATTCAAGATTTTGCCACGCAGCGGCATGATGGCTTGAAACTCACGATCGCGGGCCTGTTTAGCACTACCACCCGCAGAATCCCCTTCCACGAGGAATAACTCTCCGCGCATCGGATCTTGGCCACTACAGTCTGTCAGCTTACCCGGCAGTGCAGGTCCCGAAGTCACCTTTTTGCGGGCCACTTTTTTGGCGGCCTTTAAACGGCTCTGGGCATTATTAATGCACATTTCGGCTAAGGATTCAGCTAATTCGGTATTTGAGTTCAACCAGAGTGAGAATGCGTCACGCACAACGCCAGACACAAAAGCAGCGCATTGGCGACTAGAAAGCTTTTCTTTTGTTTGACCTGCGAATTGAGGTTCTTGCATCTTCACCGACAATATAAACGCGGCGCGATCCCAGATATCTTCGGGTGAAAGTTTAATGCCACGGGGAATTAAATTTCTGAACTCACAAAATTCGCGCATCGATTCCAATAAACCTTGGCGGAAACCATTCACATGGGTACCACCGAGCGGAGTCGGAATTAAGTTAACATAACTCTCGCCAATGGATTCACCGCCTTCTGGCAACCAAGTAATCGCCCAATCTGCGGCTTCAAGTTGACCTTTAAAGCAACCCACAAACGGCTCATCTGGCAACCTTAAATTGTCACCGATAGCCGCCTTTAAATAATCAGTTAGGCCGCTTTCATAGAACCATTCATGGACTTCATTTGTCTGTTTATTGGTGAATTTAATCCGTAAACCTGGGCACAGTACCGCTTTAGCACGAAGCAGATAAATCAGTTTTGAATTTGAGAAGTTAGCCGAATCAAAATAGCTCGCATCGGGCCAAAAAAGCACTCGAGTCCCCGTATTACGACGGCCACAGGTCCCTGTTGGGCGTAAATCTTCAACTTTAAAGCCATTTTCAAAAGCGATGTCATACACTTGGCCATCACGGCGAACCGTGACTTCGACACGGCGCGACAAAGCGTTAACCACCGAGATACCGACACCGTGTAAACCACCGGAGAACTGGTAGTTTTTATTCGAAAATTTACCGCCGGCATGCAGTTTGGTCAGAATTAACTCAACCCCAGGAATACCTTCTTCTGGGTGGATATCCACTGGCATACCACGGCCATCATCAGTGACTTCGAGGGAGTTATCTGTATGTAGAACAACTTCAATTTTTGTCGCGTGACCTGCCAATGCCTCATCGACACTGTTATCTATGACCTCTTGGCCCAAATGGTTCGGTCTGGAGGTGTCGGTATACATACCTGGACGGCGTTTAACAGGATCGAGTCCGTTGAGAACTTCAATGGCGTCAGAGGTGTATTGATTTGTCATAGGGCACGCTATAGGTTGTTATATCCGGCCATGTTGCGGCTCGGCATGTCAGTTTGTCAAGGTAAGTGTAAAAATTGGCTTACAGTTTGCAAATGCGACTCATAACCAACAAAGCTGTGATCACCACCCGCTTCAACTCGCAATTGACAGTGATGATACTTATTGACCGCTTCGCGATAATCCAGCACATCATCACCTGTCTGCAATAATACCAAAAAACGATCCGGATTGCGGATCACAGCCGTATCAAATTCAGCGACTTCAGACTTATGCTCAGGTAAGACAAGATAATGCTGTTCAGTGTAAGGATTGAATTGCGGCCCCATAAACTCATCGAACAACTCAAAGGGTTTTACCGCAGGATTAACTAACACCGCTTTGCCACCGTAGGTTTCAGCTAAATAGCTGGCGAAATACCCACCTAAAGATGAGCCTATATAAGCTAATGGCTCTTTGGCATCAATCGCTGCCTCAACATAAGCGGTTAAGAGCACCATCGCAGCCTTAGGTGTATTGGGTAATTGGGGCTGATGGAAGGCCACACTAGGGTGATGCAGCGCCATGTACTTAGCCGTCATCACAGCTTTATCTGAAAATGGAGAGCTATTAAAACCGTGAATATAAAGCAGCATATTTCCTCAGGCTGCGGCTATTCGCGTTAATAACCGCTAGAGTTGTTGTCGGGGGAAAAATGGTTACCCGGTACGCGATACACTTTAGTGTTGATGCTACCATCGGCTTTCAACTCCAGCAAACGATAACCCGGTTGAACGCCATCCAAGGCAAAATAAGGCGATAACGGCTTAAATTGAATACAAGTGGAAGGTGTCGCCATCAACTGCAACGTGCCATGGGGCCCATTATGATGGGTATCAATACATTGGTGCACATGTCCCCAGAGCAATCCTTTGACCTGCGGATACTTTGCCACTCGCGCGATAAACTCGGCGCCATTGTCCATGCAGTGCTGATCCAACCAAGTACAATTCACAACGATGGGATTGTGATGCATCACCAGTAAAGTATGGCATTCAGGATGTGCGGCAATGGCTTCATCAATTAATTCGAACTGAGTCTCGGCCATATTGCCGCCAGGCTTTCCCCGCACGGTTGAATCCAACATGAGGATTTGCCAGTTTCCCGCCAGAATACGCTGCTGCCCAAAAATCTGTTCACCCTGCATGTGCAGATACATGATCCGTGGATCGTCATGATTTCCAGGAAGATAATGGCAAGGTAAGCCAACGGGGGTGACTGCTTTCACAAATTGCTGATAGGACTCAGCCGAATAGTCTTGACTCAAATCGCCCGTGGCGAGCATCAAGTGAGCAGGATAGTCCACAGCTCTAATCGTATTTAATACGGCAGCAAAACTTTTGCTAGTATTAACTCCTAATAGCTGAGCTTCAGGATCGGCAAAAAGATGCGGATCTGTGACTTGCACGATACGCACGCTTTCCCCTTCAGCTATGGAGTAAGAGACAGCCTCTTTCAGCACATTGAATACCCAATTCTAAGACTGGCACACGACACTGTGTTGGTAACCAATCTTTAATAACTCTTCCAGGAATGCATTCACCTGGTACTTTTCATCACTTTGATACATGCGTACATTGGGATAATCATACACTGGGCGTAATTGGTAAATCTGTTGGCCAGTTAACACTTCTGCTAATTTAGCATCGTGATAAATTCTCACTAACACCTTGGGAGTATTGATAAACTCCTTGATTTCGATGGGACGAGATATCTCAACTAGCTGAGTATATTTGGTATTTTCTAAAATTCGCACTACTAATATACCAAACTCACCTTCGAGTCGCCATGACTCACCGATAGCTATCTCTAACGGTAACCATTTCAACATGTAGCCATAATTACGCCCGCACAGTGCTAAAAAATCACTGACGTTGGGTTTATAGCGCCGTTTTAGACTCGAAGTAGCCAAATTCATCCCAATTTAAACCAGTTGCTGATAGTTTAATTGTAACCATTGTAATCCAATAACGGTCGACGCATTATCAATCTCGCCCGCAACCACTCGCTCATAAGCTTGCTCGCGGCTCATGACATGCAATCGAATATCTTCGTGCTCTTCAGCTAATCCATGCAATCCACGGGCATCGTTTGAATCGACATCAGCCCAATAGAAATAGAAACGTTCTGTACTACCACCTGGACTCGCTAAATAGCTATTTACACTGTGTATTTGCTTAACCATTAAGCCAGTTTCTTCCATTAATTCTCGGTGTGCAACATCCAGAGGCGTTTCTGCGGGCGCAATCATACCCGCGACTAACTCAAGAAGCCAAGGAGATTTAGCGGTTGCTAATGCAGGAAAGCGTACCTGTTCAATGAGTACGACTTTATCTTGCTTGGCATCATAGGGAAGGACGACCACAGCATGACCCCGTTCAAACACTTCGCGAGTGACAGGCTTACTCCAGCCACCAGCGAATAATTTATGCTTGAAAGTGTATTCATCCATTGAGAAAAACCCTTGATAAAGGGATTTTTTTCCTAAGATCTCAATATCCGTTTGCGAAAAAACAGGGGGTTTCATACTCTATCCTTAAAAGTTAAATTTGCGCCTATAATCAAGGCAATTTGAGCACATTTTTAAAATAAAATCTGTTACACTTCGAATTTGACTTGAAAGTGTCAGAGTTCTTAGACTCTAGGTCATTAAGTTTTAGCTGTATCGGGAAGCGTCGGGAAGCGCAAACCGCCTTGGTAAAGGCATTACTTAGTCTAAACGAAGTTAAAATATTCCTCCGTGGGGGGATTTTGTCTAATAAGGACAGCAAATGAAATTTAAGATCCATAATTTATGCGCAGCATTAACACTTGCGGCTTCCGCTTCAGCGGTGCAAGCAGATGATTTGTTGCAAATTTATCAGCAAGCACTGACCAGCGACCCGCTCGTATTGCAAGCCCAAGCCCAGCGTAATGGTTTGTTTGAGAAAATCGAGCAAAACCGCGCTCCGCTGTTGCCAACCATTAGTGCAAACGTCGGTTATGACAAAGCTTGGAATGATCCGAAGGATGATGCAAGTGGTCTAGTCGGTAGCCTGAAATTAAATCAAGTCATCTATGATCACAGTGCTTGGGTTGGTTTAAGTCTTGCTGAGAAAGCCGCTTCTCAAGCTGATTCCGCTTATGCTTCCGCACTACAAAACTTGATTACTCGTATCACTAAAGCCTATTTCGATGTATTAACGGCGAAAGACAACTACGAGTTCCAAGGTGCAGAAAAACGCGCAATCGAGCGTCAACTTGAACAAACTAAACAACGTTTCGCAGTGGGTTTAACCGCGATTACCGATGTGCATGAAGCTCAAGCGCAATATGACTTAGCCTCAGCCACTGAAATTTTAGCCGAAAACACGCTCGCCAATAGTTATGAAGCCTTACGTGAAATCACCGGCATCGATCACAAGACGATTAATGTGCTAGATACCAACCGTTTCTCAGCCGTTACGCCAGCGCCAACGTCATCTAGCGAATGGTTAAAAATTGCTGAAACCAATAGTGTTGATTTAATGACTCAACGTATTGGTAAAGATATTGCCCAAGAGACCATTAAGCTTTATCAAGCAGGCCACATGCCGTCTTTAAGCTTAAATGCCGGTTACAACAAAGGTCTTGAGCAAAAAATGGGGAATCTCAACGAACCTGATTTTGATAATGTCAGCGTTGGTGTCAACTTAAGCATTCCGATTTTCGAAGGTTTTAAAGTCAGCTCACAAGTTAATGAAGCACAATTCCAGTATGTTGAAGCAAGTGAAAAGCTTGAGCAAATTTACCGTGGTGTAGTGAAAAACGTTCGTAATAACTACAACAACGTAGGTGCTTCTATCAGCTCAATCAAAGCTTATGAGCAATCTGTTATTTCATCAGAAAGTGCCCTAAAAGCCACTCAAGCGGGTTTCGAAGTGGGTACTCGTACTATCGTTGATGTTTTGAACCGTACCCGTGACTTGTACGACTCAAAACGTAAATTATCCGATGCGCGCTATAGCTACATCAACTCAGTTGTTGCACTAAAGCAAGCTGCGGGTACATTGAATGAAGATGATGTTATCGCCATCAATAATGGCTTGATTGCACAGTAACAACGCTCTCAGTCATTAAATATAAAAAACCGCCATTTGGCGGTTTTTTTATGCTTAGAAGTTAAAATCAACAAAATTAGAAGTTGATTTCAACACCCGCAAAATAACCTTTAAATTTAGTATCAGCACTCACACCCGAGAAATTACTCACATCGAATAAAAATTCACGGTAGCCTACACGTACACGCGTATCGACGGCCAAACCATCAAATTGCCAACCTAAACCAATTGCATAGTCGTGCACGCTTGACTCATTGACGCCCTGCATCAAATCAGCAAAACCGTACAAGCCTAAGCCAGGCATACCTACATGCGTACTGGCGTAACCCATCACAATACCGCTATCGACATCTTTCTCTTCTGGATGGCCAGGATCTTGAACACGCAGTGAACCATTCATTAACTTGTATGCTGCACCGAGATCCAACGACACTATGTCGTTATCCAATATTTCGTAATACAGCACGAAATCTGTGTTGCTCAAATCAGTATAAGCAGTAACATTACCTTTAAAATCATGCCCATTGAAGTTGAAATCAGCACCAGACATGCTGCCTTTCTGATCTAGGCTATTTTCACGGATTTTAATGTTAGGGACAAATGGCAATGGGTGCTCAACTGCAATCCAATAACTGCCTTGAGCAGATGAACTGTAATCAAATGTTTGTTGTGGTTGACCTTTATCAGCAAAAGTACCGCTAGTATCGGCGCGCCAGTAGTCACCACCAATTGTGAAACCGACCACAGTGGCCGCTTGGGCAGATGAGGCCATACAGAATCCTAATACCGCACTGGCGAGGAGAGTTTTTTTCATAATTAACCTTGAGATAGCAAGTTCGTTAAATCAATCACCGCGGCATTCGCACGCGACACATAGTTAGCCATAACCAATGAATGATTAGCGACTAAGCCAAAACCGCTGCCATTCAGCACAACAGGGCTCCAGACAGTTTGCTGAGTCGCCTCCAGCTCACGAATGATCTGTCTTAGGCTCACTTCAGCATTTTTCTTCTTTAAGACATCTGCAAAATCGACTTCAACAGCACGCATAAAGTTCAACAACGCCCATGAAGCACCACGGCTCTCATAGAAGACATCATCAATTTTCCACCAACTGGTTTTTACCTGATGGCTGGTCAAATTTGGGGTTGATTGACGCGCCGAATTGTCACCAGCTAGGTCTGTATTTAAACGCTCTTGGCCAACGCTGGCAGATAAACGCTGCGACATACTGCCCAGACGTTTCTGCACTTCTTTCAACCATTCATTAAGGTTGTCAGCACGGGCATAAAACTGTGCATCTTGATTATTAGGGTCCATCATGCGGGCACGATAAAGCTTCAGCAATTTGATTGCATCGCGATATTCGCTTTCGGCACTGGGTACTAACCAGCTAGTGTGGTCAATATTGAGCTTAGATTGGGCTTCGCCTAAATCTTTGTCCGCCGCAGATTGTGACTGTGAGCGGCTAAACTCTTTACGCATAATCAAAGCTAAATCACGGGCTTGCTCCAAAGCACCATATTCAAATGCGGGCATGTTATCCATGAAGATGGAAGGTGGCATCACATCGTTTGATAACCAACCACCTTGCTTATCGAGTAAATTTTCGACTGTGAGGATTAGCGATGTAGTGGTAGCGTACCCAACAATATTCTTATTGGATGCTGTTAATTGTTGAGGGATAATCGGATCCGGTTCGATACTCCACCATACACTCACGCCATAACCGATTAATACTAAAAATAAACCGACCCCGGTAACTTTTTTCCATGTAATTTGCATCAAGCGACTCCTTAATGATGGTGATGATGCTCTTGCTCTGCGGCGTTTTCTACTGCTTTACTAACAGGCAGGGTAATTGCCATTTTCTCGCCACCGTCAAACTCTAATTGCAGTTCAACTTGTTGCTCTAACACCAATGGTGCTTTTAAGCCAAGCAACATGACGTGATCCCCTGACGGCGTTAACGTTAATGTGCCATGGGAGGGGATGTCAAAACCTTCAACATGGCGCATCTTCACCATGCCTTGGTCTTCGATAATCGTGTGTAATTGGGCATCCTTTGCCACAGTCGTACTGACACCGATAAGACGAATCGCTTTATCTGTGTGGTTTTCAAGCGTAAAGTAAGCGGCAGTATTTGGTACTGTCTCAGGCATGGCGCGTATATGACCTTCAGTCATGACTACGTTCGCCAACGCTGAAAATGATGCACAAGATAAAACTAGACAATTAAACAGCTGTTTGAATATTGGTTTCAATGTCTTAAACTCCATGTCTACCCAATGTCGTCGTAAAGGAAACAACCCATGAGTCATATACAGGTTCAGGATGATCAGGGCGTGCGTATTATTAGCTTTAATCGCCCTGATAAACGCAATGCACTTGATCTTAATATGTATAAACAACTGACAGAATACCTGATCGAAGGTGAAGCAGACAACGACATTCGTGCCTTTATGCTCCATGGCCAAGATAATTGTTTCACCTCAGGCAATGATGTTGCTGACTTTTTGAAAAATAGTGACTTAGGGCCAAATCATCCCGCAGTACGTTTCTTATTTTGTCTGCTCGAACTCAAAAAACCTCTGGTGGCTGCTGTTTCTGGTGCCGCCGTCGGTATAGGTACAACCGTACTGCTACATTGCGATCTGGTATACGCTGACAACACGGCGAAATTTCAACTTCCCTTCGTCAACTTGGCTCTCGTGCCGGAAGCGGGGGCTAGCCTACTCTTACCAGAACTCATTGGTTATCAAAAAGCGGCTGAGTTACTGCTACTTGGTGAAAGTTTTAATGCCGAGACGGCCCATAGACTCAATATGATCAACGAAATTGTGGCCCATGAAGATTTACTCAGTTATGCACTATCTCAGGCAAAAAAATTGGCAAATCAACCGCCACAAGCACTACAAATCACACGTCAATTAATGCGTCCGCATAAAAATCGTGTACAACACCAAATGCACCAAGAACTTGAACAATTTAGCGCTAGGCTAAAAAGTGATGAAGCCAAAAGCAGATTTCAAGCTTTTTTGAAAAAGTAGTATGCACATACATTTTCGCATGAGGGTCAAAGTGCCCTCTTGTTGATAGGTTTAACTGCATCATTTTAAATCAAAACAAGCCACTTATTAGCTCATCAACACAAGCCATCACTGCATGCTTAGGCTGGTTTTTTCCATTGGTCAACTAACAATGCTAAAACAAAGTAAATTAGCAAACTCACACCCGGCATAAATACAACTGCACCAGCCCACACCGCACGAGTCCAAAAACAAGACCAATCAAATTTCCACGCCATGCCTGCAGCAACACCACACACTAACCGCTCTGGACTCTCCATACGCACTTTTAATCGTTTCATCTAAAACCTCGACTCAGTTCATCGCTAACTTATTTATCACTAACACTATGCCACTGAAACCAGCAAATAATGCCTGAAAACAACGCAAGACTAATTACAGGTAACAGTAGCAATGTCATCAAAGGTGCTACAAACCACATAAGCAGATCCTTTACTTAGCGCTATATTCATCGGCACCTGCCGATTCACCTTTATTTTCAGCGTTTAAGCTAAGTTGACTGTTGAAGTCATAAATACTTTCAGCCAGTTGTGTTTGCAATGACATCACAAATTCACGCTTTACACTGACGAACAATTCTTGTGTCTGCGCAGTTAACGTTTGCTCAATAGTTCCCACAACATCTGATATTGGTGCGGCTTCTGCGTGTGCTGCAACGCTACCGACTAACGCGCCTAATAACACACTCATTTGTACTGATTTTTTAATGGTTAACGTAAACATGATGGCATCCCTTTCGATTAATTAACTTGACGAAAGGAGTATTACAAACTGCGTGCCAACTTATAAAATATTTTTAAGATTATGATTTTAATCATTTTAAAAAAATTTATGTGGACAAGATGAGATATAGGGATGGATTGGAAAATAACAAGTGGTGAAAAATACTACTCAAATTAGTAAATTTCACCATCTTTTAAGTCGAGTGGAATTACTCTACAACTTCAGCCTGAATATTCTGAAAAGCCTGCTTTACCACTTCTATCCCAGCGCCGTTTTTATGGGCATTTTCGCTCAAATAACGACGCCACGCACGGGCACCCGGTAAGCCTTGGAATAACCCGATCATATGGCGAGTAATATGATTAAGTCGCCCACCCGACTGCAAATGTGCTTCGATATAAGGCAACATAGCCTCAATCACAGCCTCGCGGCTGATCACTGCTTTTTGACTGCCACACAATATTTGGTCCACCTGCGCCAGAATATAAGGATTCTGATAGGCCTCACGCCCCATCATCACGCCATCGAGCTGCGCTAAATGGAGTTGCGCTTGCTCGAGTGTAGTAACACCGCCATTAATGCCAATATTGAGCGCGGGATAATCGCGCTTGAGTTGATAGACACGCTCATAATCGAGCGGCGGGATCTCGCGATTCTCCTTCGGACTTAAGCCCTGAAGCCAAGCCTTACGGGCATGAATAGTAAAATCCGTACAGCCTTTTGCACTGACCACATCGATAAACTGGGTTAAAAATGCATAGCTGTCTTGTTCATCAATCCCAATACGTGTCTTAACAGTCACAGGAATATCAACCATTTGCTTCATGGCATCAACGCACTCCGCCACCAACTCAGGTTCCGCCATCAAACACGCGCCAAAGCGACCATTCTGCACTCGATCGGAAGGACAACCCACATTGAGGTTCACTTCATCGTAGCCACGCTCAGCCGCGAGTTTAGCGCAACGCGCTAAATCGACAGGATTAGAGCCACCTAACTGCAACGCCAAAGGATGTTCTTCCTGGTTATACGCTAAGTAATCACCACGACCATGCAATATCGCCCCAGTCGTCACCATTTCCGTATACAACAAAGCATTAGCCGACATCAAACGCGCAAAATAACGGTAATGGCGATCAGTCCAATCCAACATGGGCGCAATGGAAAAGGTTCTATCGAGTGTTTTAGGCGCTAAACCTTGGTGCTGCTGGGTTTTATCTAAATTCATTATAATCCGAAAATTTGATATTTTTGCTAATTTTTACGCATTTTTGCACATTTTAACGTTGTCAGGTATCCTGAGAGGTATCCAAAATTATAGGACTGGGTACCCAAAATGGCGTTCTATGTAATTGATCCTAGAACTCGCGCTGATGGAACTACACGCTACAAATGCACAGTTAGGGTGAAGCAAAAAGTGAGACAGTTTACAGCGAACATCGTACTTTTACAAAGTCAGCTAAGACACTCAAGGCCAAGACGCCTTTTTGATAACACTCCACAATGCCGAAAATAGCCATATAAAATGGGATTACGTAAGACGCGATGGGATAGAGAGTTGAGTAGCAACGCCTTCTCACAAGTTCAAGTGCAAATAAAAGTCGAGTTACTCCATAAAAAGGCTAAAAAACTTTGCAGCATCGGCACTCATGAGCCACTATGAATGTGGCTAATCCAGCCGATATATTGCCATTTTTTGTATGTATGAGACGTAAAACAACGCTATTTGACGATAAGCGTCTTCCAAACAAACTTATAAACCATCATACAAAACGGTCTAAACAATAAAGGGCACGGTTATATGGAGCTTTAGCGGCCTATAACTCAGATAAATGATAAGAATATCTTTAAATTAGCCTCACATTTATAGCGGTCTCATCTAAGCTGATAGAGTGTGATCAAGATTGCTGTCGATAAGCAACTTTTCTAATAGCCTTAAGCAATGCCATTACTCCATGGTTTAGGCTCAAAAGAGGACAAACTTAGGCATGAACGTTAATTTTATTAATCCTTTCCTCCAATCTTTGCTCAATGTCATATCTACGATGGCGAGCATGGATTTGACGCCGGGCAAACCCCAAATCAAAGTAGATAACTTAGCTAAGGGTGATGTATCCGGCCTAATCGGTCTTGTTGGACCCCAAACAAAAGGATCACTGTCGATTACCTTCGAACAAAAGCTTGTTTTGCAGATAATGCAGAATATGCTGGGCGAAAACCCGGGTAAAATTAACGAGGAAGTGACTGACTTAGTAGGCGAAATTACGAATATGGTGACTGGTGGCGCAAAAAATCTTTTGGGTCAAAAAGGCTATGAATTTGAAATGGCCACTCCTATGGTCGTATCAGGAAAAGGCCATACTATTTCCCATAAAGCTAATGGCACTAAGATTATCATGCCATTTACAAGCCCGCATGGTACTGCTTATATTGAAATATGTTTTGAAAACTAATAGCTTAAATGCATCAAGCCAGTCAGCTCAAAATACATTAAATATCCTGTCGCTCTGGATCTTATGTTTCATTCGCTTATTTAAAGCCAGATAACAAAGATCAGAACGGCTGGTTTACCGTAACCTGAATTGAGATATTTTTATCGTCTATTTTGCCGCCTAACACCAGTTCAGCACAGCTTCATCCTCAGGTCCAAAACATATTGCGTCGCCAACGGTGAACTGCAAACCACTATTTTGCCTATCTCAGCCCTACTGGTTCAACACTTCTCCCGCTAATAAATACCTATAATTCATAGTGTTATTTGCAGTAACCACTCGTGTAGTGACAATTATTCATCCTGACACTTTACATAAAAGAAAACGGTGTTTAATCACCCTTTTCTTGCTAAAAAGTGTCCCAGAATACTTCCATTTGTCAGGGTTAAGCTAAGCAAACAGCAACCCTTGGCGTAAGCTTAGTAACTAATTCATAAGCGATAGTGCCGATATGTTCAGCGACTTCCTCCACGGGTAATGCCTTACCCCACAGCAATGCACTATCCCCAACTTTATCTTGCGCACCTTGACCTAAGTCAACAGTCAACATGTCCATAGAAACACGGCCGACTATGGGTACGCGGCGACCATTGACCCACACGGGTGTGCCTTCCGGTGCATTGCGAGGATAACCATCACCATAACCAATCGCCACGACACCTAAACGGGTATCTTGCTTCGCGGTCCAGAAACAACCATAGCCGACGGGCTGATTGGCTTTATGATCCCGTACCGCAATCAACTGTGATACTAATTCCATCGCAGGAACTAGCCCGTGATTCGCACCGCAATCACCAGTAACAGGAGATACGCCATAGAGTGCAATACCAGGACGGATCCAGTCGCCTTGGCTCTGAGGCCAATACAAGGCACCAGCAGAGTTTGCTAAGGTTCTAAATCCGGGCAAGCCTGCCGTTAACGTATTAAAAGCCGCCATCTGTACTGAGGTATAGGTGTTTTCAGGCTCGTCCGCACAGGCAAAATGTGTCATCAAATGGATCGGTTTTGCCACATTGGGACAGGCCATTAACCTTGCGTAAACCGTTGAAAATTGTTCGGGCGTAAAACCTAAACGATGCATGCCTGAATCCACTTTAAGCCAGACAGTGACAGGTTTTGACAACACAGTTTGCTCTAACATTTCAAGCTGAGAGCTGTGGTGCACTACAGTGTCGATATCATGCCCGACGAGTAACGGAAGATCGGTGGCACGGAAAAAACCTTCTAGTAATAACAAACGCGCTGTCACGCCGCCCGCTCGTAATTCTAAGGCCTCATCCAATCGTGCTAGGCCAAAGCCATCGGCATTGACTAAACAATTAGCGACATTCAATAATCCATGACCATAACCGTTCGCTTTAACGACGGCCATCACACGACTCGCTGGTGCCTGTTGACGCAACGCAGCGAGATTGGTTTGCAGTGCACTACTGCTAATTTCTGCACGGGGAAAAGGGTTCAAAATTTACCTTGTTTACTCAGGAAATAAAAAGTCACGGATATAAAAAATACATCAATACAGCTCATCTTCTGCAAACGCAAACTGACTGTTTTTAAACGTCAATTAATCTTCTTCAAACTGCGGCCCAGCATAATTATCGAAACGCGAAAATTGCCCTTGGAAAGTGAGCCGCACCCGACCAATGGGGCCGTTACGTTGCTTACCAATGATGATTTCTGCCGTGCCTTTATCTTGAGAATCGTTGTTATACACTTCATCGCGATAAATAAACATGATGAGATCCGCATCTTGCTCGATAGCGCCTGATTCACGTAAATCCGAGTTAACAGGACGTTTATCGGCCCTTTGTTCGAGCGAGCGGTTAAGCTGCGACAGGGCAATAATCGGGATTTCCAACTCTTTGGCTAATGCTTTCAGCGAGCGTGAAATTTCAGAAATTTCTAAGGTACGGTTATCTTTTAAGGCGGGCACCTGCATTAACTGCAGGTAATCTATCATGATCATAGATAAACCACCGTACTCACGGGCGATACGACGCGCGCGGCTGCGAACTTCTGTCGGGGTTAATCCCGAACCATCATCAATATACATTTTACCTTGTTCGAGCATGATCCCCATGGTCGATGAAACCCGCGCCCAATCTTCATCATCGAGCTGACCAGTACGGATTTTGGTTTGATCAACGCGGCCCAAGGAGGCCAGCATACGCATCATAATCTGTTCTGACGGCATCTCGAGACTGAAGATAAGTACGGGTTTATCTTCATTCATTGCGGCCTGTTCGCACAAGTTCATCGCAAAGGTGGTTTTACCCATAGAAGGACGCGCCGCAACAATAATTAAGTCGCCAGACTGAAACCCTGCGGTCATTTTATCCAGATCGTTAAAACCGCTCGATACTCCAGTCACACCGTTGTGGGGGTTGTTATAAAGCTGCTCAATCTTATCGACGGTTTTTTCCAGAATAGTTTTGATACCTTCGGGACCTTCATTAGCATTGGTTCGCATCTCGGCGATCTTAAATACTTTACTCTCAGCAAGGTCGAGTAATTCACCCGAGTCACGACCTTCTGGGTTATAGCCCGCATCGGCAATCTCATGCGCGACGCGGATCATGTCACGCACCACGGCCCGTTCACGGACGATTTCAGCGTAAGATAAAATATTACCCGCACTTGGGGTATTTTTCGCAATCTCACCTAAATAGGCAAAACCACCGGCATCTTCTAATTGGTTCTCAACTTCTAACTGTTCAGAAACCGTGATCAAATCGATCGGTTGCCCTAAATCAACCAATCTGTGCATGGCAGAGAAGATCATCTTATGTGAGCGAGAGTAAAAATCCTCTTTTACTACAGCCTCAGCTACCCTGTCCCACGCTTCGGCATCTAACATCAAGCCGCCTAATACCGATTGTTCAGCCTCAATTGAATGCGGTGGCAGCTTGAGTCCATCAAGCTGCAAATCTCTTGGCTTACTTTTAGGCTTAAAAGCACCTTGTTGTGACATTAACGCTCCCGATTTCCAACAACTTAACAAAATATGATATAAAACCCGCGTCAAGCAAACAGGATGTTTACACTCGCCTGTTATTTCATTCCAACGGACACTCTAACAATCAATAAGGAAAGAACATGCGTATTGCATTGGTTGCGGCCTTAGTACTGACATCCGGCATAGCAACTGCCGACGAAGGACAATGGCAACCTTATCAAATGCCTTCAATTGCAGACAAACTCAGTGAACGCGGAATTGATATTCCGGCAGAAAAACTGGCCGATCTGACAAGTTATCCAATGAACGCTGTGGTTGGGCTGGGCTATTGTACCGCCAGTTTTGTCTCCCCCCAAGGGCTAGTTGTGACAAACCACCATTGTGCCTACAAGGCGATACAATATAACACTAAGCAAGAGCATAACTACCTAGAACAAGGCTTTTTAGCAACATCGATGGACAAGGAACCCTCTGCCGGTCCTAACGAACGTTTATACATTACAGAAGCAGTGACCAATGTCACCGCGCAAATCAATAAAGACCTCAGCCAAGACCCGCTAAGTCGTTACGAAGACATTCAAAATCACAGTAAAGCGCTCATCAAAAGCTGTGAAGCCGATGCTAACTATCGTTGTAATGTGCGCAGTTTCCATAACGGCTTAGAATACTACTTAATCAAGCAATTGATGATCCGCGATGTGCGCTTAGTCTACGCACCACCTGAAAGTGTTGGGGGCTATGGTGGCGATATTGATAACTATGAATATCCACGCCATTCGGGTGATTTTGCCTTCCTACGAGCTTACGTCGGAAAAGATGGCAAACCCGCCGCGTATAGCGACAATAACATTCCTTACCAACCAAAGAGCTACCTTAAGGTCAATGCCGATGGCGTAAAAGCCGGTGATGGCGTGTTTGTGGCGGGTTACCCAGGCACGACTAGCCGTTACAACCTGACCAGTGAACTTAAATTTGCCAGTGATTGGTTGTACCCAACCCAAGCTAAGCGTTATCAATTACAGATTGATACTATCGAGGCTATGGGACAAAAAGATGCCGATATCGCCATTAAGTACGCAGGTAATATGGCCTCAATGGCCAACCGGATGAAGAAACTCAACGGCCTATTAGCGGGTTTTAAAGCAACGGATATCATTGGCATTAAGCAAAGCCGTGAAGATAATTTTTTAGCTTGGCTTAAACAAAACCCTAAGCTAAATCAAAATCTCATTGCTGAGTTAGAAGTGTTACTCGCCGAGCAACAACAAGCATTCCAAAGTAATTACTACTTTACCAATGCCCAATCGAGCACATTGTTAACCGCAGCAAACAGCCTCTACCGTCTTGCTAAAGAAAAACAAAAGCCCGATGCCGAGCGTGAGCAAGGCTACCAAGAACGTGATATTGCTATGTTAAGCTCACGTCTTAAACGTATCGATTCAAGTTTTGATGTCACTGTTGATAAGACTTTGTGGCTACAGGATTTAAATGCTTACCTTAGCCAATCAAATCGCGTAGCCGCACTCGATGAAATGCTAAGTGTGAACACTAAAGATGCCGATCTCGCAGCTAAACTCGATGGTTTGTACTCACTCACTACGCTCACAGACCAAGCTAAGCGCCTCGCGTGGATGAATACCGATGCAAGCGCTTTCGAAACCAGTGCTGATCCCTTTATTCGTTTAGCCGTAGCACTTTACGACACGAATATGGCACAGGAAAAATCAGAAAAAATCTTAGACGGCAAGCTATCTAGTGCTCGCCCTGATTATATGGCGGCTGTGATCGAATACTACAAAGCAAACAACTGGCCAGTCTACCCTGACGCCAACGGTACGCTACGGATCAGCTATGGCATGGTTGATGGTTATCAATCACGTGATGCGCTCTATAAACAGCCGTTTACTCGTCTTGATGGCATAGTCGCAAAACACACAGGCGTTGAGCCCTATAATGCGCCGAAAAAACTCCTCGATGCGATTAGCGAACAACGTTTTGGCGATCATCTGGTGAAGTCGGTTTATCAAGATCCCCGTGGCTGGATTTGCCGTCTGTTCTCTTGCTTAGATAAACCAGAAGAATTTAACTCAGTACCGGTTAATTTCTTATCCAGCGTGGACACCACAGGTGGTAACTCCGGCTCACCAGTCTTCAACGGAAAAGGTGAGTTAGTGGGCCTTAACTTCGACTCAACCTATGAAGCTATCACTAAAGATTGGTTCTTCAACCCAACCATCACTCGCGCGGTGCACGTGGATATTCGCTATATCCTGTGGATGATGGATGAAGTCGACCATGCCGATAACTTAATCCAAGAATTGGATTTAGTGAGAAATTAATACCTTGAGCTAAATCCGTTGCTCTAAACAAAAAGCCGCTCACTGTTATGCAGTAAGCGGCTTTTATTTGGGCTCGTATTTTAGCAGCGAATACACTTTGGGATGATGAGATTGAATGAGTAGGCGCGTATCACCTATTGCTTAAATCCATCGCAGAGCCGATATCAAAACCTAAATACACTCAAATCCTAAATTTCAGCCATAAAAAAACACCGCCGAAGCGGTGTTTCTCTTAATACAAGCTAAGATTAAAGCAAGGAGTAATTAAGCTTCTGCAACGATAGAAACTTTAACAACAGCTTTAACTTCAGTGTGTAACTGAACTTCAACTTCGAAGTCGCCAGTAGTACGCAGAGCGCCTAATGGTAAACGAACTTCTGATTTAGCCAGCTCAACACCAGCAGCAGTCACTGCATCAGCGATGTCACGGTTGCCAACTGAACCAAACAGTTTGCCTTCATCACCCGCTTTAGAAGCAATAACAACAGCTTCCAGTGCAGTGATTTTCTCAGCACGTAGGTTAGCAGCAGCTAATTCAGCAGCTAATTTAGCTTCTAATTCAGCGCGACGAGCTTCAAATACTTTAACGTTGCTTTCGTTAGCAACAACAGCTTTACCTTGTGGCAAAAGGTAGTTACGAGCGTAACCAGCTTTAACAGTAACTTGGTCACCCAAGTTGCCTAGGTTAGCGATTTTATCAAGCAGAATAACGTTCATTATCAAATCCTCTATATTCGATTAGGAATACTGCAATTACTGATGTAAATCAGTGTATGGCAGTAGAGAAAGATAACGAGCACGCTTGATAGCGCGAGCTAGTTGGCGCTGATATTTAGCACTAGTACCAGTGATACGGCTAGGAACAATCTTGCCGCTTTCAGTGATGTAGTTCTTTAAAGTAACGATATCTTTGTAATCAATTTCTGCAACACCTTCAGCGGTGAAACGGCAGAACTTGCGACGACGGAAATAACGTGCCATGTTGACAGTCTCCTAAGTTTTCAATTCGACATTTTCGGCATGGATGACTAAGCGGTTCTGACCATTACGCCCCTGTTGAAGCGTCATAAAGCCCTGCACTTGTACTTCCACACCTGCTTTCAGATCTTCTGCGACGCTTTCAAAGCGTGGGCCACTCAATATCACTTGAATTTGTACGTAGACGTTGCGGAGCATTTCGGCTTCATAACGCTGCGATTTGTGTTCCAACATAATTACACTGTGTGCAATACCTGCTGGGCTTTTAAAGCGTCTTGAACGAGTTATCGTTCCTGACAACACCAAGTTATTGGTGGTCACAGATTACCTTACTCAGCGATTTCTTCAGCGTGAGCTTCATCATATGAGCGTTCGCCAGCTGGGCCACGACGTGAATCGCGCTCATCTCTAGCTCTAGCCATTGGAGATGCTTCAGTAACGGCAACTTTAGTACGCATTACCATGTTACGCAGAACTGCGTCGTTGAAACGGAAAGCTGTTTCTAGCTCTTCGATCGTCTCTGCTTTAGCTTCAACGTTCATCAGAACGTAGTGAGCTTTATGCAGGTCAAGGATTGGATAAGCCAGTTGACGACGGCCCCAATCTTCTAAACGGTGGATTGTGCCGTTAGCTTCGGTGATAACACCTGTGTAACGCTCAATCATACCTGGTACTTGTTCACTTTGATCTGGGTGAACCATAAATACGATTTCGTAATGACGCATTTATTGCTCCTTACGGTTATGTAGCCTCGGTATTGGCTCAGTCAAACCAAATGGAGGCAAGGAACGAAAAATAGTGACTGATTTGAGCGCGAGATAGTACAGAAAGCAAGCCAGAAACTCAAGCAATAACTTTGCCTCGCCAATCAATACAGGTATGATGGCGGTTCGCCTACATTTCGGACGTCTGAAATCAGCTAACCAAGAATAAAACATAATGCTAAAAGTTATTGCGCCAATCAGTTTGTTTTTCCTTTCATTTCCAGCGCTTGCGCTTGTTCCACCTGATTATCAGGAACCGCCCAGCGATTTTACCGCGGAAATCGAAGCCGGCTTGCAACTGAATACAGGCAATACCGAATCCAGCAGTTTTAATGGTCGAACCCAACTGATTTACGATACAAAGCAAACCAAGCAAGAAGCCACACTAAAAGCCTATTTTGCCTCAGAAAAAAGTCAAACAACCTCCGAAAAATATGAGCTACAGTTACAATCGAACTATAAACTGACTAAGGGTTATGTCTTCGGACGTGGTGATTTTACTTGGGATCAATTCGGTAGTTACACACAAATATCAACGCTTTCGAGTGGTTACGGTTTCAATGCTATCAGTAGTTATAAAACAAAACTCAGTCTCGAGTTCGGCCCAGGTTATCGATATAACTTACCTGCAGAGTCGGTAACCATTCCCAACCCTGATGCCGAAAAAGATGTCATTCTTCGTACCGCTGCCAAATTCTCTCAAAAACTACAGGAATACAGCAGTCTCAATGCCGATCTCACCGCGGAAGTGGGCGAGAACAACAACACCCTCACCTTAGATATGAACTATAAAAATCTGGTGTTCCAAGATTGGGCATTTAAGATCGGTATGAACATCAAATACACTGAAGTGGTACCAGAAGGAAGCCAACCCATGGATACCATCACCACCTTCAACTTGCTTTACACTTTTAGATAACTCTTTTTAAAAAATACGACGAAATACATAGAGTAAGATGACGCTAATAGCCTACTCGGCTGGCGTCTATGTGAATGCTTTACAAGCATCCCCTTGAGTTGTTCCGACATAATTCAGTGATTTTTTGAGCAGAAATGCGCAATTAATCAAGATTTACCAACAATTTGCAACACAACATAAACACTAACCCCTGATATACTCACTCCTCATTATCAATCTAGTTTGTGTTTTCGGAGTTGTATATGACTAATCCGCTGCGCACTTTCGCCTCTTTATATAGCACCACATTATTAATGGTATTAGCCGGCGGCTTGCTTACCACCTATCTTGGGCTCAGGCTCTCAGTGATGAATGTGCCACAAATATGGATTGGCGGCATGATGTCGGCCTACTATGTTGGCCTAGTGGCAGGCTCTAAGATTGGTCATCGACTTATCGCTCAAGTGGGCCATATCCGCGCCTTTGTCGCCAGTGCAGGCATAGTCGCGGCATCGGCATTAGGCCATGCACTCGTGGATGAGCTAGCGGTTTGGCTGCTCCTCAGACTCGTGGTCGGCATGGGGATGATGTGCCAATACATGGTGTTAGAAAGTTGGCTTAACGAACAAGCTGAAAGTAATCAAAGGGGCACAGTGTTTGCGAGTTATATGATCGTATCTTACTTCGGCTTAATCTTGGGCCAAGGTGCGATCAGTATTTTCCCCGAATTAGGACTAGAGCCACTACTGCTTATCGCAATTTGTTTTTCACTCTGTATCGTACCGATTTCACTCACGCGTCGTCTTCACCCTGCGCCCTTAGTTCCTGCCCCACTCAAAATTGCCTATTACTGGAAAAAAGCGCCACAAGCACTCACGACAATCGCGATTGGTAGCATGATAGTGGGTTCGTTTTATGGTCTCGCTCCCGCCTACGCCAGTAACTTAGGTTTACCACCTGAAAAAGTCGCCACGTATATGACGGCAACGATTTTAGCGGGATTACTGGCACAATGGCCAATGGGAAAATTGTCCGACATTATGTCCCGCAGTCGCCTTATCCGTATCAACTGTATATTGCTCGGTATCTTAGCCTTAGCTATCGCCTTAACCCCCTATCATCCGGTGATTTCACTGGTGATGACTTTCCTATTTGGTATTTTAGGTTTCACTTTCTATCCGCTCGCCACAGCGCTTGCCAACTCTCGAGTAGAGCAAAATGAGCGGGTAGGCTTATCAGCAACAATATTATTAACCTTCGGCTTAGGCGCCAGTATCGGTCCGCTTATCGCATCGACATTAATGCAATGGTTTGGCAATAACATGTTATATGGCTTTATGTCAGCCTGTACCTTAATACTCTTTGTGCGTTTACGTTATGTACATTCACAGCAAAAAGTCGAAACCAATGTCACCCAAGACTACATAATGGCGACGGGCGACTTAGTCTCGTCACCACTGGCGGCAGCGTTGGACCCAAGGGTTGATGTTGAATCAATTCAAGAGCATATGACGCCCAGCGCTAACTTAGATGAATCGGAGCATGATTTAGGGGCCGATGGCGTCGATGACGATATTATCGATGATAATGACAGTGATGAGGAACAACTCGCCTTTAGTTTCGATATTGAGCAAGCAGAGCCTGAAGCCGCTCAAATAGATGAAACTGATAGCAATCAGGTTAACCTAGACAAAGCGATGACGTAAAAAAGGCCAATAAAAAACGGATTAACTTTATATCGTTAATCCGCCTTTTTATTACGACCAGTTGTTACTGCAGGTTGTTACTTCAAGCCTGATACTGCATATGTGAGATCAGGCAAACGTGAGCATATTAGCTACGACGCTGACGCACTGCTTCAAATAAGCAAATACCCGTTGCAACCGATACGTTCAAGCTAGACACACTACCGGCCATAGGGATAGAGATCAGTGAATCACAAGACTCACGGCTTAATCGGCGTAAGCCTTTGTCTTCAGCTCCCATAGCAATCGCCAATGATCCCTTGAGATCGGCTTGATAAAGCTCGCAATCTGCCTCGCCCGCGGTGCCTACTATCCACACACCCTTTTCCTGCAGGTGACGCATAGTACGTGCAAGATTAGTCACTTGGAATAAAGGCACTGTTTCCGCAGCGCCACATGCCACTTTACTTACAGTGGCCGTTAAGCCAACTGAATTGTCTTTAGGCACGATAATACCTTGCACGCCCGCCGCATCAGCATTACGTAGACAAGCGCCTAAGTTATGGGGATCCGTCACACCATCCAAGATCAACAGGAATGCTTGCTCAGTGTTAGCAAGCAGCACATCTAAATCTTGCTCATTCAATACTTTCGCCGCTTTAACACGCGCGACTATGCCTTGATGTTGGCTGCTTTCCGCTTTGTCATCTAAGGCTTTACGAGAAGCGACTTGAATCGTCGTGCCAAAGGCTTTGGCCTGATCGGCCAGCACAGTTAAGCGCTCATCGTCACGACCTTGTAACAGCCACAACTCAATAATGCGCTCAGGGCTGTGTTTTAACAGGGCTTCAACTGCGTGGATCCCAAAAATAATATCTTGTTTTTTCATTTATTTCTTTCTCGTGCTCCGCTTAGCGGCTTTTGGCTTTTTAGCCGGATCTTTTACTGCTGCTTTTTTAGCTTTAGTGCCAGCTTTGGCCTTAGGTTTGGTTTTACCTGTTTCAGCCTTGGCGCTAGATGCCGCGGTTTTGCCTGCTTTACCTTGCTTAGCGCCTTCACGATTAACACGCTCACGGGCTGTCATCGGCTTATCACGGCTGGCAGATGCTTTACGCTTACCACCTTTGCCGTCATCACCCAGCATAACCAAATCAATCTGTCTGTCATCTAAGTTGACTGCAGCAACCTTAACCGTCACAGGATCGCCGACTTGATAAACTTGACCTGTGTGCTCACCGATAAGACGTTGACGCATAGGGTCGAATTGGTAGTAATCACTACCTAGGCTTGAGATATGCACTAAGCCATCGATAAACAGTTCATTTAAGCGCACAAACAAACCAAAACTGGTCACGGAGGCAATCACAGCTTCAAAGGTATCACCGACGTGATCTTGCATAAACTCGCACTTGAGCCAATCGCTAACATCGCGAGTCGCTTCATCGGCACGACGTTCTGTGGTTGAACACTCTTCGCCCAATTGGTCGAGCTCATCGAGCTGATAATGATAGCCACCATCCTGCGTCCACTTCTCAGTGGCTTCGCCTCTTTCCTTCGCCAGTAAATAACGGATCACACGATGTAACACTAAATCCGGATAACGGCGAATGGGCGAGGTAAAATGCGCATATTCTTCTAAAGCCAAACCGAAGTGACCTTCATTATCCGGGGTGTAAATTGCCTGACGCATAGAGCGCAGCAGCATCACTTGGATAAGTTCAGCATCGGGACGGTCGGCAATTTGCAGCATTACGTTCTGGTAATCTGACGGCGTTGGCTCAAGTCCGCCAGGCATAGTCAAACCACGCTCAGCAAGGAACTCTTTAAAGTTCGCCAACTTTTGCTCAGATGGCGCTTCATGCACTCGGTACAGCACGTCGCCTTTGTGTTTCTTCACAAATTTAGCTGCAGAAACGTTGGCTAAAATCATGCATTCTTCAATGATTTTATGGGCTTGATTACGGCCACGCGGCACGATTTTATCAATCTTGCGCTGCTCATTGAAAATGAACTGCGTTTCCATGGTTTCAAACGCAATCGCACCACGCTCGGCCCTTTGCTCATCGAGCGCTAAATACAATGACTGTAAACACTGCAAATGCGGGAACAAAGCCTCGTGCTCAGGCGCAATGGGGCCGCCTTCTAACATTGCTGCCACTTGGGTATAAGTGAAACGGGCATGGGAATACATCACAGCCGGATAAAACTTATAACCTGATAACTTACCTTTAGCAGATACGGTCATCTCGGCGACCATACATAAACGGTCGACGTGGGGATTAAGCGAACAGAGGCCGTTGGAGATTTTCTCCGGCAGCATAGGGATCACTTGCGACGGAAAATACACAGAGTTACCACGGGCACGCGCTTCGGTATCTAAGGCAGAATCAGTGCGGACATAATAACTAACGTCCGCAATCGCAACCCATAAACGCCAGCCACCACCGGCTTTTTTCTCCGCGTACACGGCATCGTCAAAATCGCGGGCGTCTTCACCGTCGATAGTCACTAATGGCAGATGACGTAAATCCACACGGCCGACTTTATCGGCGTCGGTCACTTCATCGGGAATTCGGCGCAGTTTCTTCTCGATCACAGGTGACCAAGTATGGGGCAAGTCATAGTTACGCAGGGCGATTTCGATTTCCATCCCCGGCGCCATTTGCTTACCAAGCACTTCAGTCACTTTACCCGCAGCCTTAACAAAACGACCTGGGCGACGCGTTAATTCAACCACAACCACATCGCCTTGACGGGCGCCGTTGCGATCTTCATTCGCGACTAAGATTTCTTGGGTAATACGCTTATCATCTGCAATGACAAATGCCATACCGCTATCAACATGATAACGGCCAACAATCGCGGCACTGCGCGGCTGGATCAGACGCACCAAACGCGCTTCGCGACGGCCACGACGATCTGTGCCCGCTTTTTGCGCCAGCACTTTATCACCGTGGAAATACATCAGCATGTCGCGGTTCGAAATAAATAAGTCATCACCGCCTTCATCGGGTTTGAAAAAGCCGAAGCCTTCTCTGTGTCCGAGCACAGTGCCGGGGATCAGATCCATTTTCTCGGGTAAGCCATAGCTCTGCCCACGAGTGAACACCAGTTCGCCATCGCGTTCCATCGCACGTAGGCGACGGCGCAAGGCCTCAAGTTGTTCTTCCTCTTGGATGTTTAACGCCGCGGCAATGCTGTCACGGGTGATAGGTGATTTTTGAGAACGTAAGTAATCGAGAATATACTCACGGCTTGGGATAGGGTTTTCGTACTTATCCTGTTCACGCTCAAAATGAGGGTCTTTGATCATTCAATATCCAAATAATGTGTCTCTAGATTAAGAGACCACTTAACGGGTTCGCAACTGTTCTTGCTGGGCCCGCGCCACTGCACTGGGGGGCATTTTAGCTGCTAACACCTGCAGTAAAGACAAGGCTTTATTCTTAGTCGCCTCGTCCGCAAATACATCGTTATATAACCAGTGATAGGCCATCTCGTAATCCCTAGGACTACCATAACCTTCACCGAATAAACGAACTAACATCATACGAGCGGATAAACTGCCACTTGCAGCCGCAGGCAGTAAATAATGCACTGCTCTGTCTTTATTGCGGATGACAAATTTCCCACTCTGATAATACTCGGCAAGCTTTAACATCGCTTCTGAGCTACCTTGTTCGGCCGAGTCACGTAACAAAGCAATACCCTTCACAGGGTTAGCCTTCACACACGTTCCATGATTGAGCATTTCGCCCCAAAGAAATTGATATAAAGGCTGTTTTAAGACTTGGGCTCGCGCCTCAATGTCTTGAACTAACTGGCAATCATCACGTTTCACTTTCGCTAAGTATTGATTGCTACGGATCAAATCAAGCAATTGATCTTGACTATAAATATCCACCGCCTGCGTTTCAGCAAAGCACATTGAAGATACTAAAGGCAGTAGCGCAACGAGTGCTGTACGTAGCATAAGGACTCTCAATGACAGTAGGATGAATACTTGCATCGGCAGTATAACCTATTTCTTGAGCTTGAGCTGAATTTCTAACCGCAGAATGAAACAGAGAAAGGCATAAAGAAGCAGAGAAAAAGGCCGTGAAACACGGCCTTAACAGATCTTAATTGAACGGATTAACCAAAATCATGGTTTCGTTACGATCAGGACCCGTAGAGATAATGTCGATTGGTGTTTCTAATAACTCTTCAAGACGCTTGATATAATTGATCGCTGCTTGAGGCAGTTGCTCAATTGATGTCGCGCCAAAAGTCGACTCGCTCCAACCCGGCATAGTTTCATAAACCGGCGTAACCAGTTCATAACCTTCAGCGGCCAGCGGAGTGACTTTAGAGATAGTGCCATCAGGATTCTGATAACCGACACAAATCTTCACTTCTTTCAGACCATCAAGTACATCTAACTTAGTCAAGCAGAAGCCGCTAACACTGTTGATTTGAACTGCGCGGCGCATTGCCACAGCATCCAACCAACCTGGACGACGCTTACGACCCGTTGTCGCACCGAACTCATGACCTTTAGTACCTAAATGATCACCGACTTCACATAATAGTTCAGTTGGGAATGGACCTGCACCTACGCGAGTGGTGTAAGCCTTCATGATACCTAAGACATAGTCTAAGTGACGCGGACCAAAACCTGAACCCGTCGCAACACCACCGGCAGTGGTATTTGAAGAGGTTACAAATGGGTATGTTCCGTGGTCGATATCGAGTAATGTACCTTGAGCGCCTTCGAACAGAATTGGCTCACCGGCTTTACGCGCAGTATCCAACAGTTCAGTCACATCAACACACATGCTCTTCAGATAATCGGCCATAGCCAAAGCATCTGCTAGCGTTTGCTCGTAATCAACCGCTTCGACTTGATAGTACTCTGTCAGCATAAAGTTATGGTATTTCATAACTTCTTTCAGCTTTTCAGCAAACAGTTCAGCATTGAACAGGTCGCCTACTCGCAGACCGCGACGAGAGATCTTGTCTTCATACGCAGGTCCAATACCACGGCCAGTTGTACCAATAGCTTTATTACCGCGCGCTTTTTCACGGGCAATATCAAGGGCACAATGGAAGGGAAGGATCAGCGGACACGCTTCAGAGATCAACAGACGTTCCTCAACAGGAACTCCACGATCTTTCAGCATGTTGATCTCTTTCATCAGGGCGTCAGGTGCAAGCACCACACCGTTGCCAATAATGCATTTCACATTATCGCGCAGGATACCCGATGGGATCAGATGAAGAACGGTTTTTTCACCGTCGATAACCAAGGTATGACCAGCATTGTGGCCGCCTTGATAGCGCACTACATATTTTGCCTGTTCTGTTAGAAGGTCGACAATCTTACCTTTTCCTTCGTCACCCCATTGGGTGCCGAGAACAACTACGTTTTTGCCCATTATTTGCTGCAAGGTTGCGGTTAAAAAAGAATTTTAACAGATCTTAGTTAATAAGGGCAAGCAGGCTATTTTTCATGCAAAAATAACCCAAATCACGACTCCAGCAGTGACTAATGCCCCACCAAGTCGCTGGATAACTTGCTGATTTTGATGGGAGAGTTCATTTAAATAACGACGCCATTTATTTGGGAATAATAATGGCCCAAGGCCTTCCAAAATCAACACAAGTGCCACTGCTAGCATAAAAATCTGAAAAGTCATGCTTACCTCAAACTCACTCGCTTAATATAAATTTATTGTATATCAGCATACTCCAACCAAAGAGTTTTCTTGTACCGTCAATTTTTAGCCAATAAAAAACCCAGCATAGGCTGGGTTTTTTGATATTCCAAAAACGAATTAACGCTTAGAGAATTGTGGCTTACGACGTGCTTTACGTAGACCCACTTTCTTACGCTCAACTTTACGAGCGTCACGGGTAACGAAACCAGCAGAACGAAGTGATGGACGCAGTGCTTCATCTAATTGCATCAGAGCACGGGTAATACCGTGACGGATTGCGCCTGCTTGGCCAGTGATACCACCGCCTTTAACAGTTACATAGATGTCCAGCTTGTCAGTCATTTCAACTAACTCTAAAGGTTGACGAACAACCATACGAGCAGTTTCACGACCAAAATACTGATCCAAAGGACGTTGATTTACAACGATGTTGCCACTACCTGCTTTAGCGAAAACGCGAGCTGTAGAGGTTTTGCGACGGCCAGTGCCGTAGTACTGAGTTGCAGCCATTTGCTTAATCCCGTTTAGATATCAAGAACTTGAGGTTGTTGTGCAGTGTGGTTATGTTCTGCGCCAGCGTAAACTTTCAGTTTACGGAACATGGCACGGCCCAGAGGACCTTTTGGTAACATACCCTTAACTGCTTTCTCGATGATCATTTCTGGCTTTTGCGCTTGCAGCTTTTCAAAGCTGATTTGCTTAATGCCACCAGGGAAGCCTGAATGCGAGTAGTACGTTTTGCCTTTCGCTTTGTTACCAGTAACAGTCACTTTTTCAGCATTAACAACGATGATGTAATCACCGGTATCAACGTGTGGAGTGTATTCTGGCTTATGCTTACCGCGTAAACGGACAGCGATTTCAGTAGCGATACGACCTAAAGTTTTGCCGTCTGCGTCGACGACGAACCAGTCACGAGTTACAGTTTCTGGTGTAGCAGTAAAAGTCTTCATTATTACAAAAACCCAAAGTTAATTTTCTGTCTCACATGTTGTCTGCATTTGCAAACAACACAAAATTGCCTTTTAGTACCCCTTCGAGCACCGACTTCGGCTTACAACTTCCGCCCAATTGGCGGAGTAACGTGGGCAGGTGGCGGAGTATAGACAAAGCTGAGTTAAAAATCACCTGATATTTTGATAAAAATTATAAAATATCGACCAATTGGACTTGTCATCCTAAGGATTAACAAGCCTCTGGTGATTTAAGGCCGCAGCTAATGCAAAACTCTTACACTACTGGGTTACGGCAGGTGTTCGGTTTTTAAATAATCGTGGGATTGCATCTCAATTAAGCGTGAACGGCAACGCCTAAATTCGAAGTTAAGCAAACCATCGGCATAAATATCTTCGAGTGGCACTTGAGCCGATACAATCAGCTTTACATTGCGCTCGTAAAATTCGTCGACCATAGCTAAAAAACGTCTGGCGATGTCATCGCCAGTCAAAAAGGCGCCCATTTGTTCTATGCCACTCACGAGGACAGTGTGATAAATCCGCGCAAGTTCCATGTAATCACGCTGGCTTCGTGGACCATCACAGAGCGCTCTAAAATCGGCCAACAATACGCCCTGCGCCTGCTGCCGAATACTAATACTGCGGCCTTCTATTTCGATGTCAGCAGTAAGCACCTCAGACTCAGGCGCTAACTGGCTAAAATAACGTATAAGATTGGCATCAGCTTGTGCATCTAATGGATGATGATAAATCTCTGCTTGCTCAAGGGTACGCAATCGATAGTCAATGCCAGAATCCACATTGAGCACTTCACAATGTTGATTAATTAGGGCTATCGCAGGTAAGAAACGTGCGCGCTGTAAGCCATTTTTATATAAGTCGTCGGGGATAATATTCGAGGTTGCAACCAGTACAACGCCTTCTTTAAATAACGCTTGAAACAGCGTACCTAATAGCATGGCATCGGTAATATCAGAGACAAAGAATTCATCGAAACAGATAACGCGATATTTTGCAGCCATCTTTTTCGCAATCACCAACAAAGGATCGCGAACGCCTTTTAACTCGTCCAAATCTAAATGCAATTGATGCATAAAGCGATGAAAGTGAGCCCGCAATTTTTGTTCACCAGGCAAGGCATCAAAAAAAGTATCCATCAAGTAAGTTTTACCGCGCCCAACTCCACCCCAAAGATACAGGCCTTTAGGTGATGCTGGTGCCGATTTTAAGCCTAATGCGCTAAACAATTTCCCAACAATAGAACTCGGCTCTTCTGCCGTAGTTAAGTCTTCATAGACGCGTTGTAACGCCTTAACGGCAATTTCTTGAGCCGGATCATGGGAAAAACCGTCACGGGTAAGATCTTTTTGATAATGCTGCCAAGGGCTTAACTGAGGCACGTTTAAATTCTCTTATGTCCTTTATTAAAACTGTGACGATATTAGCACGCCCAATATGACGCAGGATATATTAATGCAGAATACGACTTTTACCTTAACGCTAAACTGCATACAAACGTCTAATAAGCCTCTATGCTGTAGGTCATTTTAATCGGCAAAATCTGCTTATATTAGGGCTTGAAAAATCCTAATCTCGCCCACAGATTTCTGTTCAGCAACAAGTATGAAACAGCCGACAAAATGGGCTAAAAAAATTAACATTTATTAATATAATGAACTTTTTCAATAAGGTGCGAGTCAGAGTGATTACCTAGGCAAATAGCCGGTACCGATACAGATTTGATCTGGCACTCGCACGATTGCTGATGCATTACATCCAGATCTTTCAACCCTTATTTGGAGTTATGAATAGATGAAAACAAAATTATCTGTACTTTCAGCCGCAATGTTAGCCGCGACCCTGACTATAATGCCTGTCGTCTCACAGGCCGCCATTCCACAGACGGTTGAGGGACAATCCATTCCAAGTCTTGCGCCTATGCTTGAGCGTACGACGCCCGCAGTAGTATCAGTAGCGGTAACGGGGACTCATGTTTCTAAGCAAAGAGTACCTGATGTTTTCCGTTACTTTTTCGGCCCTAATGCGCCACAAGAGCAAGTGCAAGAGCGTCCTTTTAGAGGCTTAGGCTCAGGCGTCATTATTGACGCAGAAAAAGGCTATATCGTCACGAACAACCATGTGATTGACGGTGCTGATGATATTCAAGTTGGTCTTCACGACGGCCGTGAAGTAAAAGCAAAACTGATTGGTACTGACTCAGAGTCAGATATCGCATTATTGCAAATTGAAGCGAAAAATCTCGTCGCAATCAAAGCCTCTGATTCCGATGATTTACGCGTAGGTGACTTTGCCGTTGCCATTGGTAACCCCTTCGGTTTAGGTCAAACCGTCACCTCGGGAATTGTTAGTGCTTTAGGCCGTAGCGGCTTAGGCATTGAAATGCTAGAAAACTTTATTCAAACCGATGCCGCGATTAACAGTGGTAACTCGGGTGGCGCACTCGTCAATCTTAACGGCGAGTTAATTGGGATTAACACGGCAATCGTAGCACCGGGCGGCGGTAACGTCGGTATTGGCTTTGCCATCCCCGCTAATATGGTGAAAAACCTCGTGGCACAAATTGCCGAACACGGAGAAGTACGCCGCGGTGTATTAGGTATTTCGGGACGTGATCTCGATAGCCAACTAGCCCAAGGTTTCGGTTTAGACACTCAACACGGTGGCTTCGTGAATGAAGTAGCCAAGGGCAGTGCCGCAGAGAAAGCCGGTATAAAAGCAGGTGATATTATCATCAGCGTTGATGGCCGTGGTATTAAGTCATTCCAAGAACTGCGAGCTAAAGTCGCCACTATGGGTGCAGGTGCTAACGTTGAGTTAGGACTCATCCGTGACGGTGATAAGAAAACAGTTAAAGTGACCTTAGGTGAAGCGAGCCAAACTAGTGAAACAGCGGCTGGTGCCGTGCATCCTATGCTGCAAGGTGCGTCCTTAGAAAACTCATCTAAGGGCATTGAAATTACCGATGTCGCACAAGGCTCACCCGCGGCCATGAGTGGCTTACAAAAAGGAGATGTGATTGTCGGTATTAACCGTACTGCGATTAAAGATCTTAAGACACTTAAAGCACAACTTAAAGATCAAGAAGGTGCCGTTGCACTGAAGATAATGCGTGATAAGAGCATGTTGTATTTAGTCCTACGTTAATCGACAAAATAGGCCATTTTTTCTGCCATAGATAAGCATAGGGAGCTTAGGTTCCCTATGCTTACATCGATTAAACATGTTAATCTAACTCACCTTTTTCTAGATCCATCCTGCCATGACTATAAAAGACACTCTGTTATATCTCGGTAAAGCCACCCTTTTCGGCCTTATCATGGCGGCCATGTTTTTATTGGTAACACGTTATTTCGATAACCAATCCCTCGGTAGTAGTCTGCTACAAACCCGTGCCAACAACACAGTCGAGCTATCCTTTGCCAAGGCGGTACGCCGTGCAGCTCCTGCTGTTGTCAATATTTATAGCCTCAGCATAGATCAGAATCGGCCACTTAATTCAGGCTCACTTCAAGGTCTAGGTTCTGGGGTGATAATGAGTAAAGAAGGTTATATTCTCACTAATTATCATGTCATTAAGAAAGCCGATGAGATTGTTGTCGCCCTGCAAGATGGACGCAAATTTACCTCTGAAGTGGTTGGTTTCGATCCTGAAACCGATTTATCGGTACTCAAAATTGAAGGCGATAACTTACCAATTGTCCCCGTTAATCTCGACAGTCCGCCTCAAGTCGGTGATGTCGTACTCGCTATTGGTAATCCCTACAATTTAGGCCAGACCATTACCCAAGGTATCATCAGTGCCACGGGGCGTAACGGCTTAAGTTCAGGTTACTTAGACTTCCTACAAACCGATGCTGCGATTAATGCGGGTAACTCGGGTGGCGCACTCATTGACACTAACGGCAGCCTTATCGGTATTAATACCGCAGCATTCCAAGTGGGCGAAGAAGGCGGCGGCCACGGGATTAACTTCGCTATCCCGATTAAATTAGCCCACAGCATTATGGGTAAGTTGATTAAAAACGGCCGCGTGATCCGTGGTGCTTTGGGTATTTCAGGTGAACCTATCAACCCTGTCATTGCACAAATTCTCAATCTGCCCGATTTAAAAGGTGTGGTCATTATGGGTGTCGATCCTAATGGCCCAGCGGCCCGTGCCCAGCTAATGCCAAGGGATGTGATTATTAAATACGACGGTGAAGATGTGCCAGGCGTTGAAATGCTGATGGACCGCATCGCTGAAACCACACCGGGTAAGAAAGTGATGATGACTGTGATACGCCAAGGTAAACAACAAGAGTTACCTGTGATTATCGATGAGAAGGTTGTGATCGATAACTAGAGCGTCACTCAGCATTACGCGCTCAAAGGCAGAAAACAAAAAACCAGCATTTAGCTGGTTTTTTAATGATTCAAAATTAGCTTAAATCAGTAACAGATCACTGAATACGCACAACCTGTGCGCCTAAACCTTGAAACTTATTCTCAATATGCTCATAGCCACGATCTAAGTGATAGATACGATCGACAATCGTCTTACCATCGGCCACTAAGCCAGCAATCACTAGACTCGCTGACGCACGTAAATCCGTCGCCATTACCTGAGCACCACTTAAAGATTCAATCCCTTGAATGATGCAGGTGTTGCCTTCAAGCTCCATGGTAGCGCCCATACGGATAAGTTCAGGCACATGCATAAAACGATTTTCGAAGATAGTCTCAGTTATGGTTGCCGTACCTTGTGCTAAGGCATTGAGCACACAAAACTGCGCCTGCATATCGGTTGGGAAACCAGGATAAGGTGCCGTCTTGATATTCACCGCCTTCGGACGTTTACCCTGCATATCGAGCTCAATCCAATCTTCGCCCGTAGTAATCGTCGCGCCTGCATCTTCAAGTTTTGCGATAACCGACTCCAGTGAAGCAGGATCGGCTTTTAAACAACGAATACGACCACGGGTCACCGCGGCAGCAACGAGGAAGGAACCGGTTTCGATACGATCTGGCATAACTCGGTAATTGCAGCCCTGTAAACGCTCAACCCCTTGGATACGCAGTGTCGCACTGCCTACACCAGTGATTTTTGCACCCATGGCAATTAAGCAATTAGCGAGATCGATCACTTCAGGTTCACGGGCCGCGTTTTCAATCACGGTTTCGCCATCGGCTAACGCTGCGGCCATCAGTAAGTTTTCGGTAGCACCAACACTCACCATGTCCATAAAGATATGTGCGCCTTTAAGACGACCATCGACACGGGCCTTGATATAACCTTCTTTCACTTCAATCTTGGCGCCCATCATTTCGAGGCCATGTAAGTGCAAGTTCACTGGTCTTGCGCCAATGGCACAGCCGCCAGGCAATGACACATCAGCCGTACCATAACGAGCCAATAACGGCCCTAAGATCAAGATAGAAGCACGCATGGTTTTCACTAGATCATAGGGAGCGCAAAACTCATTCAGATTAGTGGTAGAAATGCGGATCTGTCCGTCACCGAGTTCAGTCACTTCAGCGCCGAGACAGCGTAATAACTTACAGCTCGTACTCACATCACGTAGATTGGGCACGTTAGAAACCACAAAATCGGTTTCAGCCAATACACCCGCCATCAGAATAGGCAAAGCTGCATTTTTAGCACCTGAAATAATCACATCACCGGCAAGCGGGGGGCTTGCCTGAATTGTTAGTTTATCCACTTTTCCTCACTAGCTAGGCATGTTGAAAACTTTTTCGCGTTTCCATTGAGTCGGCGTGAAAGTTTTGATCGTTAATGCATGTAATTCACCGCTGGCAATGTGTGCCGTCAACGGTGCATAAATGGCTTGTTGCTGTTTGACTCGGCTCATACCATCGAAGCATTCACCTACGGCGATCACTTTATAATGGCTACCATCCGAGCTAGCGTGAACTTCTTCAAGCCCTAACGCATCACGTAAAATCTGTTCGATTAAGCTGCATTCCATGAAATCTATTACCCTATTCTCAATGCGCTTCTTCGGTAAAGAAGGCATCTAAATCATATAAATCAATTAGTTTTTTAAGTTGTGGTGAAGCAGAACTCAATACAAGTTGGCTGCGATGTTCACGCACTAACGCCAGCAAAAATGCCATGCCAGCGCTATCACTGTATTCGAGCCCAGACAGAGACAATATCTGGGTTGACTCATTTAGCAGTTGTTGTCGCTGTGGCCAAAGTGTAATGACATCGGCTTGAGTTATGCGCCCTTTGAGATGACAAACTGTACCCTGTTGCACAAATTCAATCACGACTGTGACTTCCCTGACTTAGCCTTCATGACCACTTTCTCTTTAGTGCGATCTTCGAGCATCTTAATCACGGGATCGATACCCTGTTGGCGAATTAGATTAGAGATTTCCGACTGCTTAGAAGACAGTAAGCTCACACCTTCGGCAACTAAATCAAATGCCTTCCATGAGTCATCCTTTAAACGGCGCGCCTTAAACAATAGTTTAATAGGTGGGCGACCGGCTTCGATGATCTGCACGTTTACATCGACCATTTTCTCTTTGCTGAAATCAATCCCAGGTGAGAATTCCACTTTTTGATTAGTATATTCAGTAAAGGCTTGGGCATAAGTAGAGATTAAATAACCTTCAAAAGCATTGACGAAACGATTGCGTTGCTCTTCGGTTGAATCCTTAAGATATTGGCCTAATACCTTATAAGAAGCGTATTTATAATCGACATAAGGCATGAGTTCTTCACGAACAATCACCTTTAAATGGTCTGAATTTGCATCGATTAATGCTTTATCTTTGTGAAAACGATCGAAGGTTTTATTGGCAACGGCTTTCACCATGGCATACGGATCTGTCGTATCGACAACCACATCAGCGGCGACTGCGCTCGTTGCCCCTAAAACCATCACTAACGGCAATAAAAAACGAGATAAGTTTTTAAACATAGCGGTAACCCCTATTTATCCTTCGAACCCATACTATATAAGAACTGACCAATCAGCTCCTCCAACACTAATGCCGAGCGAGTGTCGTCAATCTTATCGCCGTCTTTCAGCATACTGACATCATCGTCGACAAAACCCGGTGTTAACCCTAAGAATTGTTCGCCCAACAAACCCGAAGTCAAAATGGCTAAACTACTGGTTTCAGGGAATTTATCGTAACGCTTGTCCATCACTAATGTGACCACAGCCACTAACTTAACTGGGTCTAAATCTATGCTGCTCACTCGGCCAACGACAACACCGCCAACCTTGACTGGCGAACGCACCTTCAAACCACCAATGTTGGTAAAATTGGCTTGTATGGTATAAGTGCTATCGCTGCTTTTCACTTCAATATTGGCGACGTTAAAGACTAAGACCAAAAAAGCGGCCAATCCTGTTAAAAGAAACACACCCACTAATAATTCAATTTTTCGTGTCAACATGTTCAGCTACCACTCTGTTAATCCATCTAACCTGTGTCGAAATCCGCAGTGTTCCGTTAGCGGCCAAACATCAGGGCTGTCAGTAAAAAATCCAATGCCAATACAGCGAGGCTCGACTGAACGACAGTCTGGGTCGTTGCACGGCTGATGCCTTCCGGATTTGGGATCACTTGATAACCGCGATATAACGCAATCCAAGTGACCACTACGGCAAACACACCACTTTTGATCAAGCAGTTAACTATGTCCTGACGCCATTCGACAGACGCCTGCAGAATCGACCAAAACGCACCACTGTCGATCCCTTTCCATTCCACGCCAACAAGGTGCCCGCCATAAATACCTACAGCGGTAAACATCAACGCCAGCAATGGCATACTGATCACTCCAGCCCAAAAGCGCGGTGCAATAATCTGCCTTAATGGGTCAATCGCCATCATTTCTAAACTGGAAAGCTGCTCAGTACTTTTCATTAAACCAATTTCAGCGGTTAATGCTGAACCCGCCCGTCCCGCAAACAATAACGCGGTAACAACTGGCCCTAACTCACGCAGTAAACTGAGCGCCACCATAGGACCTAAGCTTTCTTCAGTGCCAAAACCAACTAAGATGTTGTAGCCTTGCAGTGCGAGCACCATGCCGATAAAGAGTCCTGAGACTAAAATAATCACCATAGATTGCACACCGACCACATAAATCTGGCGCACTAATAATGGAAAACCTTTACGCACGCGTGGCCAGCGAAAAATCGCACCCCACAGCATAAGGCCTGCACGGCCAAAACCGAGCACTAGCTCAATCGCGCTGCGGCCTAAGTCGGCTATACTGTCGATTAACTTCACTTGCCAACTCCTTTTGCCATTAATTCTTGCTGGTAATCATTTGCCGGATAATGGAACGGCACAGGGCCGTCCGGAGCACCTTGAATAAACTGTTTCAGCTGCGGATTATCAGCGTACTTTAATTCTTCAGGGGTACCGTGGGCGATGACTTTTTTGTCAGCCACCACATACACGTAATCGGCAATGCCAAGCACTTCATCCACATCGTGGGACACTACAATTGAAGTCAGATTCAGCGCATCGGATAACTCACGAATAAGCTTTACTAACACGCCCATCGATATTGGGTCTTGCCCTGCAAAAGGCTCATCGTACATCACCATTTCAGGTTCAAGCGCTATGGCTCTAGCCAATGCGGCGCGGCGTTGCATACCACCGGACAACTCGCTTGGCATCATCTGAGCGGCACCACGTAAACCTACGGCTTCAAGCTTCATCAGCACGATAGTGCGAATAATGTCTTCAGGCAGTCCAGAATGTTCACGCAGCGCAAACGCCACGTTATCGAACACATTAATGTCGGTAAACAGCGCGCCACTTTGAAACAGCATGCTCATCCGCTTACGCAGACTAAATAATTCATTACGACTCACGCCATGGATATCGTGACCGTCGAATAACACTTGTCCATGGTCAGGCGTTAATTGGCCGCCAATCAATTTCAACAGGGTCGTTTTGCCTATGCCGCTCGGCCCCATGATCGCCGTCACCTTGCCCCTTGGAATGGACAGGCTAATATCTTCATATATCACACGCTGACCGCGGCTAAACCCCAAATTACGGATCTCAACCAACGGCGTTTGTTCTTGAGTCATGCTTGATTCCGACATTTGCAAATGAGGTGATCCTAGTCTTCCTAGACTGACCAATCGAAGAGCCGCAAATTGTACGTAATTGCGCTTTAACCTACAACCGAATCGACACTATCGCCCTGCGATACTTTCAATTTGCCTCATTTACAGCGAAAATGCGCCCTAAGTTTTCACTCTGCACAGGTAAAATGTTACTTAATGTTTTCAACCTAGTTGCAGAATTGGCAGTATTGGCTAATTCGTTCGCACTTAGCTCACTCTTCGCCCACTTTTATCGGGGAGAGTCGATACGCAATTGCGCAATAGAGGCATCCCATAGGGTAATACCCGCTGCGATATGGGATAAATCCATTGAAATAAACGACAAAGACGATGATATTGCTCAAGACCTTCTGCCGCTAAACACGTTATTGTGCATGAATAGCTAACGCAGCTGAACTTGACGAGTCGGATCAATCGCTCTAGCCTGCCGCAATTGTTTTGCTGTTTTCGGTAATAAACCACAGTAAGACATAAGCTAAATTGTCTGAAAACAAACTAATACTTGGCAGAAAGCCTATTACATATCATCTTTATCGCGTACCAAATTGTGCTATTCCAATCCCATCAATGGGGCGACAAAGACAATGCAAAAAGAGAGATAGACATGGTAGACAAATCACAACTGCGCCAATGGGGTTGTAAAGTTATCGACATTGAAAAGTCAGCCCTAGACAATCTTTATCAATATGTTGATTCGGCTGAATTTGCAGAAGCTTGCGAGTTGATCCTCAACTGCACAGGCAAAGTGATTGTCATGGGAATGGGCAAATCGGGCCATATCGGCAATAAGATTTCTGCCACCCTCGCCAGCACAGGAACGCCCGCATTTTTTGTGCATCCGGGTGAAGCCAGCCACGGCGATCTGGGTGTATTGGCCGATAACGATGTGATTTTAGCGATTTCAAATTCTGGTGAGTCGAGTGAAATCCTCACCTTAATGCCGGTCATCCAACGTATGGGCGTGCCTGTTATTGCGGTAACGGGTAAACCCGAATCGAATATGGCGCGATTATCTAAAGTGCATTTATGTATTGAAGTCCCAGAAGAGGCTTGCCCACTTGGACTAGCACCAACCTCAAGTACCACAGCAACCTTAGTGATGGGCGATGCGATTGCCATTGCGCTACTACAAGCTAAAGGCTTTACCCGTGATGATTTTGCTATGTCCCATCCCGGCGGTGCATTAGGACGTAAGTTGCTGTTAAAAGTCTGCGATGTCATGCATAGCGGTGATGACTTACCGCTCGTCAACCACGATATTTGCATCACAGAAGCTCTGTACGAAATCTCCAAGAAAGGCTTAGGCATGACGGCGATTATTGATGATCAGCGCAAGCTGGTTGGTATCTTCACTGATGGTGATTTACGCCGCGTTATCGATGCCGAAGTGAATTTACGCACGACGCCCATTGCCGATGTGATGACACGTAACTGCGTCACGATCACGGATAATGTATTGGCCGCCCAAGCACTGCAAGTGATGGACTCAAAAAATATCAACGGATTAATTGTTATCGATAAAGATCGCCATCCTATCGGCGCTCTTAACATGCTAGACATGGTTAAAGCAGGAGTCATTTAATGCCACAGCAAGGATTTTACGGCCCAATCAGTGATGATGTGTGGCAACGCGCGCAAAAGATTAAACTGTTGATTTGTGACGTCGATGGGGTGTTTTCCGACGGCCGTATTTACTTGAGCAATAGCGGCGAAGAGCTCAAAGCCTTCCATACCCGTGACGGTTATGGCGTGCGCTCACTCCTCACCAGCGGTTTCAACCTCGCCGTGATCACAGGACGTCAATCCAAAATCGTTGAAAACCGTATGACAGCCCTTGGTGTTACCCATATCTACCAAGGCGTAGACAATAAGTTCGAGCCCTATGAAGCATTGCTCGCACTTTATGGTGTCACCCCAGAAGAAGTGGCTTATATCGGTGATGATATTGTCGATCTCCCCGTGATGAATGTCGTCGGTTTAGCGGTCAGTGTTGCTGACGGCCACCCCTATGTACGCCAACACGCCCATTTTGTGACTACGCTCAATGGTGGCCACGGTGCACTGCGTGAACTCACAGATCTGTTACTCCTAAGTCAAAATAAATTCACTTCGGCCCATGGAATGAGTATATGAGTCGTGTGACACTCGCGATTATCGCTTTTTTTGGAACCGCACTAGCGCTTTACTGGCAGGTCCAGAACAAACACAGCGGTGATTCCGATAACAGAGTAAAAGATCAAAATACCCCAGATTTCATCGTTGAAGATCTGCGCAGTGTTGAGTTCAATGAGCAAGGACTAGTGAATAGCCGTGTGACAGCGAAACACATGGAACATTATGATTCAACGAATCAAACTTTCTTTACTCAACCTGTTTATCTTGTTTATCCAGACCAAGGTAAAGCACAATGGCAGCTCAGGGCAGATCAGGGCAAGCTAAACAAGGAAACTGGCAAGGTTGTATTAGAAAATAATGTTATTATCGATGCCATTAGCCCAGAAGAACCGATTCAGACCTTGTCCACCAGTTATCTGGAACTCGATCTCAACACTATGATAATGACCTCTGACCGTACCATTTACGTCACAGGGAAAGATTTTAATATTCAAGGCCAAGGCCTTTATGCCGACCTCAACGCGCAAGAAGTGCAATTGACCAGTCAGGTAGTAGGAACATATGAAGCAAAATAACGTATTACTTGCCAGCCTAATGCTAATTATGAGCATGAGTGCTTTCGCGAAAGTGGGCGATTTAAAGCAAGAAGTCAAAATTAAAGCTGTGAGCCAAACTGCGGATATCAAAAACAACCAGATCATCTTCTTTGGTCCGGTGGAAGTTACCCAAGGCTCAATAAAAATCCAAGCAAATGAACTGCGTGCATTTTCCGCTGAAGGTGAAAATAGCAAAACTTTAGTCGCCACAGGCAACCCTGCTACGTATAGCCAGATATTAGACGATGGCCGTCCTGCATCGGCTAGCGCGAAAGAAATTCGTTACGATATGGCAAGCCGCACCTTAACTCTGAAAGGTATGGCGTCATTAGATCAAGCAGGTAGCCAAGTTACAGGCAATTTAATCCGCTATAACATGATTCAACAGAAATTGATGGCCGAGAGTACTGGCAGTGGTGACGATCGCGTGATCACTATTATTCAGCCTGAAAACTATCAAGATGATGCTAAATCAGACGCTCCGGCGGATAAACCTGTAAAAAAGCAGGACTCTAAATGACCCAAATCACCTTAAGAGCACAAAATCTGGCGAAAAGTTACAAGAGTCGCCAAGTGGTTAAAGACGTCAGTCTGACGGTAAAAACCGGTCAAGTCGTTGGCCTACTCGGTCCGAACGGCGCGGGTAAAACCACGACCTTTTACATGGTTGTCGGGCTAGTGAAGAGCGATAAGGGACATATCTTTATCGACGATGATGATTTAACCGCAGATCCTATGCATCTGCGTGCCCGCAAAGGCATAGGTTACTTACCGCAGGAAGCCAGTATCTTTCGTAAGCTAACTGTTCATGACAACATCATGGCCGTACTGCAAACTCGTAAAGAACTTAAAAACGAAGAACGAGAAGAAGAACTAGAACATCTGCTCGAAGAGTTTCATATCACCCACATCCGTGACAGCCAAGGCATGTCATTGTCGGGTGGCGAACGTCGTCGCGTCGAAATTGCGCGGGCTTTAGCCGCTAATCCTAAGTTCATTTTGCTCGATGAACCGTTTGCCGGCGTCGATCCTATTTCGGTTATCGACATCAAGAAGATTATCGAACAACTCAAAAGTCGCGGCCTTGGCGTACTGATCACAGACCATAATGTCCGCGAGACATTAGATGTATGTGAACATGCTTATATTGTGAGTCACGGAAACCTGATTGCCGAAGGAACTCCAGCAGAGATCTTAGACAATCAGCAAGTTAGGGCTGTGTACTTAGGTGAACAATTCAGGCTATAGTTAATCGAGCGAAGCCTATGGAGACAATTTATACCGCCATTGGGCTTCACTCAAAATGATAATAAGCGACCTCATCCAACAATAATAACGTAGGGATCAGCGGTAACATGAAAGCGTCACTCCAGCTCAAACTGGGTCAACAGTTAACCATGACGCCACAATTACAACAGGCCATACGTCTGTTGCAACTGTCGTCATTAGAACTGCAGCAAGAGATCCAGCAAGCATTAGATTCTAATCCCCTTCTCGAGCTGGAAGAGGATCAATTCGACGCCACTAAAACCCCTGTAAACCAAACGCTATCCGATACGGATTTCAGTGAATCTAGCACTCTGCCACCAGAAAAAGACAGCTCCACCATAGACACGGCAGAGTCGCTAACCAAAGAATCCATGCCCGATGAGCTCCCCATGGACACCACATGGGATGAAGTGTTTACCGCCTCCCCAAACTCAGGCCCCGGCGGTAGTCGTGAAGACGATATGCCCTTCCAAGGCGAGACCAGTGAAGGTTTGTACGAACACTTAGAATGGCAAAAAAACCTCACGCCGTTTTCTGAAACCGATTTAGCCATTGCCACCGCCATTATTGATGCCATCGACGATCAGGGCTATCTCACCCAAAGCACTGAAGAAATTCTCGAAGCTATGGGCAATCCTGAAGTTGAGCTTGACGAAGTCGAAGCCGTACTCAAGCGCATTCAGCATTTTGATCCCATAGGCGTTGCCGCCCGCGATTTAAGTGAATGCCTGCTGATCCAACTGTCGCATTTCGCCGCTGATACTCCCAACCTAGAAAACGCCCGTATGCTGATCAAAGATCATTTAGATCTGATCGCCGCCCGTGATTTTAGGTTATTGATGCGTAAGACTAAATTAAAAGAAGATGAATTAAGGGATGGTATAGCACTTATCCAAACCCTCAATCCTCGCCCAGGTTTGTTGATCACGCCCAATAATGACGAATACGTTATCCCAGATGTGTCTGTGTCGAAGAAAAATGGCCGCTGGGTCGTTGAGCTTAATCCTGACTGCATGCCAAAAATCAATGTAAATCAACATTATGCTTCTATGGCACGCAGTACCAAAAACCAAGCCGATAGCCAATTTATTCGCGGCCATCTGCAAGAGGCTAAATGGTTTATTAAGAGCTTAGAAAGCCGTAACGATACTTTGCTTAAAGTTGCTAATTGCATAGTGCAATATCAGCAAGGTTTCTTTGAGTATGGTGAAGAAGCCATGAAGCCTATGGTGCTTAACGATATTGCCGAAGCGGTAGAAATGCATGAGTCCACCATCTCACGGGTCACAACTCAAAAATACATGCATACCCCTAAGGGACTTTTTGAACTAAAATACTTCTTCTCTAGCCACGTCGGTACTGACGATGGTGGTGAGTGCTCATCCACAGCAATCAGAGCCTTTATAAAGAAACTGGTTGCAGCGGAAAACCAGAAAAAACCATTAAGCGATAGTAAGATGGCACAACTTCTGGCAGAACAAGGGATCAACGTAGCCCGTAGAACCATTGCGAAGTACCGAGAGGCTATGCTTATTCCACCTTCTAATCAGCGTAAAAGTTTATAACCTACAGTGGATATCGGAGGACGTTTCTATGCAAATAAACCTAAGTGGACACCATGTCGAAATTACCGAATCGTTACGTGCATATGTAGAAGAAAAGTTTTCAAAACTTGAACGCCATTTCGAACAGATCAATAATGTGCACGTTGTGCTCAATGTTGAGAAAATGCAACAGATTGCCGAAGCGAGAATAAACCTCATAGGTGGTGAAGTTTTTGCTACTTCAGAGCATGCTGACATGTATGCTGCTATAGACGCCCTGATTGACAAGCTTGACCGTCAGGTTATTAAACACAAAGAGAAGTTAACAAAACACTAATAATGGAACTTTGTACCATACTGCGGCCGGAGTGCACTACCTGCGCCACTCCGGGCAGCAAGAAAAAGGTACTGGAACTCATCAGCGACTTAGTCGCTGCCCAGTACCCGACCCTCTCATCTCAAGAGATATTCGAAAGCCTAGTGGCGCGCGAAAAGATGGGGAGCACAGGTATAGGTAACGGCATCGCCATTCCACATGGTCGACTAGCCGATATAGATCAGCCCATTGCCATACTAATTAAGTGTGAAGAGCCGATAGCATTTGATGCTATCGATAAGCAACCTGTTGATATTTTATTTGCACTACTGGTGCCTGCAGACCAATGTCAGCAGCACTTAAGTACTTTGTCTTGCATGGCCGAAAAGCTGAGCGACAAGCAAATATTAAAGCAATTACGCAAGACGCATGATGAAACGGAACTCTATCAGGTAATCACTGGATGAAACTGGTCATAGTGTCGGGCCGCTCAGGCTCAGGCAAATCTGTCGCCCTTAGGGTACTCGAAGATCTCGGCTATTATTGTGTCGATAACCTTCCCTTGCCATTGATTGGCAGTTTGCTTGAGCAACTCAAAGGCAGTAACGATCTCGTCGCCATCAGTGTCGACGTGCGTAACATGCCTGAGCAGGATAAGGTCTTAGTAAAACAACTCGCTAGCCTACCTCCAGATACTGAGTTAACGAGCTTCTTCCTTAACTCCAGCGATAAAATTCTGCTTAAGCGTTACAGCGAAACCCGCCGTTTGCATCCTTTGTCGAAGAGCCGAGTCTCTTTGCAAGAAGCGATAAAGCTGGAGGGAAAACTGCTCGAGCCTATGTCAAAACTGGTCGATCACTACATAGATACGTCGAATCTGAATATCTATGATTTAAGCGACCAAGTCAGACAAATTCTCCTTGGTAGTGTCGATAAAGAACTCGTGATCAACTTCGAGTCCTTTGGCTTTAAGCACGGAATGCCCACCGAAGCCGACTTTATGTTCGATGTGCGCTTCCTGCCCAATCCCCACTGGGAGTTGGCGCTGCGGCCATTGACTGGCTTAGATGAACCCGTAGCTGAGTTCTTAAATCGTCAACCACTGGTCAATAAGTTCATCTGGCAAATCGAAAATTTACTGGAGACTTGGCTGCCGCACCTCGAGCGTAACAATCGCAGTTATTTAACGGTAGCCATTGGCTGCACAGGTGGACAGCACAGATCGGTTTACGTCGCAGAGCAATTGGCCAAACGCTTTAGTAACGGTAAACATAAAGTTTATGCCCGTCATCGAGAGCTCAACAATGCCAAAACTTGAACGTCAGATAACCATCTGTAATAAGCTCGGTTTACATGCCCGTGCCGCCACTAAGTTGGTGGTACTGGCTTCCGAGTTTGATGCGACCATCACCTTAATCCAAGGCGATAAACAAGCATCGGCCGCCAGTGTACTTGGCTTACTGATGCTTGAAACTGGCATGGGTAAGACCATCAAGCTTATCGCCGAAGGCCCAGATGCAGAGCCGGCGCTCGATGCCATTTGTGCCTTAATCGACGCTAAGTTTGACGAAGCCTGTTAGTTTCACTTCACACTAAGCACTTCATCGTTAGTTTCACTTCATGTCTAGTTTAAAAAACTTGCCATTCACACATGGCAAAACATTTGTCGCTCGACGATACAAGCCACAGGCGATTACACTAGCGGTCATTGCGCTGGCGCTGGCCTTACCTTAGCCGTCTTAATCTATGTCATCGACTGACGCTTAGTCACCGTAAAATCCTAGCCCAACACTAAGATCTCAAACCAATTTGCCGCACAATGGAGGACAAATGCCCGTAGATAATGCAGAAAACGATCACACCGGACATAGTCTTGACCAGTTAAACCAAGCGCTTAGCAGCGGCATGTTCGTACACGTGCGCAATATGCTGCAAAAAATGGCCGCCTCAGATATCGCGCTGATCTTAGAATCATCACCGCCAAGTGCCAGACAAGTATTGTGGCAGCTCATCGATCAGGAACAAATAGGTGACATACTCGATGAGTTGAGTGAAGAACTCAAAGACCCACTGATCCGCAGCATGAGCCCTGAGCGAGTCGCGAAAGCGACAGCAAGCATGGACACCGACGATCTCGCCTATATTCTGCGAAGTCTACCCGACGCAGTTTACAAACAAGTGCTGCAGTCGATGACGGAACAAAATCGCCTGAGGGTAGAACAAGCCCTATCTTATCCAGATGAGACCGCCGGCAGCTTGATGAACACAGATACAGTCACCTTAAGACCCGATGTGAATATCGATGTGGTGCTGCGCTATCTTCGGCAAAGGGGCAACCTACCCGACACCACAGATACCTTATATGTGGTCGACAAACAGGACAAAGTCCTTGGCGGTGTTAGGCTGGCAGATCTACTGACTTGCGCGCCAAGCACCACAATTCGCAATATCATGGATCCCAATATTCAAAGTATTCCGGTGAGCATGTCCGACAGCGAAGTCGCGCAGAAATTCGAACGCAATGACTGGGTATCGGCACCTGTCGTCGACAGTGATGGTAAGCTGCTCGGGCGTATCACAATCGATGACGTAGTCGATGTTATCCGCGAAGATGCTGAACATTCCATGATGGGTATGGCGGGGATGGACGGAGATGAAGATACCTTTGGTCCTGTACTAAAAAGTACCCTACGTCGCTCGCTCTGGCTCACGATTAACTTATTCGCCGCCCTGCTCGCCTCGTCGGTCAGCAATATGTTTGAAGGCACTATTGAGCAATTTGCCACTATCGCCATCCTAATGACGATTGTCCCTAGCATGGGCGGTGTTGCCGGTAATCAGACCTTAGCGCTCGTGATCCGTGGTATTGCTTTAGGACATATAGGCCAAAGCAACGCCCGCTGGCTTATCGGTAAAGAGCTATCGATTGGTTTTCTCAATGGCTTGATGTGGTCGATTTTAGTCTTTGTCGCCGTGTGGCTATGGAAGGATGATATGGCACTGGCGGGATTAATTGGTAGCGCGATGCTGATCAATATGACAGTAGCTGGGCTTGCAGGTGCGAGTATTCCATTGATTTTAAAACGACTTAAAATCGATCCTGCCCTCGCTGGCGGTATGGTGCTCACCACAGTCACTGACGTGGTTGGCCTGTTCGCCTTCCTCGGGTTAGCGACGCTCTACCTGATGAACTAACGCTTTAACAGTTTGAGCTAATAACAAAAACGGCACCTCAAAGGTGTCGTTTTTTATCCCGCTGGAAAGCTAAAAAAGGCTATTTTACCGGAGGTTGAAAACCATAACTGCTCAGAATCGCTTGACCTTTTGTCGATAGAATAAACTCAGCTAACGGCTTAGCGGCAGTATTAGCGCCTTGTAAAACCAGTAAACCATAGTCGGCACCCACGGCAAGTTCCTGCGGTAAATCGATGATTTGTAAACTCGGCACTTCTTTTTTAGCCAGCACAGCATTAGTGCAATAGGTTAAAAAGATATCCGCTTGCTTGTTTTCCATCACCCAGCCATAGGGATTGCGATCTTTAGGCGGTTTAACACTCTCAGGGCCGCCCGTCAGTTGTAATGCCTTGGTCTCTAACGCGGCTTTCGCATTGGGTTTTACCGCTTCGGCCTTAGCAAAAACGGCCCAGGCATAATCACCCGCGGGGTCGGCTTTCGGGGTTGAGGTGCCGACTTTAATCTTAGGATCTAACAAGGTATCGAGTAACGTCGAACTCGTCACCTGAACTGTGTCTTGAGCAACAGCGCAGAGTTGATTACGGGCAAACATTTGCACCGCTTCGCCCTGACCCGAATCCACTAATGCCTGTGGATGTTTCATATTCGCCGAGGCAAAGATATCGACTTTCTCGCCCTCTTGAATACGTTTTAACAATAAACCTGAGGGCGCATATTGCGCTACAACACTCATTTGCGACTGTGCTTGATAAGCAGCAATAATATCACTCATCGCAGCCTTTAAACTGCCTGCGGCGCGCAGTTCTATCGACGCACCTCCTGTGGTCACTTCGGCTTTCATCGGCACTCCTTGTACAGCCGTCACCATGATGACAGGACTTAAACTCAAGGCTACTAACACATTTTTGCTTATCATAGTCATATTCTCCTTTAGGCACTAAAAGTCATTCTTGTGACTTATTCCCATACAGAACGTGAAATCGATAAAGGGATCAAGCTGAAGTCATCCCAAGGTAATTAGCAGTGATATGTTTGTGGTGCAGGTCACTCAAGGTGCGCTTCATAAAGGACAAATTGTCTAATTGAAGCACGGCAAGCTAATCACTCAATTAGCCCACCACTGAAAACAAAAAAGTCGCCTCTGGCGACTTTTTCAGCGAGAACTTTGCGCTTAGACCAGACTATTTACCTGTTGGTATTAGTACGATCTCAACGCGGCGGTTTTGTGCTCGGCCATTTGCATTGGCATTTGATGCAATAGGACTCGCTTCACCCATACCTTTTGATTTTACACGGGCAGAGGCAACGCCTTTATTCATCAAGTAATTACCCACTTCGCTAGCCCGGACCTGTGACAGACGTAAATTGTAAGAGTCTGAACCACTGCTGTCGGTATAACCTAATATGTTGAGCTGCGTTTTGCTGTATTCCTTGGCCACAACCGCCACTGAATTCAGCACACGTTTAGCACCGTCGCTTAACTCGGTTTGATCTACGCCGAAGGTCACTTCATTAGGCATATTCAAAATGATGTTATCGCCGTTACGGGTCACACTCACGCCCGTTGAGGCTAATTGTTGGCGTAATTTAGTCTCTTGCACATCCATGTAATAACCAATACCACCACCGACTGCAGCGCCCGATGCAGCACCAATTAAGGCACCTTTACCGCGGTCGCTCTTGCTCGAAGATACCACCCCAATTGCGGCACCCGCGACTGCACCAATCAACGCGCCACTGGTCGCTTTAGCGGTTTGTTCTTCGTTTGAATAGGGATTGATTGTTGTACAACCCGATGCAACTAGCGCGGTCGTCAATACCACTATGGCTAACAGGGATGGTTTAGATTGCACTGCCTGAAAACACTTCATCATTTATAACCTCTTTATATGATTGATGACTGTGAATACCGCTCAAAAGGGCAAGAAATATCACGTCCATTAGGTAATACGAATGACCTAGGGATTGCCACAAAGCAGGCAGTATATAAGCAATTGCGCTGGAGACAATCCTTTATCCATCTTCAATTATGCTAATCCAGATTTTAGTCAGCAAAGATACAGATTTCGGGCTTCAATCATGGCTTGTACCAGCCAATTAAATATCAAGTCTATGGCACCGAAATAGTGCACCTTGCACCTTTATTGGCAGCACTAAAAAATAACGCCGTTTTAATCGAAGGCGCAATCCAATGATTTAAAAGGTTAAAATAAAAATTAGAATATTGGCACGAATTTTACATACTACTAAGTGAGTAGACAGTCAGACGCGGTAAACATCGCCGAAAACTAGAGTCGACTTCAACAGGATTAATCCAAATTAAATGGACCTATCGAGACAGAAAATGGGCTCGAGTATTTAGGGTCATGAAGGAGGAAGTATGAAAAAGGTCATGAACTTTATCGCACTATGTCGCCACGAATGGATTTGTCTGCGCCATCTAGGTCTGAGCCAGTGGGATTTAGAACAGCGTCACTATCATCAATAAAAGGCAACGCAAACGGTCATATTTTGGTTCGAAGGCAGTAAAAGAGGGAACGCTCATGGGAATCGCAGAAAATAGTCTCAAGCTACATGTTATCACCGAGGTTAAAGTACAAGGTCGCTTACTGTCGGATGTTGCACGTCAATACGGTTTATCTGCCAAGGCAGTCTACCAATGGGTGCGAGAAAGCGATCTGCAACCCCAGCAAAGAGAATGCGCATTAATGAGTGAGATTGCCCAGCTACAGAAAAAAATTAAACAGCTCAATCAAGAGCTACGCACGATAGGTTAAGTGCTGCATGGCAATTGAGTGCCTGTACAACAAGCTAAACGTGCCCGAATAGACAAGGCCGGACGAGATTGCATATCGCCCTGCTGATAACGCTAACGATGTAAAAGATGTGCTAACAACAATAATAACAGCGCCCTTTTTAGTCCGGCCTTGTCGTCCAAATTGATGAACCCAGCGAAGATTGGGAAATAGTATTAACAGCAACAAACGGATAGGGACAATGCAAAAGTTTCGGCAAGACTAGGGAGGGAGTTATCTCCCCCAAGATCAAATATGTGAATTGTGCTCCCCCAAGTCATGAACATATTTCTCTCTCTGGCCTTGTCATTTTATTCACAGGATCAATGATGATCCAGCACTGCAATGAGTGTAGTGCGCCAAGGAAGGCCTTGATTGGTATTACATAGATTGACTGAAGAGTGACCAAGGTTTCGGCAAGGATTGAGGGAGTTATCTTCCCCAAAGATTAAATATGTGAATTGTGCTCCCCCAAGTCATGAACATATTTCTCTCTCAACTCTTGTCCTTTTATCACACTGTTCGATGATTGCTAGCTTGTTTGTAGCAACAAGGATGGCCCCAGCTTCCATCGGGGATTAAGCCAAGGATTGGCTAACGCCAAAAATTAAATAACAATAATAAAATCAATAACAAAAATAATAATTTCACTTAATTTTTAGCATAAAAAAGACGCTACTTTGAGCGTCTTTTTTATGGGTGAAAAACAACGACAGACGATTAATAGTCTTCTTCGTTTGCCTCTTGGATCCGCTGCTTACGCTCTTGTGCCTCTTCAAAGGCTGCTTGGATTTCTTCCAAGACCGCACTAACATCGGCTTCAACCAGCACTTCGGTAAACTCACCCGTTAATGGCGTTTCAGGCTTCAATTCACCGGCTTCAAACAAGGCCCAAATTTCTTTGGCGTATTGTGTTTTTAGCAGCTCAGGAGCATACAAACCATAGTATTGAGTCATGTTATTCACATCACGCGCTAACATCCATTTGGCATGGTTATTCGCCGCGGCATCGACCGCCTGAGGCAAATCGATAATCACTGGCCCTTCACTGTCAACTAACACGTTAAACTCAGACAAGTCACCGTGCACTAACCCAGCACAGAGCATACGTTTGACATAGGTCATCACCAACGCATGATCCTTCAAGGCTTTTTCTGCCGACATACTGACATCGTTTAATCTCGGCGCGACATTGCCCTCGGCATCCGTCACTAACTCCATCAGCAACACGCCATCGAAACAACCGTAAGGCGTTGGCACCCGCACACCCGCATTCGCTAAACGGTAAAGTGCTTCAACTTCAGCATTTTGCCAAGCTTCTTCCTGCTGATCGCGGCCAAATTTAGACCCTTTTTCCATCGCACGCGCACGACGACTGTTACGGACTTTTCGGCCTTCTTGATATAACACAGCTTGCTTAAAACTGCGCTTGTCCGCTTCTTTATAGACTTTGGCACAGCGGATATCATCACCACTGCGTACAACGTACACAGTCGCTTCTTTACCGCTCATTAACTGGCTAATGACCTCATCGACCAGTCCTTCATCAACCAGGGGTTGGATTCGTTTCGGAGTTTTCATAGCGCCCTTATACCTTACTTAGGCATGATATGGAATACTGCGGGCAAATCTTCATACAAAAGCGGTCTCCAGCGGAAGTTTGATGAATATAGTTTAGGATTGTTAAACGAATTTTAAGTAAAAACTAATGCACTTGCGTGTTAAACACAATACCAGATTTACTCAGCGCTTTGGCAAAGAAAGAGACTGAAAATACCACTTTAACTAAAAGAATATTCTTTTATGCTCACCCCAATAAAACCAGACTCAAAACGACAAGCCATATTCCACGGCGAATATGCCAATCCAAGCCAGTTGAAATAATACCCAGAACTAAATTGGTGCAGGAACTTAACTCAAACAAGGCAATCACACTGCCCACAGTCGCCGCCGCTTTCAATATTTGGCCTGCACTGTAATAGGTGTCGTTTGAACTCTTAACGTCATCTACATCATCCGCACTAGGCTCAGATATTTTACTCGTTGCAGTGCCATCAAAACTGACCTCAGCTTTGGGAGCCGCCAGCCCTAATGCACCATAGGTAAAGGATTTAAGTCCGCTTGGCTCGGCGGTATCAAGGGATTGATGAGCCGACTTAACTGCCGGTAATGAAGCTGAATACGCAGATGAAATAAGTGAAATCATAGCGAGCACCAAAGCAGACATTTAAAGTGTTAACCACAAACTAACACAATATCAGCTGGTTATCATGCCTTCATCCGCTAAACTGTGATGGATTCAGCCCAACAAAACGCATCTATGACCGTATAAACGGCGGTATATATAGCTAGATCTCCCCCATAAGAGCCTTTATCCTAAACGCCACAACATATAGAGAACTTATCCATGCACTATCCCAGCATTTTCCTCGCACTTTCAGTCTTATCCCTGACTCAATGCAGCAGCTTATCTATTGAAGAATGCGCCAATAGTGATTGGTTTGCCCTTGGGCTTGCCGATGGCAACCGTGGGACAAGTTCTGGGCAATTAAATCAATATCAAAAAGATTGTCGTGAATTTAATCTCAGTGTCGATACCGCGCAGTGGAAACAAGGATACCAGCAAGGGTTAGCCAGTTACTGCGTGCCAGAAAATGGCTACCGCGTAGGCTTAGCGGGAGAAAGTTATTATGGGGTTTGCAGTAATAACCAGTTTGTTGAGCGCTATAACCAAGGCCATCAACAATACCTGACCAACAAACGTTTAACTGAGATTGCCGATCGCTTAAATACCATAGAGAGAGAAATAAGCAGTCTTGATGGCAAGATCAATAATCTCACCGACAAGGCTGACTTATTGAAACAGAAAAACAGCCTACTCAACGAAAAAAACCAACTGTTAGATGAAAGATCTCGCCTACGCAGACCTGATATGCGCTTCGAATTTAGATTTTAAGCCATAAAAAAATACTGAACCCAATAAGGACTCAGGGCGTTAGCTTCGCAGCTCGTTATTTTTGCGGTATTCCACTACTTGCAACCTTGAACATTTGACCCAAAGCGACCAATTTAGACTTTCTAAACGCAGGCGAGCGCAGAAAAAACACATAGTAGAGTAGGCTAGCGGACGTCCATGCTATAGCTAAACTCCATAAATCATGACTCAAGAAGTGGGCGCCGCGTAACTCTTGGCCAATGCCAAATACTAGGCCTAAACTCAACCCAAAGATTAATCCAAACTTAGCTAAATGCGGGCGATACTCACGCAGCACGTAATACAAGGCAACCCAAGCAAACCCGCCGCTGGCATGGCCACCCGGGAAACATTGACCAAACTCAGCACTTTTAGGTAAACGAGAAAACAAGGATGAATGTATCATCTGGCCGCCAAACTCAATCACATCCCACGGGCAGGTCATGTGAGTAACGCTCTTGCCAATTCGGACCAGCAACACACTCGCCAATACGCTACTAAATAGGTAAATCAGGCCCTTGCGGTACGGTTTTACCCTGTCACTTCGAAAACTAAAGGCAATGCCGACTACGACACTCACCGCCAGCAAGATGACAAAGTTACGCCCAGTGACATGCAGTAAATCTTCGGTCAACCAATATCCTCTCAATGGCCAAGAGTCGATGCCCCCTTGCCAATGAAATAACAAAGTCGCGACTTTCATATCAGCGTGAGTCCATTCAAGCCCCACTATGATCACTGCAAACACTAAAAGCGGCGTAATTAAATGCCCCTTAGCAAAATCCATAAATGTCATCATAACTTTATCTTTCAGATAGTTATTCACTAATAAATCCAAAAATCAGAACATTTAGTGTTAGAGTACCGTTGAATTCTTACCTAACACTTAAGAGATCTAATAGCGCAGCATTTAAGATAGAACCGAGATTTTGCAGTAACTAAATTTATCGAAAAGACTCACATCATGAGTAAAAAGACTATAGTTTATGAATAGTATCGCGCCTCTAGGACTGAGCATTCATGCCATACAACCTCGCCATTAACCAGTCTCAAAAAGATCGTTTATTTGCCGACATTGCTATCGACACAGACAAAATCGTTGTTCCCCAAGAAATGGTTGATAACTGGCAACAAACCTTAGATTTGCTCTCTGAATTAGTCGACACCCCCGCCGCTTTGATCATGCGTGTCCATCAAACCGATATTGAGGTCTTTACCTCGAGCCGCACCCAAGGTAATCCCTATAAAAAACATGATAAAGACAGTTTAGGCCACGGGCTTTACTGCGAAACAGTGATCAAAGAAGGTAAGGAACTCCACATTCCTAACGCCCTAAAAGATAAAAACTGGGACAAAAATCCTGACATTAAACTCGGCATGATCGCATACTGTGGTTTACCTTTACGTTGGCCAGATAGCAGTGCCTTTGGCACTATCTGCATGCTCGATAGCCAAGAGCATAATTACCGCCAATCTTTTCGCAGCTTACTCGCTCGGTTTCAAAATGGTATCGAAGCTAACCTAGTCACCCTTTATCAACAGGCTAAGCTACAACTGCACAATCAGCAGCTAGAGCAAAAAGTACAACAGCGCACCCATGAACTCGCCGAACTTAGCGGTAAGCTCATTAAAGAAATCGAAAACCGCACCTCCACCGAAACCTCACTGGAATACCATAAAAGCTACGATCCGCTCACGGGATTACCCAACCGCATCAATTTGATTAATAGTCTGTCGATCATGCTCGAAAAAGTGAATCGCAAAGAAAAGATTTCAGTACTCTATCTTGGGCTGCGTAATTTCAAATCCATCAACGACAGTTATGGTTACCTGATTGGCGATAAAATTCTCACGATTCTCAGCCAACGTTTACAGCACTATACCGATGAAAACACCTTTATCGCCCGCATCGCTGGCGCCGAATTTGTGATTATTCAAGCCCACAAACCTTCGAATAACGAAACCAATAAACTCATCAATAAAGTGCTTAACTGCTGTAATACCCCCTTTGGTGTGGCTGATTTTGTAATCACGATTCCCTCGAGCATGGGCATAGCACAAGCGCCTATGGATGGTATCGATGCAGCCATCCTGCTGCAAAAAGCCGGAGCGGCCATGACGATAAGCAAGGCTGATGGCTCAACTCACAGCTTCTTTAATCAAGATACGCAAGCCGCTTTAAACCTACGTTATCAACTGGAATCCCACTTGGTCGATGCGCTGAACAAGAACGAATTAAGCCTGCATTACCAACCCTTTATTAACTTAAAGACGAAGCAAGTGATTGGTGCCGAAGCCCTACTGCGCTGGCATAATCCCATCCTTGGCAATGTCGCCCCAGACAGATTCATCGCCTTAGCTGAACGTAATGGCCAGATTATCGATATTGGCAATTTTGTATTGCATACCGCGCTGTCTCAGGCGGCAAAATGGTGTCGCGAGGTAGGCCAAGAGTTTAAAATCGCCATCAATATTTCCCCTTTGCAAATGCGCAATCCCCGCTTTAGCGAACACATAGCCGACTTACTCACCCTCTATCAATTGCCCCCCACCGCCTTAGAACTTGAAATTACCGAAGGCATGCTGATGCAGGATGAACACATTGCCCACAATGCCATCCAAAAACTACAAGAACTCGGTATCCGCATCTCCCTAGATGATTTTGGCACAGGCTACTCATCCTTAAGTTATCTACAAAAATACTCTTTCGACACCTTAAAAATCGATCGCTGCTTTATTAGTAAACTCGAAGAAAACGAACAAAATAGAGAGTTAACAAAGGCAATTATTGCCATTGGTAAGAAACTGGACTTGGAAGTGATCGCCGAAGGCGTAGAAACCCTAGAACAAGATGCCTTTATTCGTCACGAAGAATGCGACTTAGGCCAAGGCTACCTCTACGGTAAACCCATTACCGCAACACAGTTTGAGCAGGCATTTATCCATAAAAAAGAGCATTAATTTCATCCTTAATGCTCTTTTATTTCGCGAATTAAAACCGACTGAATAATGCTGCGTGAATTGTCATTTCCACAGAATGTTATAACTCACATTTGGGACAAAATAGGTTAATTAAGGTAGATTAGTACTCAATTTTTTCATTTAACACTTGAGATATCTAGTTTCAGTTTGTAGTTATGCTTAGAAACATATTTTGAAAGGTCGATCTCCTGAAAATATACTTTTTCAATTTCATTTCTAGCCGGAATAACTTCACCAACTCTAAACATACACTTTGCTTTGGGTGAAAATGGCAATTTTATATAATAGTTGTTGAACCTTACATCTAATTGATAAACTGCATCCTCACCTGCATTCTGCTGTCTAATAAGTTCTACATCCATAACATCAGGCAACCTAAAATCAGGTAGTTGATTCCCAACCAATATAAAAGGCCTGTGGTTTAGTTTTTCAAATCCATCATCTGAAAGCAGCCATTTTGTCGTATCATCGAAATCAGACAGATATTTTTCAGGTAAAATTGAAACTAGGATCTTCACCCATGCTTTATATACATTAACTCCCGCAAAGGAACGGCCTTTTGTCTCCAGTATAATGTCTTTTAAATAGTTACTGCTATGGTCAGGAAATTCTATATTTAAGGAACTGACATCACTAGATAGTTTGATTCCACCAAGTGCTTGCATTGTCCTACGCCCATTCTTTCCCTTTAACTTAGTAAACCACGAAGGAGTAACAAACTCACTCAAATCCCTCTCAATTTTACGACCGAAATATTTGTTGCACTCGTCACATTCATCTAAAGTGAATATGCTTTTATTTCCTAATAACTCGGGAATAGAATGTGATTTATTACGATACGATGCTTTACTCGACTTACAGAATCTGCAAGAACCGCCTTTATTTCCTATTTTTACTAGAGGTAATATTTCATAGTTTTTTTGGATATGTCTTAGCAATATATCGTACATCATGACTCCTTACCATTTACACTTTTCGAATAAGTGAAACAAACACTAATGGACGAATTGAACTGTAATTTGCTGCGTGGATAATCATTGTTCTTGTAGTCACATTGTAGCATTACAAAAATTTGGTCAACAGTCCGACGCGACAAGCGTAGTTTTGCGTGGTGCTACCATGAAAAGGGGCATTAACTTTTTAGGACGGATTTATATATTGAGAACTTACCTAAGATTAGCATTGTTGCCACAGTGACTTTCTAAAATATGGAAGATTAAAGCAGCGACCATCAACATAGGGTCGCGGCTTTAAATCTCACTCATAGGGATATGGAAACGAGACTAGTCTGCTTTAATAACGGCTTGTGTCAGTATTTCTTGGTCATTCTTAAACACCACTAGCTCGCCTAGAGGACTATCGCTGCCGCCTAAGACGGTGACATAACAATAATACTGGTATGGGCCGCTGCGAAATTGGTATGAATGATTCCCCCCGCTGCCATCAAATACAAGTTTGCCTTTATTCAGCACTAAATCTGGCTTTTCGCTCAATGACTTACCCTTTGCCCATGCGGCATAGCGGTATTGGCTGTTCCCCATATCATCGACACGAATGGTAAACTTGGCGGTCTCCCAAGATAACGCTGGGCTGACAAATTCACTCACACTCGGATGTAATGCCGTTTGTTGCTTAGCAATAAGCTCTGCTTTCAGTTTTACCTCTACCAGTGTTTGATAGTTAATGGCGATGATCTTGCCATCAAAATCCAGCCACACAACACCGCTACCGAGCATAATGCCGCGCCAGCCCATTGTCTGCCAATCGGCTTCAATCTTAGAATGGGCGATCTGCTCAAGCAGCTTAGGATCAAAAACCTGATCGAAACGTGCGATCATTTCCTGCGTATTTTGAATCGCGGGGATAGGATATTCACGTTTAAGCGGGTAAGCCACACGCTTAGCAATCACCTCAAGATCATTGGCCTTGGCGGCGTCGATAAGTCCCTGCACCAGAGGGATATATTCCTGTGGCATGGCTTCATCAGCGGCGTTTGCATTGATGCTTAAACCCATAACGCTGAATATTAACGCCGCAGAAAACGCGATATTCATCAGTTTAACTTGGCTGGAAACAGCTAATTTGCTTCCCTTGAGTCGTGAGGCGAATGGCATCTTTATCCCTTACTCCAAATGTCTCTGCTGAGACTAAAGGCCAAGAATACCATAAGTGCCTCAGACTAAAACCTAAGGTGATTTACACTGCGCCTGACTAAGCAGTTAATAATAGGTTTGAGTAAATCGCCAAGGCTACCGACATAAAGATGACACCAATAACCACATCGATAACCGGTGTTAGTCGCTGCAATTTAAGTTGCACCTGCGCCTTTGACAACATTACCGCTAAAAAGCCAAACCATGCCAATGACAAAGACAACAACAAAATAGCGGAAGCGATTTTAGTGCTCGTTGTAACACTTGGGGTAATCAAGGCCGAAAAAAGGGTTAAGAAAAACACTAATGCTTTCGGATTCAATAGATTGGTATAAAGCCCAGTCAAAAAACCTTGCCTGCGTGACATAGCGCCACCTAAGCCACCAGCAACAGACACCACGCCTTCAACGTCACCAGCGCTAATGACAGCATCATCATTTGTCCCTGCATGGACTCTGGCACTCATTTTACGTTTAGCGAGTATCGCAAGACCGGCACGCAGGGCACCAAACCCCATCCAAGCGAGGTAAGAAGCGCCCACAATTTGCACTAAGAGATACAGAGTGTGCGAACTCTTAATGAGTAGACTCACACCGGTCAGACTCAAAATCGTATGAGCTAAAATGGCTATTGAAATCCCCACAGCGGCGGCAACCGCAGTGCTTCTGGACTGCTGAGTCGCAATCTTCACCATAATGGCAAAATCGGGTCCGGGACTGATTAAAGCAACGACATGGATTACAGCCAAGGTGAGTAATAAAGATAAATCCATAGATATGCGGCTCCGCAAAAAGGTTAATAACGATAACTGAGGCAGCCAGTATGGCAATTTGTCGCAGCGCTGAATTGTAATAAATTGCACTATTCAGTGTTTTTTAAAAACCAGCGGCGTCGAAAGACGGGGGGAAATTAGAGCATACGCCGCTGAAATTGCACTGGCGATAATAGGAATGCCTGCTTAAAAGCTTTGTTTAAATGACTTTGATCGAAAAATCCAAACTGCTGCGCCACATCCGCCACTAAAGCGCCATGACTTAAGGACTTTTTCGCCAACTCTAAACGCACCCGTTTAAGGTACGCATGGGGAGTCATCCCTGTTGCCTGTTTAAATTGCCGCAAAAACTGAAACTTACTTAAATTAACTTCATTGGCTAAGGTTTCAAGTTGAGTATTATGCCAAGGCTCATCGTGAATTCGCTGTTTCACTAAGCTCACCTGCAACTTAGATAACCCGAGTTGTTCACTCGGCTTAGATAGGCAAGATGAAATACCGCTTGGGTAACGCTCCAGCAGCAGATGAATAAAATTCAGTAAGTGGGACTCACCCGCAAGCGCACTGCATTGGCCTTGAATTAATAGCTCGTGTAGCTGAATAAAATATTGATAAAGCGTCGGGTCATCTACCATAGGCGCGCTGAAAAAGTGCTCCTTCAAACCCAGTTCTTGGCTGACTTCATTCATATATTCCACAGGGATCGACATCACTTTCACCCGATAACCGTCGGCATCGCGGCTCTGACCATCGTGGGTTTCGTCGGGATTTAAGGTCGATAAACTATGCTGACCAAGCTGATAACTGCTGCCCTTATTCACAAACTGCTGCGCACCTTGAGTGACTACGCCTAAGTGGTAATCCAGATGCACATGTTTATCAAAACTGAAATGCGTAAATTCCGCCTGACTCAGTTCTATGCCTGATAAGCTAGGATGACGCCAATAATTAATGTTTTCAATGGGTGTTGCAGTACTCATAACTCGCGGCGATTACCTATAGCATCAGCTGTAAAACAGGGGGAAACTCAGATCGACTCGTCATCATTCTAGCCTTCATTGTCAGCGCGGGAATAGTAAATTATTGCAGCCACATAGTTTGAAGCGATTTGGGCTTAGATTAGTGCTTAAATTAGCGCTTAAATGAGTGCCGCTGAAAAACAAAAGCGCCCAACTATCTGGACGCTTAATTGAGATACATTTTTGCTCGGCGACATACGTAATAACTTTCGATATCGCCTTAACAGATGAATACCACTAGAAATGATAACTCACGCTGACTCTCACCATTCGTGGCTCAACAGGATGATAATGCTGATCTTCAACACCTTCGGCTGCTTCGCCGGGCAAACGAGAGGCATAAAAATAATCTATGTCGTGATCTTTACTATCAAACACGTTTAGCAGCTCAAGCTTAGTGTCGAAGCGGCGGAACTCGTATCCTAATGCGAGGTTAACTAATGTGGTCGCATCAGCCTTGTGGTCATTAAAGCTGTCGAGCACCCGCTCGCCAAGGTGCCGCACGCGTACACTCGAATACAGGCCATCGCCGTCGGGTCGATAGGTGATGCCCGCACTGGCAACAAAGGGAACTGCGCCATCGATATACTTGCCCTCTTCAAATTCATTTTCAGTAAATCTAGCGTTAGTCCACGCTAATTCCATATCGATACTGATTGCCTCATTCAGCCAATAATAAGCCGTTAATTCAGCACCATAACGTTCAGATGCACGACTCGGCTCAGTGTTACCCGCATCGCCCACAAATACTAATTCTGAATCTAGTTGCAGATACCAGATCGCAGCAGAGAAATTAATAAAGTCCCTGTCATAGTATTTCACCCCAAATTCGCCGCCATTTGAACGCACGAGGAGATCGACTTTTTCGACCTCATCGCCACTCACAGGGTCAACCTTGATCGTTGCACCGCGTGCATCGTTCGAATGCAGCCCTTGGCCTGCATTAACATATAGCTCAAGATTATCGCTCCACAAATAAGAAGCACCGGCTTTGAGGCTGAACATACCATCGGACGCATCGCCACTGTTAAGCGGATTATCACTGTCGACCTGCACATCAAAATAATCGTAACGCAGCCCAAGATTAAAACGCCATTGATCAGCTGGCAGCCACTCAACTTTGCCAAAGATGCCACTCGACAACTCTTGCACTTCATCAAGCCTTACCGTATTCAGCCGTTGTCGCGCCTGAGTGTTATACAAACCCACTGCGCCAATATCGTCATAACGCACATCGCCGCCCACACTGTAATTCAGTTGAGTGCCACCAAGTGAAGTCTGCCAATCACGCTTAAGATCACCGCCCCAAATCGTGCGTTCATCGACTTGTTCAAACTCATCACCATTGATGGGATCGTTTAAGAAATAGGTAAAATTAGAGAATAAATTCATAGTCGAGCGAATGGCGTAGACATTTCCCTGCCAATCACCCGCATCGTAATTAGCTGAAACGCTATAACGGTTAGATTCACCGCCGACGTCTTTATCTAAAGATCCATAAAAATCAATTAATCCAGAATCCACCGCACGGGCGGGGATCTGATCCGCCGAATTCCAGCTGTTGTCGTAGGCCATCATAGTGACGCTCAAGTCACCCTCGCCGAGCCGAGTTAAATAACGCCCGACGACACTGATCTTACTCACATCCTCATCAATATCCGTCCACGGGCCATCATAGGTTTGTGCCTCACCACCCCAAATAAAATGCCCCATGTCAGTGTTTAGCTCCTGAGTCGCCACGAGTCGCTGGTAGCCATATTCACCCAACGTCACCCCAACTTGGTTATGGGGGAGTTGATCAGCCAGCAGTAATTGGGCAGCACCCGCGCCAGAAAAATCGGCCACCTCAGGATAATAAGCGCCTTTGGCATAACGGATCTCGCCTATAAGTTCAGGGATCAAAAAGTTAAGATCCGTATAACCCTGACCGTGCCCATGGGTTCGCATATTCACAGGCATACCATCGACTCGAGTATTAAAGTCTGTGCCATGATCCAAATTAAAGCCGCGTAAGAAATACTGATTCGCCTTACCCGAACCACTGTGCTGAGTGACTATCATCCCAGGAACAAATTCGAGGATTTCGCCGGTTCGTAATAGGGGTCGACTCTCGATTTCTGCCGCGCCGACTATCCCCTCAGATGCCGAAGTACTATGGCCTAAGGTGTTAATTTGCCTGCCGCGCACCTCAAGGCGTTCGATATTGTCCGTTGCCGCCTCTGCCATTACGGCACTCGATAAACAACAAAGAGGTAATAACCACGTCATTGATAACCAAAGCTTTGATAACCGCATTCCTGATAATCCCAGTCCCGATTTCATCCTTTCTTTCCTACTACAGGTGATAGACGGCAGGGATTTAACGCCTTATTTACAAGCAAAAAACCGATCAAGCTCAAACTCTGATGAATAAAAAACCAGCAAAATACAGGCAAATATCATTTCTATGTGCCGTATCGCACATTTTTAAACCCAAAAGGACAAAATGTCCGCCAGCAGATCACATTTCAACCGTGTGTTAGTGCGAAATCATGGAAATAAAATAATCTTGCTTGAATAAAAATGAACCCATTTATCAGGCTAGCTATACTCTAAATAACTCAACACTTTTAGAGACACGCTATGCAACGATGGAGCAATATGCACATTTGGAGTGTGTGGGTAGGCCTTTTCTTTTGTGTCTCGGTTCATGCAACCAGCAAATCAACAGCAGAAACCACAGCGATGATTGCTGATAAACCTATCATTACGATGGCGTTTTATGAGGACCCCAAACATAACTTCTACTTTAAATGGGCTGAACTGATTTACGCCCAAGCCTTTGAACGCTTAGGATATGACTTCTCCTATCAAGTGGTTCCCGCAGCCCGCGCCAGTATGATGGCGGACTCAGGTAAAGTGGATGGCGAGCCGGGGCGAGTATCTCGTTATGGCGAAAAGTTTACCAACCTCATTCGAATTGAAGAACCGGTTATCGATACCCATTTAATTGCCTTCGCCCACAATCCCGAAATCAAAATACCTGACTGGCAAGCACTGCAAAAGAGTCGATACAAGATCGAATACTATCGAGGCGTGTTCCTCGCAGAACAAAAGCTAAAGGGACTCATTCCTAAGGAGCGTCTGACTGAATCTTCGTCCCCCGCGAGCTCCTTTCGTAAAATGCTCCGCGACCGAATCGATATCTATATTGATACGGAGGCAAGCTCATTGGATCTATTACAAACGCCTGAGTTTCAAGGCAGCAAAATAATCGCGATTGCCACCCTAGAAGAACTTACCAGCTATGGTTACTTAAATAAACGTCACGCGGCACTCGCCGTTAATCTTGCTCGTGAGCTAAAACAGATGAAGCAAGAAGGCATATTTGACACCTACAAACAACAGGCCCAAAAATCGCTTAATAATGAAATGAATCATGGCGATACCCCAGAATAAATCAGCATCGACTGTAAAAGTCGTGGCTTACTTTTCTCCACAGAAGATGGCACTAATGTAAAAAGCCTGTTCAATCATACTGAACAGGCCATGTATTCGATGAAAAAGTGAATAAAACTCACCTACAAAACCTAGGCTAAACCTTACTTATTTGCTTGCGAGTTTACGCCAACGCAACCCATCGCGAATCACCTCATAGCCAGGGAACATAGCGGCAATCACTAGAGTATAACTTAGCCAATGTTCTAACTGTAATAACGTAAATTCCCCATTTAATTCAGCTCCTTGGTTTTGTACTTGGCTTTGTAATAGTGGCGAACTAAAGGCCAGAAAGACTAAGAACGAGGCATAAGCAAGATTGATCCCCATATTCGCCAGTAACAATTCAGTAGTCCACACTCGGCGGCGTAGTTGCCAGAGACTATTCCCCATAGACAGCAAAATAATAGGGCTAAACCATTGCAACAATTGCTGAGCACTGGCGCTGAAAATCACAGTCCGCGCAGCTAATTGCTCGCTACTCATCCACACAGAACACCAGATCACAAGTAAGAGAAAAAGATATGTCGCCAGATCGGTAAACACATCACTTAAACTAATATGCTGCCAACCGGGCCCAACCTTAGGCAAATTCTGCGGCTGCCATTTTTGGCAATTGCTGCCAGATAGGGGTTTCCCCTGAGCCGAGAAACTCCAAAAGGCTAACAGGATAGCGGTAAAGGCAAGACAGGCATCGCCAATAAAACCTTTAGCAATATGGTGGATAAATCCTAATAGATCCCCCCCTGCCGAGCCCAACCATTGAGTCGTGCCGCCCACAACCTGCAGCACAAACAAGACCCCAAGCACAGTGAAAAGTGTATGTTTAAAAAGCGGAATATCCTCAGAGGCAATAATAGGCACTGCCGGAACAAATTGCTGCGCGACCTTACAGGGATGACCCATTTGCTTTAATACCGCGGCAATTTGCGCTTCAGTCAATTCACCTTGTTCAGATAGGGCATCCAATTGATCGCAGATATTGGCTTTTAATTCACGGCCAATTTCCTGACGTTTGTTCTCGGGCAATTCTCGCTGCACCGCGGCGATATAGCGATCGACTAATTCCATATCAAATCTCCTCTGCACTCTCGTCTGAGCTTTTTATATCTGAGCTATTAGTGTCAGCGCTTTGCTCCAGTAAAAAAGCCAAGGCGCCATTAAGTTGCTGCCATTCATCGGTCAGTTGACTGAGCAACTCAGCGCCCAATGACGACAATTGGTAATAACGACGCTCACGCCCTTCGGCCTGTCGCCACTCACTATCCAACAATCCTTGATCGGCTAGGCGGCGCACTAAGGGATACAGAGTCCCTTCGTCAATATCGATACCGCCTTCCTGCAACTGTTTGCGGAGCGAATAACCGTAGTGGGCTTGTTTTAATAATCCCAGTACCGCCAACACTAATACCCCACGGCGCAACTCGAGTCGCATTTTGACTAGCTGTGAACTTGTCATTGTCGAATTCCTGTCCTTAACACTGTGTCACACACACTGTGCGCCACACAGCAAATACTATGCAGCACACAGTAATATTGCAAGTTTTAACGCACGTTTTTTGATCGATTTGTTTATTATTAATGCAATCTATTGTTTGTATTGAATTTACAAAAATGCCAACCGTTTCTGCTAAGTGCTCACATTTCCCCACCGCCATACACTCAAAGCGAATGAGTCACACATAAGCAAATTCAAGATAAAAAATTGCAAAACTTCCTATGCTTGAGTAACTTAGCTGCCAACATTGAATCGCTGACTCGTCAACCTAAGTACGGTTTGCTCCTTAAAAGAGATAAATAGGCACGACTCAAGTAAGTATTGATATTCAATAACTAAAAATATTAAGCCGTTAAATTAAGGACATAGAAAATGCTCATGGATAGAGGCGTACTGGTACGCTGGAACGATGAAAAGGGATTTGGCTTTATTCAGCCTGAAAAAAACGCAGCCCAAGATGTGTTTATTCACATTTCAGTGCTGAAAAAGATGGCGAGAAAACCCATAGTGGGCGACAGCATTCTGTTTCAAACGGAAGTGCAAAATGACGGCAAAAGAAAAGCGGTTATCGCCTCGATTGAAGGCGTCGCAGTCGTTGCAGCGAGTGCAACAACACGCTCCCACTCTCATATCCAATCACGCAATGAAAACTTCAACTTCAATAACAAAGACAAAGCGCATCGCCATAACTCACGAAAATCGTCCTTTAATACGATAATCCCGCTGCTAATAATCGTGGCCATCGTTATCTTTGGCTTTAAACAATACCAAGAATTCAATGAAACTCATGTATTAGATCAAGCCCCTGAATTCAATGAAGCATCAGTAATCACAAATGATGACACTCAGCCAATGCCCATGTATGAAACTAAAGCGCGAACACAAGCAACGGCAACACCAAGTTTCCAATGTGAAGCGGGTAAAACCCATTGCAGCCACATAAGTTCCTGTGCTGAGGCGACTTTCTATATCCAAAATTGCCCCAATACTCAAATGGATGGTGACGATGATGGCATTCCCTGCGAGCGTCAGTGGTGCAGTTAGCGATGCGACATATGTAAAGTCACGCGTATAACCTTAAGCCTGAGCAGGTAGCAGGTAGCAGGTAGCTAGTAGTGAAATGATAAATAATCTAAAACAATGGCGAGATAGCCTGACAGACATACAGCAAATCGGAGTGATTGCTGCCTGTATCGGGCTTCTCATGCTTGGCTTATTCTACCTTGGTCAATTTATCGGTAGTAGCGTGGTAAAAATGGGCTGGCTGTAACCCTAGAAATACGCAAACTAGCCCATGAATTCATACACATAACAACTTCCAAATGGCAACGTATGCACACCGACATCATCATGCACATTGATTCACCTGAGATGCTTGAGTCCATGTTAACTGAGCATGCGGCGGTGCTGTTGTTATTTGGCGCGCCGGACTGCGGTGTGTGCCAAACGCTCAAACCGAGAATTGCAGAGATGTTGGCGCAAGCGTTCCCGCTGATGCGGATGGCCTATATTGATTGCCAAGCCCAAGGTGAGATAGCGGCGAGCCGCAATGTATTTGCCTTGCCGGTGGTGGAATGTGTGTTTTATGGCAAAACCTTTGGACGGTTTTCCAAGGTGTTTTCGTTAGCGGATATTCGAGGGGCGCTTGCCCGCCCCTACGCTTTAACTGTGACGGAATAATCCAAATTAAACGATGATATTATTTGTTTACCAAGGGTCTAAACCCAGCGTAATGCACTGACTTATCGAGCTTAACCTGTGCTGCGGGCATGCCCATAAGACGTGTTGATCTAGGTGCTGCTTTAGCTTTACCGCTGCAACCACAGCCGTCACCTGTAGAATGACAACATCCGCCCTTGGCTGCATGTTTGAGTGAATCGCGGCCTTGGGATGCATCCGTCAATCTAAGATTAAGATCCGCCGTTTGTGCAAGTAAAGTCACCACTGTTTGACTCGCACTGCCTTTGCTCACACTAATCCCCGCATCGAGCAACTTTCCTAACATGCGCTCACCGATATTCTGCACAAGTACAATGTCGGTACCTTGTTGAATAATCAGCTCTAATAAGGCTTTTTTAGCACTACAGTCACCCTCAATTGCCGGGTTATCGACCAGCTTAATCAGCTGAAACTGTTCATTATAAAAGCCAATTTGTAGGGCTTTCGTAAAGTGACTGGCGAGGCGTTCGCGGCTCATCGGCATGGCAATAATCATGATAAATCCTTGTCTGTTTGGGTTGGCAGCCTCAAGGCTTGACCTTGAGTGATAGCCGTCGCCACCTTTTTGCGGGCATTGGCGAGAAGGTATCCAAAGGTTTGCCGAGAGATCCCCATCAAGGCCGCGGCTTCGATCTGGCTTAATCTTTTAACGTCACCCAGTTCGAGGGCCTCAAACTCATCGGCCTCTAATTGAATATGGGTTAATTTAACCGCAGGGATCCCATTAGGCTTAAATAGACTACAGGGCACACAGCTCGATAATTGACGGCATTTTTTAGGTCTTGGCATAAATGTTTTTATCTTTAAGTCGTCTTATATGTCTTGAAATCATGTTTTAGGTCTTAGTGCACATCTTTGGTACAACGAGTGACACTCGGGCTCATCTCGCTAAGGAAGTCCATAGCTCTGGATTCTCAAGCGTGATAACTGACTTGATGAATAAGTTCAGTGGATGAACCATAAAACTGTTACGAGTTTTTGGCCTAGGCCAGAAACTATTATTCGCGCCAACGACATTCAAAACTGTAAGACGGCTCACAGTTACCTATATCAAGCATGACTAATTAACAGAACTGCTGTCTGACGAATGGGGGATAAAACACTAGGGCGATACCCTCATTATCGATATGTGGTGTATCTCAGTTTTCACTGGAATACGAAAATCTTTCGCGCCACAGATATATTGCCATTGAGCGTGACTAACACACTTAATGGCTAGCGCCCTGTAAAGTCAATTTTAACCTGCGTTGGAGTGCCGAGGGATAATGACAAACTCTGCAAACAAATAAGCAGCCGTTAAGCTGCTGCGATAGGTGGCATTTACTGATTTAAACGGGTTAAATCCTCAGACTCACAGTAGTTCACCTGTACCGAATAGCCGTCATCTTGCTTGATAAAATCGACAAAGTTTCTAATCGCAGGTAAGGCATCTTCCCTATGGTGTGACACGTACAGCAATTGGCTCAGATGATGCTCGGCTATCATCTCCAGCGCCCGCATCACTAAGGTGCGATTGATGAAATCTAAGCCCTGATACGGCTCATCTAAAATCAGCAACAGTGGCTGTTTAATCAAGGCGCGACCTATCAGCAGTAACCGCTGCTGACCATAATCGAGCTTCTTAAAGCTTGTGCTCGCCAGCCCTGCCATGTGCAAAATCGCCAACCATTCCTTCGCCAAATCTAGCTGAGGCTTAGTGGGTTTATGGTACAGGCCAATAGAGTCAAAAAAGCCCGAAAGCAGCACATCTAATGCCGAGCAACTGACGCGATATTGCAAGTGCAGCGCCGACGATACTATGCCAATCCGTTGTTTAATCTGCCAAATACTCTCGCCGCTTCCGCGAGGTCGGCCAAAGAGTGTGATGTCATTGCTATAGCATTGGGGATGATCGCCTAAAATCAGCCCCAGCAAAGTGCTTTTACCGCAGCCATTTGGGCCACGAACTTGCCAATGTTGCCCTGCCTCGATGCGCCAATTCACGCCGCTGAAAATCAGCCCACTGACATATTCCACTCTGCCATTTTTAATCTCGACCAGAGGATCAAACGCCTCGGCGTTGTGCCTTTGCCGCTCCATTAAGGCCAAGAGTTCATCGCTACGTTGGGCGGATAACGCATTCAACTGCGCCATCACAGGATGATTGTGCCATTGCTCAATCGACATCGACGGGCTGAGTTTGTGTACACTCTGCCCCGATTTGAGCATCTCACCATTAAACAGCGCCACATGACTGATGCACGACGGCAATTCTTCTTGACGAGAGGTAATGATCAGCAACTGGCTATGCTCGGCCACTTCATTCAGCAGCTCAGATAAGCTCGCCTGATGTTCAGCATCGAGTCCAGCGTAAGGGTCATCTAAAATCAGCAATTGCGGTAACATTGCCAGTGCACGTGCCAGCATGACTCTGCGTGTTTCGCCCGTGGATAATTGCCGAAAACCGCGCAGGCGCAGCGGCTCAAGCCCAACCTTTTGTAATAATGCTGGGAGTTGCTTGGCATCTTGGCAGCATTCCAATACTAAGGATTCGACACTCGAACCGTAATCCAACTCGTCTTTTTCTAACTCGCGCTCCAGCAATGCTTGTTGCAACCCAAGTGACACCCAGCCGATACGTTGCGGCAAGCCAGCAATCGTCCCTTCATCGGGCAGAATATCACCCGTTAATATTCGCCCGAGCAAGGAACCACAATAGCTGTCGGTCGCGAAAATCGCCCAATGTTCTGCAGGATGCAGTTGCCACTCATCGACGACTAACACCTCATTATCACGCCCGTATCGTAACTGTTTAACCACAATACTTTTGTCTTGGTTCGCGACAACATCAAGCATAACCACAGTTCCTTTCCATTTTTAAGGGATGATAAAAGCCAGCGATTACCCAATCGCATTGCTCCATGATATCTAAGGCAATCATATCTAGAGCCACAATATCCAATGCAACGGCTCACGATGCACGACTGTCGCTCAGGTTTTTATCGGCAGATTTTGGGGAATACGTCACCAGAGTAAAGCTTATTGGGAATAAAATCTAATGCGCTTAATGGCATAGGCAAAGTGTGGCAAAATCCAATGGGTACGCATGTGTGAGGCAACCACTCTGGCAGAACTGTGATAAAATCGGCACCTGTTTAACTTTCATATCAACAAGGTAATGCAATGAATCCCATTATTGCCATCTTAAAAGAACACAACGTCAGTGACGCTAAAATCCAAGAACTGTTTCAAACATTAACCGAAAATCCATTAATGGCGATGGGCACGCTCGGTCAATTAGGCATCCCAGCCGAAAAATTACAACAACTGCTGGGACTAGTGATGCAGAAACCGGCCTTGATCAAAGAAGCCGTGCTTGAACTCGGTTTGGATTTCTCAAAAGTAGAAGCCGCAAAAGCCCAACTGCAAAAATAAGCGCAGACTGTTCAAGTTTGTAGCCATCATGCGCTAGGGGAATCCGCGTAACTCAGCTCCCCTAGCGAATGTTAAAAACACTAAACCTCACAGCCATTGACGCTCAAAATGATCAGTACCAAGTGAACTAACTGTTTTGCGCCTGCCACTCCTCAATCGCCTCTTTTGCCGCTCGAAAAGCTTCAATCCCCGCAGGCATACCGCAGTAAACGGTGCAATGCAGTAAGACTTCTTGGATCTCTTCAACCGAGCAGCCATTGTTTAGCGCGCCCCGCACATGGCCCTTTAACTCAGTCGGCGCCTTTAATGCCGCCAGCGTCGCTATGGTAATCAAACTGCGCGTTTGCCTTGAGATAGCATCACGCACCCAAACCTCACCCCAGCAATTGGCCGTAACTAAATCTTGCAGCGGCTGGGTAAAATCCGTCGCACTATTGAGCGCCTTATCCACATAGCTATCGCCCATAACAGCACGACGCACCTCAAGCCCCTTCTCGTATTGCTCTTCGTTCATCGATGCATCCTTTTTGTTATGTGATTAAGCTATGTGATTAAGCTATGTGATTAAGATCTGTAATTAGACTTATTGAACCGCCACCAACCAATCTGCCCTATATCCTTACCACCTATAACTGATAACTAACGTTAGATTGAGCGCACCCAAGAAACGAACTCTTCGGCGAGTCTGGGAGGGTTACAGGCCTCTGTCTGATCTGCGATCTCGTTATAGTACTCGAGCTCGTGAACTATGATGGGTACCGAACGACCAAAAACGCGACTAACGGTTAAGTTGGAATGGAGTGTAGAAGCGACAACGCATACTGCGGCAACAAATTGCTCGGTTATCTCCTGACCAAGCTCAAGGCAGCGCTCAAAATCGACATCTTCCTCCGCATCACTGTACCCGAGACCGAGATCGGCCACCCAGCGAGCTAAGATATCCGCAGTCTGAGAGTCAGAATCCCCAAAGACGAGGAGTTCGTTTTGAAGCCAGAAGGCATAGTTCCATTTTGCTTCGTCAGAGCTAGAAGCCTTTGGAATCGAGGCATGCCACTCATCGACTGTGTTATAGCCGACTGTCAGCGTAGGTAGACGGGGATCGTCATATTCGTTGTTGATATAGAAAGACAATGCATAGATCTGCTCCGCCTCAGCGGTTGGTATACTCGCGAGCGCTTCGGTAATAGCACTCTGAAGCGCGGTAATCATTGGGATATTCATACTGGGTTTCCTGCTCGTTTAATGCCGCATTTAGCGAATGAAAATAGTGCATTGTAATTGAGAATAAGAGCTTAACCCACTATTTTTGTTCAGCTTAAATGTCTGCCAATATATTAGTATTCAACCAATTTATCATTAGGATAGTCTCCAATCTATCACTCGTAAGACTGCCATTTTTATATGCCCCAATGGTCAAGTGATAGAAGCTTGGAATACTCAAAGATACCTATATTTTTCTTATAAATAACTCAGAAAGAAATGTGTCAGTCCTCGCTTTCGTTCTTATCAAAGATTGGCAGACTCTTTTACTGCTCGTTTGCGGCTTAACAGCCAAAGTAAATCAAGATCGTGGGGCTTCACCCCACACCCGACCAAGGAGGACTGCTCGTCCTATCAAAAACGTCCATGTTAAACTACCAGCTCGATATCCCTATCTCGCGCTCAAAACGGCCGTTGGCCTTCGCCCTTGGATTCTCCAAGACGCCCCTAGCGAAGTTACATGCATTAGTTACTGGTCTCATACTCCAATAAAAATTGCCTAACGGCTCAGATGGGACATCCCTGTCCCCCCGAGCCTGCGCCATCATCCATGATGTCGCCACGGCATTTTTATCTGCGTATTTCGACAACTTCGCAGGGGAAGGTGTATCTCTTTTATATTTGGTGTTGCTTGCGAGTCATGCAAAGCAAACAGAATTATACCCACCATCCCTTTTTTAAAATTTAACAATGGGTGGCCCATTAAATTTTCATGGATGTGAAAGAGCGGCCATGCCGTCAACGGTCACTTACATGCCAATGCTTAATCCAACCAACTCTCCAGTTATCTGTATGCCTTTTTACAAGCATACACTCTGCAAATTTAACAATGGATGGCTCGTTAGATTAACGTCTATCGCTTTGGTGTTGCGTGCTATTTGATAAAAAGATGCATATTCCGTCTTTGGTTTACTGGGCAACAACTCACTATTGTTGCGATTCACCATATGCTGTACGCTAGTTTAAATTTTTGATTGATAAACAACACTTAAGCAATTACTTAATCAATCAACGCTAGTCTGGTGTTAGCGAAAATCTCGCTAATAAAATATGGCGATATACAAATGAGTCAGGGAAGATCCGCTCTAGAAAAGCGAACAAGGCAAGGAAAAGCTTTCTATACCTCTCCTTAAAGATGCTCCCCCTCTGAACTAATTGTGATTCCGTTTAAGGTTTTACAAACCACAGACTGATAGCTTTATTATTGTTTTTATTAAAATTTATTGTCTGTATTTGCGGTCTGGTAGCAAGTGCCATGGGCGGTAGCGTGCTTCAATCCTAAGATAAAGCCACCATCACAGACCTGTCCCTAATACCCCAAAATTTATGAAGGAACATAAATGCAAGATGTCATGGTCAATCTTTATGATTGTAAACATTGTTCAGGAACAGGAACTTGTTCCAATGGAATCAATAACAGTTCATGTGAACGCTGCGCAAAACTAAACGAATTACCTATTTGGCGAAGAAGAAATCAATTTGGACTGATATGTGGTTCTTGCGGTGGAATTGGAAAAGCCGAACCTCTAACTGAACGAATTAATAAGAGGACTGCGCCAATCTTAGCAATCATGCTAGTGATGGTCTTACTCACAATCATCAGCCTAGCCGCCCTATTTGAAAACAAGTACTTCACCGAACTTCTTGCTTTTTCAAGTGCAATAATTGGCTCCATCTGCGGGTACTACTTCTCATCCTTAAAAACAGGTAAAGCATAACCACATTCGTTGGAGTTAAAATGCAGAATAAAGAAAAAATTGCGGTGTTCATTGATGCAGATAACGCGCCAGCCAAGAAGTTTGATGTGGTACTCGCTGAGCTTGCAAAACACGGATTAATCAGTATTCGAAAGGCTTATGGTAACTGGAAAAGCCCGAATCTAAAGCCTTGGGAAGATATCCTGCATGAATATGCCATTCAGCCTATTCAACAATTCGATTTAACCAAAGGTAAAAATGCCAGCGATATTGCTTTAGTTATTGATGCTATGGATATTCTTTACACTAAAGATATAGACATCATTTGCTTAATATCTTCGGATTGCGACTTTACTCCCCTTGTGACCAGAGCCTTAGCCGACGGTAAAACCGTTTTTGGTTTCGGAGAACGTAAAGCACCAGCCGCTTTTGTGAATAGCTGCTCTCGCTTCCTCTACCTCGACGCAGAACCTGTAGTTGTCGCAGAAGAAATTGAAGTGATATCAGAAGTCACTCAGCCGCCACCAACTACACCAGACTCAATTAGTAAAACCGAGCAAGCTCAGCCCAAAACCGCGACACCGCAAAAATGTAATTTAAAAAGTGACACCAAACTACTCAATATGTTGCGTCAAGCGATTGAAGCAACCGAAGAAGAAAATGGTTGGGCGCAACTCGGTCCAATAGGCGCTCATATATCTAACCACAGCTCTTTCGACCAAAGAAACTATGGTTTCAAAAAGCTTGTAGATCTATTCGCGGCTATAGATCTCTTCGAAATACGAAAACCGAATAAATCAATGGTTTTGGTCAGAGACATAAAGCGCGCAAAGAAAAGTGGGAAATAAATGGGCTGAGCGCAAAGGAAATACCGACGAAACAAGCCCTACATTTATTGAACCAAGTAACAACCATTAAAGACTGCTGCCGTTACCAAATTTAAGCTAATGAAATAGGATATCGTTATGTCACAAGTAGCAAAGGTCGTTGAATGGGTTAATCAGGATGGTAGACCGCTTTGGTGGCGTCACGCTATTCGCATAGCTTTAGGCCATGGAGAGATCAAACCTGAATTTGTTGATGTCTTATATAACCTTGCAAAAATGGAATTTGGACTCTTACTAAAAGATCAGATCTATACAGCAAATATATCACCAGTAAAAGTAATGGGGTTCGATGTTGAAGAACACTCTATAAATTTACTTTCCCTAGGTATGGTTCGGAACGTTTCATCTCTTGTACCAGGCCAAACCCTAAACTTCGCCCCTAATGGTTTAACAGTCGTCTATGGGGACAATGGTGCGGGTAAATCTAGTTATGCAAAAATCCTAAAAAGCGCGTGTCTAACTCGTGGCGATGTCCCTAATATCCTGACGAATATTTTCAAGCCATCGACTGAAAATCCTCAAGCCACACTGTGTTTTAGCTCAGCAGGTGGAGAGCCGATCCCTTATATATGGGAAAAGGATGGAGAGGATAGCCCAGAGTTAAAGTCCATTCGTATTTTCGATTCGAAGTCAGCAGTACATTATATTTCCAAAGAAGATCGCGTTGAGTACAAACCAGCAGAACTCAAGTTACTTGATGAACTAGTAAGTGTTTGTCTTGAAGTGAAAAGAAGACTTTTAGATGAACAGAAACATCATTCAGCACCGCACCCAATATTTGGATATAACCCATCGACTAAAGTAAATGCGTTTTTACAATCACTAAATAATTTGCCGATTGCAGAATCAACTACAACTTTAGACTCCCACTGTGCAACAGATGAAGAAATAGCTCAAATAGAACCCTTGAAGCTAGAGATCTTCGAGTTAACAGGCAAGACACCAGATCAATTGAAAAAGGAGCTAGCAGGGAAGTACGGTCATCGAGAACCACTATATAAATTTATTAATAATTTGGTATCTCAGCTTAGTGACGGTAGCTTGAGCGAAATAGGACGATTGTATGATGAACAGAAATCCAAAGTCGCAGCAGCTGAAGCCATAAGACAAACGACTCTTACAGGTTTACCTATTGGGGGAATTGGTACCGAGGTTTGGAAACAGATGTGGAGGCATGTTGAAGGCTTTATAACTAGTCAAAATGGTGCCTTCCCTCCTGCTACAGGTGAGAATTGCCCGACTTGTTTGCAGGCTATAGATACTGCAACAGCTGAGCGTATGAAGGCGTTCCACAAGTACATACAAGATCACTCTCAAGTTGAAGCTCAGAAAGCAACCCAAGCATATCAAGCTCGAATAAATTTTATTGAAAACCTGTCTTTCGATTTATCGCCTTTTTCTGGAATTCTAACTGAAATTGAAGCCGTTAAACCTGAGGTTATGAATGCTTTAGGTGAACTAATGGGACAATTAATCAATCGCAAACAAGCTGTCCTAGCAACCAATCCATGCTTTATCCATCCATCATTAATCCTTAGTGTTCCAAACTGGCTGAAAGCTCAGTTGGACTCTCTCAAAGCTAAGATTGAAAGTGTGGCTGATGATGGATCTTTAGCTAAGTCACTCGCAGAAATGAATTCAAGACTATTGGAGTTAGTAGATCGGCAAACAATACACCAACAGAAGCAATTAGTCTTAAATGAAATCAACAGACTGCATACTTTTCAGATTTTTCAAAATGCTCTAGGTAGTGTTGTACTTACGAAAATAACTTCATTTACATCAGTGTTGAGTAATGCAGGTGCAATTGGTCAGTTAAAAGGTGTGTTTGAAAGCGAGTTATCTGCACTAGGTTTTAAAGCTTTTTCTGTCGAAACTAAGACTCGTGGTTCGGCAGGGGAACAGAAATTGAAGCTAGCTATTTCGAATATTGCCTCTACACAAATCTCAGATATTGCCAGTGAAGGTGAGCAAAAATGTATTGCTTTGGCAGGCTTTATGTCCGAGTTAACAATTGATAGTCGTAAGTCAGCAATTATCTTTGATGACCCAGTAAACTCACTAGATCACAAGTGGCGTAGGTTGTTTGCAAAACGAATAGCCAAGGAATCCCTACACCGTCAAGTGATTGTGCTAACTCACGATTTACCATTTTTAGTCATGTTGAGGGAAGCTGCACCAGAGACTTCGTTTAACTTAGTGCATATTGCTCAAAAAGGCTCCTATTCTGGTTTCCCTGTAGGTCGTTTACCATGGGATGCAATGTCCACAAAAGACCGGATAAAGTTCCTACGCCAACAAGTTGTTGATGTAAGAAAATACTGCAAAGATTTTGAGAACTTCATAGAGGAAGAATATAAAGAGAAAGCAAGGTACGTCTATGGGAAGCTGCGAACCACTTTAGAGCGACTCATTGAGGAATGGTTGATTGGTGATATTGTCCAACGATTCAGTAGGGATGTTCGAGTAACAATGATCGCTAAGCTACTAAAAGTAAGCGAGCCAGAAATAGTTTTTATTACAGCCCTCTATGACAAGTGTTGTGGTTTCCTAGATGCCCATGATAACCCAGCTAATGCTGGTGTAGTTCCTATGCCTGACATTGATGAACTAAATCAAGACATCGAAGATTTGGCGGTATTTTTTGAGGAAGTAAAGAATAACAGAAAGTAGCCTTGAACAAACGAAGATAGGACAGGCATAACTCTTTTGAGATTAACAGCCGATACCGAGACTACAGAAGTTCACGCTCCCCTGCGAAGTTGCTGAAGGGCGTTGGAATAAATTGCGTGAGTCCGGACATGGATGTCCGGCTAGCTTCCGTAGGTACAGGGACGTTGCCTTCGGAAGCGATAGCTATTTATCCATAAGACCAAGGCTAGTCATCAATGCATATAACTTCGCTAGGGGCGTCTTGGAGAATCCAAGGAGGATAGGACGAGCAGTCCTCCTTGGTCGGGTGTGGGGTGAAGCCCCACGACTTTGATTTAACTCTTGTTCCAGCTTGGATTCACAAATCCAAAACCAATCTAAACCGCAGCACAAAATTCAAAAGAGATAACCAATCACTCTGGCGCAGTAAGCGCGAAAAACAAAACCCCAATTCGGTATCCCGAATTGGGGTTTTGTTTCGGTCTCAGAGAGACCAAGACAACCACCTTGGTCAATCTGCGGCGAGGCAGATTACATCATGCCACCCATTCCGCCCATCCCCCCCATACCGCCCATATCTTGGCTAGCATTTTGTGGAATTTCAGCAACCATAGCTTCTGTAGTGATCATCAGACCTGCGATTGATGCCGCAAATTGCAATGCACAACGGGTCACTTTAGTTGGGTCAAGGATACCCATTTCTAACATGTCACCGTAAGTGTCATTACCGGCGTTATAACCGAAGTTACCGCTGCCGTTCTTCACAGTGTTAGCAACAACTGACGCTTCTTCACCCGCGTTAGTGGCGATTTGACGCAGTGGCGCTTCCATTGCACGCAGTGCGATAACCACACCGTGTTTTTGGTCTTCGTTTAATACTTCAACGTCAGCGATCTTAGAAGCTACGCGAACCAGAGCAACACCGCCGCCAGGAACCACGCCTTCTTCTACCGCAGCGCGAGTTGCATGCAGAGCATCTTCAACGCGGGCTTTTTTCTCTTTCATTTCAACTTCAGTCGCTGCGCCAACTTTGATGACTGCTACACCGCCAGCTAGTTTAGCCATACGCTCTTGCAGTTTTTCTTTGTCGTAGTCTGAAGTTGATTCTTCAACTTGTTGTTTGATTTGGCTTACACGAGCAGCAATTTGTGTTTGCTCACCGTTACCATCGATGATGGTGGTGTTGTCTTTGGTGATCACAACACGCTTAGCTGTACCTAAATCTTCTAGGGTTGCTTTTTCAAGCTCTAGGCCGATTTCTTCAGCAATTACAGTACCGCCAGTCAGAATTGCTACGTCTTGCAGCATTGCCTTACGACGATCACCAAAGCCAGGTGCTTTAACAGCAGCCACTTTCACGATACCGCGCATGTTGTTCACAACTAATGTTGCTAATGCTTCGCCTTCAACGTCTTCAGCAACGATAAGCAATGGCTTACCGGTTTTTGCCAGACCTTCAAGGATAGGTAACAGTTCACGAATGTTAGAGATTTTCTTGTCTACTAACAGTACGAATGGGTGATCTAATTCAACACTGCCCGTTTCTGGCTTGTTGATGAAGTATGGAGATAGGTAGCCACGGTCAAACTGCATACCTTCTACTACGTCCAATTCGTTTTCTAACGCTTGGCCTTCTTCAACTGTGATCACGCCTTCTTTGCCGACTTTTTCCATCGCAGTTGCGATGATTTCGCCGATAGATTCGTCAGAGTTTGCAGAGATAGTCGCAACTTGTGCAATCGCTTTTGAATCTGCACAAGGTTGTGATAAGGCTTTTAATTCAGCAACAGCTGCGATAACGGCTTTGTCGATACCGCGCTTCAGATCCATTGGGTTCATACCGGCTGCAACGGCTTTTAAGCCTTCAACTACAATGGCTTGAGCCAGTACAGTTGCAGTCGTAGTACCATCACCGGCGGCGTCGTTGGCTTTAGAAGCAACTTCTTTCACCATTTGCGCGCCCATGTTTTCGAATTTGTCTTCTAACTCGATTTCTTTGGCAACAGAAACACCGTCTTTAGTGATCAGTGGTGAGCCGAAGCTCTTGTCTAATACCACGTTACGGCCTTTAGGGCCTAAGGTCACTTTAACTGCGTTTGCGAGAATGTTTACGCCAGCCAGCATTCTTACGCGAGCGTCATTACCAAATACAACTTCTTTAGCTGCCATCTTGATTATCCTTTAAATTTTTAATGATTAATTGGAATGTCGAATTGATGCTGAGGATTAACCCACTACTGCCATCAGGTCAGCTTCCGACAGGATCAAGACTTCTTGACCGTCGATTTTTTCTTTCTTAACGCCGTAACCTTCGTTGAAGATCACCACGTCACCCACTTTGACATCCAGTGGCTTAACTGTGCCATTTTCTAAAATACGGCCATTGCCCACAGCAAGGATTTCACCGCGAGTTGATTTTTCAGCGGCGCTACCGGTCAGTACTATGCCACCCGCTGATGTTGATTCAACTTCTAGACGCTTAACGATTACGCGGTCATGTAATGGACGAATATTCATCTATGAACTCTCCTAATGATTTGATGCCCTACAATCGAGCCTATTTGTGATTAAAAAAACAGACACCTTAGTCTGCTCTTTTGCTGTCTGAGATATGGGGCTGACAGTGTCGAGATCCAAGGGCATTTACAAAAAAAACTTCAATTTTTTGATGTCGGTTTTTTCAAGTCCGCACAATCCTGCTAGAATCTCGCCTCCGCTCGCTAACAAGGCACTATTTTTCCATGAAAGACAGACACGGGCTGCTCACCGCGCCAATTGGTCGTGTACTGCTCAACATGAGCCTCCCCAACTTAATTGGCATTATGACCATTCTAGGTTTCAGCCTCGCTGACACTTTTTTTATCAGCCAATTGGGCACCGAAGCCTTAGCCGCCATCAGTTTTACCTTTCCGGTGACCTTAGTGATCTCTAGCATCGCCATTGGTATTGGTGCTGGAGTCTCGACCAATTTAGGTCGACTTATCGGTTCGGGTAATGCCCACAAGGCCAAAGTGTTCTTGCATGATGCCTTATTGCTCACCTTTGTCTTGATCGCCAGTTTAGCCGCACTGGGTAGCATTTTTATTACGCCATTGTTTCGCTTACTCGGGGCAAACGATGACAGCTTGCCGCTGATCCACGACTATATGATTTACTGGTATGTCAGCGCACCGCTGCTGGTATTGTTGATGGTAGGCAATCAAGGCTTACGTTCCACTGGCGACACCCGCTCGCCGGCGATGATCATGGCGCTGGCGGCACTCATCAATCTTATCCTCGATCCGTTACTGATTTTTGGTATTGGGCCATTTCCACGTTTAGAAATCCAAGGCGCCGCAATTGCAACCCTGTTCGCTTGGTTGATTGCCTTATCTTTGTCGGGATATTTGTTGATTGTCAGGCGCAAAATGCTCGAATGGGCCGCCTTTGACATAGACAGAATGCGCGCGAACTGGAGCAAATTAGCCCATATAGCACAACCCGCCGCCTTGATGAATTTAATCAATCCACTAGCCAATGCCATTATTATGGCCATGTTGGCGCATATCGATCACAGCGCCGTGGCAGCCTTTGGTGCCGGTACTCGGTTAGAGTCAGTGCTATTAATAGTAGTGATGGCACTGTCGTCGAGTTTAATGCCCTTTATTGCGCAAAACTTAGGGGCAGGACAGCCACACAGAGCGAAAGAAGCCCTACTATTATCGATAAAATTTATCTTTATTTTCCAAACCTTACTCTATATCCCACTGATCTTTTTAGCCGAGCCTATCGCGCATTTATTCAGTACCGATCCACAGGTTATCGAATGGCTTAGTTTTTATATCTTAGTGCTGCCCTGCGCCTACGGACCTTTGGGTATAGTGATTATTGTCGCGACCTCGCTCAATGCCTACCACAGGCCTATGAGTTCATTAGTCATCAATCTGTGCCGCTTAGTACTGCTCATGCTGCCGCTAGCAGCCTTGGGATCGTATATAGGTGACGTTAAGGGCCTGCTGCTCGCGCTACCTGTGACCAATATTTTGATGGGAATTGCCTGTTACTGGCTGGCGCAGCGGATCTGTGAGCCCACAAAGATCACGACCGCAAACGCCATTAGCGAGGGGTAAACTAGCTTGATTTTTTAACGGGAAAGCGCAACACATCGTCTGAAAACGCTCCCGTAGAGGCTTTGCAGGATCGACGTGGGCCTTGCTCACTCATATTAGTCGGCACGCCGTCTGGCACTAACTCTTGCATTATATAGTCGATAAAGCGCCGACTGGCTAAACTTACGTAACGTCTTGATGGATAAGCTAAGAAGCACTCGCCTTGGTGGGGTTGGATTTCAGGTAATAAGGTCACTAACTCACCAGTTTCCACATATTCGGCAACGACTTCAGAAGGTGCATACACGATACCGCGTCCTTGCAATCCAAACTCAACCGCCACTTCAATACTGTTGGAGCAGAAATTGCCTCTGACTCTCACCTCTTGTTCTGAACCGATAAATAACTCATTAAAAATTTTGCCGTTGGATAAACGGAACATAGACACATTATGCGCTTCAATCTCTTTCGGTGTTTTAGGTGTACCGTGTGCCGCTAAATATTGCGGACTGGCGTAAAAACGTAAGTCAGTGGTAAAAATTGGCCGCACCACTAAATCTAAGGTATCCAACGCAGGCTCGACCACAAAGGCCACATCGAGATTATGTTTCACCATATCAACGGATTCTGAACTGCTGATGACTTCTAAGGTGAGTTTAGGGTGCATATCCATAAAGCGGAAAATGGCTTGCATCAAGATTTTCATGCTGTGGATGGGGAACATTTGAATACGCAAATGCCCGCTAATCTCAGCATCGTCATTGGTCATTTCGAATAGGGTTTCGTCGAGCTGAGCCAAAATATTCTGCGAGCGCTGGTAAAAATGACTGCCCGCAGAAGTGAGCGTCATAGAGCGGCTCTGACGGTGAAACAATTTAATGTTCAGCTCATCTTCCAAGGCTTGCAAACGCCGACTCACAGTCGATTTAGGTAAGTTAAGTAAATCCGCCGCTTCAATCAAACTACCGGTTTCAGCAATTCGGTGGAATAACGCTAAGTCCTCTGTCTTCATTTTGACCTTAAGTTCAATCTCATTATGTGGGACTGATATTCCCAAATTATCCCGTTTATTGCAACTAATTTAGCTGGTATCTTCGCGCTCAGAAATGCTGACAATTTGTTAACTAGGAAATCTCCACCATGAAATTATATCGACTCTTGCCGCTGACAATGCTGCTTCCAGCCCTGATCAGTGGTTGTTCGCCTGCGGAAAGTTCAGTGCAAGTGGCAACAATTCGTCCGGTTAAACTGTTTGAAGTACTCAATGTAGAAGACGGAGATTTCAGAACATTTCCAGCCCGCGTTGCCGCCAATAGTCGCGCAGAATTATCGTTCCGCATTTCAGGACAATTAACAGAATTGGCATTAGTTGAAGGGCAAAGAGTCACTCAAGGTAGCTTACTCGCAAAACTTGATGACAGGGACGCCCACAATAATTTAATGACCCGCGAGGCGGAGCATGAACTGTTAGCCGCTGACTTTAAACGTAAAGTTGAGCTACTCAATCGCAAGCTGATTTCACAATCTGAGTTTGATAGCACTCAAGCGCAACTCAAATCGGCCACCGCCGCCTTAGCCGCTGCACGCGATCAACTGAGTTACACCCGTTTAACGGCGCCTTTTAGCGGTACAGTCGCCAAACGTTTAGTGGATAACCACCAAATAGTGCAAGCAAACCAAGGGGTATTAACATTACAAAACAATAATTTGCTCGATATTAGCATTCAAGTTCCCGAGTCGATGGCGGCGGGTTTGAAACAATATACCGATCAAGCTCACTTTGCAGCTAAAGTGCGTTTTAGTGCCTTCCCCGAGCAAAGTTTCGATGCCAAATTTAAAGAATACTCGACTCAAGTCACACCGGGTACCCAAGCCTATGAAGTGGTGTTTTCGTTACCTCAACCTCAAGATATTCAGTTACTTCCAGGAATGAGTGCCGAGTTGACCTTAGCCTTAGTCAAAGATCCTAGTGCCCTCGCGTCAACGGTAGTGCCAGTGACCGCTATCGATAAGCGCGACCAAGATGGCCAAGTGCAAGTGTGGATTTATCAAGCGCAATCGGGTGAAGTAAAACCGACGATGGTGACGTTAGGACGCGTGAGTAATCAAGGTGTTGAGATTTTAACGGGCGTCAACAAGGGCGATCTCATCGTCAGCGCTGGAGTGTCTCAATTATCCGATGGCATGAAAGTCAAACCACTACGCTGGCAGCGTGGGGTGTAATTGATGAACATTGCAGAGTATTCGATACGCCACAAAGTCATCAGTTGGATGTTTGTGTTGCTACTACTCGTGGGTGGTAGCGTCAGTTTTACCGGTTTGGGGCAACTAGAATTCCCCGAATTTACCATTAAAGAAGCTTTAGTGATCACGGCTTATCCCGGTGCATCGCCTGAGCAAGTTGAAGAAGAAGTGACATTACCGCTCGAAGATGCCCTGCAGCAACTCGACGCCATTAAGCATGTGACTTCAATTAATAGTGCGGGTTTATCACAAATCCAAATCGAGATTAAAGAAAGTTACGATAAAACCAGCCTGCCGCAGGTGTGGGATGAAGTGCGTCGTAAAGTTAATGATGCTGCGGGAAACTTGCCGCCGGGCACAGCAATGCCACAGGTGATGGACGACTTTGGCGATGTGTATGGCATTTTATTTAACCTTTCGGGACCTGATTACAGCAACCGCGAGTTGAGCAATTACGCCGACTATCTGCGCCGCGAGCTAGTGCTAGTACCTGGAGTAAAAAAGGTTTCTGTTGCTGGCAACGTCACCGAGCAAGTCGTGATTGAAATCTCCCAGCAAAAGCTGTCGGCACTGGGGTTAGATCAGAGCTATATCTATGGTTTAGTGAACAATCAAAACGTCGTCTCTAACGCGGGCAGCTTAGTGATTGGCGATAACCGTATCCGCATTCATCCCACGGGCGAATTTAGCAATGTGCAGGATCTCGCGCGTTTGATCGTCAGCCCTCCGGGTAGCTCTGAGCTGATTTACCTTGGCGACATTGCTAATATTGAAAGGGATTATGACGAAACCCCTAACGTGCTTTATCACAATAAAGGTGAAGCAGCATTATCGCTGGGGATTTCTTTCTCTAGCGGTGTGAATGTAGTCGAAATCGGGCAAAAGGTCAGTGACCGTTTAGCCGAGCTTGAATCACAACGCCCAATCGGCATGAATTTAGCGACGGTTTATAATCAGAGTCAGGCGGTAGATGAGACAGTTAACGGCTTCTTAATCAACCTAATGGAATCCATTGCCATAGTGATCGCCGTGCTTCTGCTGTTTATGGGATTGCGCTCAGGCCTGTTGATGGGCCTGATCTTACTGCTGACGATTCTAGGTACTTTTATCGTGATGAAAGTGCTCGGGATTGAGCTACAACTCATCTCCCTCGGCGCACTCATTATTGCCCTTGGTATGTTGGTCGATAACGCCATTGTCGTTACTGAAGGCATTTTAATTGGTATCCGTCGCGGTAAGACCCGTTTGGAAGCGGCCAAACAGATAGTGTCCCAAACCCAGTGGCCGTTATTGGGCGCGACTGTGATTGCCATTATTGCCTTTGCCCCCATTGGCTTATCACAAAATGCCGCCGGTGAGTTCTGCCGTTCTTTATTCCAAGTGTTGATGATTTCACTGTTTATCAGCTGGATCACGGCCATCACACTCACGCCGTTTTTCTGTCATCTGTTATTTAAAGATGCGCCGAGCGATGAAGAAGCCCAAGATCCCTACAAGGGCTGGTTCTTCAGCTTATATCGCACAAGCTTAATTATAGCGCTGCGCTTTAGACTGGTGAGCATACTGCTGGTTATCGCTATGCTTTTCAGCGCTGTGGTGGGCTTTGGTCATATCAAAAATGTGTTCTTTCCTGCTTCTAACACGCCGATTTTCTTTGTGGATATCTGGATGCCAGAGGGGACTGACATCAAGGCGACCGAGCGTTTTACCGCTGATATCGAGAAGTTAATGCTTGCGCTGGACGAGCAAAAAGACGTTGGGCTAAAACACTTAACAACCGTTATTGGCCAAGGTTCGCAGCGCTTCGTACTGCCCTATCAGCCAGAAAAAGGCTATCCCGCCTTTGCCCAGTTGATTGTAGAAATGCAGGATTTAGACGCAGTTAAAGCCTATATGCCAGAATTAGAAACCTTGTTAAATCAACGTTTCCCGCAGGCACAATATCGTTTAAAAAACATGGAGAACGGCCCTTCGCCCGCCGCCAAAATTGAGGCACGCTTTTACGGTGATAACCCTGAAGTGCTGCGCGCTTTAGGTGCTCAAGCCGAGGCGATTTTCCACGCAGAGCCGAGCATGGATGGTATACGCCACAACTGGCGTAATCAGGTGCCGCTGATCCGTCCGCAACTGGAAAATGCCCAAGCGCGCGAAACAGGCATCAGCAAGCAAGATCTCGACAATGCCCTATTGGTTAACTTTAGCGGTAAGCAAATAGGTTTATACCGAGAAACCAGCCACTTGCTGCCCATCGTCGCCAGAGCGCCCGCCGAAGAACGTTTGCAAGCGGACAGCCTGTGGAAGCTGCAAATTTGGAGCAGCGAACACAATACCTTTGTGCCCGCCACCCAAGTAGTCAGTAGCTTCAACACTGAGTGGGAAAATCCGCTGGTGATGCGCCGCGATCGCATGCGCATGCTCGCAGTAATGGCCGATCCTAAGCTTGGTAGCAATGAAACCGCCGATTCTGTACTGCGCAAAATCAAAGACCAAGTCGAAGCGATCAGCTTGCCCGCGGGTTACCGCTTGGAATGGGGCGGTGAATTTGAAACCGCAGGTGAAGCACAAGCGTCGGTATTTAGCTCAATTCCCTTAGGTTATCTGGCGATGTTTTTGATTACCGTATTCTTGTTCAACTCAGTGCGTCAGCCCTTAGTGATCTGGTTTACTGTGCCACTGGCCTTGATTGGGGTTTCAGCGGGACTCTTGTTGTTCGATGCGCCCTTCAGCTTTATGGCACTACTCGGATTACTGAGTTTGTCGGGCATGGTGATTAAAAACGGTATTGTCTTGGTCGATCAGATCAACCTCGAGCTCAGTGAAGGTAAACCAGCCTATTTTGCCTTAATCGACTCCTGTGTCAGCCGTGTTCGTCCAGTGATGATGGCCGCGATAACCACTATGCTCGGGATGATACCGCTGATCCCCGACGCGTTTTTCGGTTCTATGGCGATTACGATTATTTTCGGTCTAGGCTTCGCTTCTCTGCTGACGCTCATCGTACTGCCAGTGATGTACAGCCTAGTATTCAATATCAAAGCGACGGCAACAGGAGGTCAATCACCCAACTAACCTGCTCCGCATTTTATCCAAAAACGCTTCCCGGCGCGGCCAGTCAGTCCCTATGCAAGTGGGCTGGCTGGCCATTTCATTTTTGATCTATTACGGTTTGAGGGACAATTTAAACAAACACATCCATTAGATGGACAAGTTTGGCAAACTGAGATTGATCTTTAATTACGATAACTAATATGACTAATAAATAAATATATTAATTAAAAACATGAACTATCAGTTCCATATTTTCACCGCTAATACGGGACAATTACCAGTTACACACATTTACATGAGTAAATGGCAGCGGTATATTTAGTGCCGATTATTCATTTACAATGTTATCTGTAATACCACTACCTATAACTAACAGCATAAATAATGTTATTACTTTGTTGAAATACTAATTTGTGTTTGAGAAATATCATGAAATTACGCTTTGATAGCGTCCAGGCAATGAGTAAACAGACAATATTACTGGCAGTTATTAGCACTTTACTAATACTCACTACAATCCCGTTTATCTGTAGGTCATTCTGGCTCGCACTTGTACTATTATGGTATGTTTTTTGTAGTTTTTAATTCTAAAATAAATTAGAAAGCTGTCGAATCAAAAATTTTATTGCTTCAAATAGAAAATTTTCAGTCATTTATACATAACATCAGCCTCCCTACAAAAAATTGCTTTTAATAGAGATTAGCTAAAAAAGAGTTTTCGATGAAATATGCAAAGAAAATTTTATTTGTGACTATTAGAGCACCTCTAATTTATACGGTAATATTTTTACCGAGTACTTTCGCAGAAAATATCAATTATAGTCATTATGGGCCACTTCGTGTGCATGCCCAATCACCTACACAGGCGGGTAGCTTAACGCCTCTGCTTCGTTCAGGATTTGCACTGCCTGAAGGGAAAAAAGAGATATACGGATCTGCAACAGTAGCAAGTGTATGGGCTGAAACTGACGATTACTATGCTGACTATTATCATAATTCTCTTAATGGTGGAATAAAGTGGCAACTCACTGAAAAATGGATGTTTGATACTAATTATAAGTGGAGTTTTAGTGGGGATAACCATCTTGACTCGGTCACTATCTGGTTTCATGATGCATTTGGTGTGGGTCAAAATGGCCGCGACAATACAATCAAAGACAAAAACCAAATATTTTCAAAGAATGGTATAAATCAACCTGATCTTTCTGGCGATACGCTAACGAATGCCCTAAATTTCTATTTAGAATATCAATTGCTTAGTGAGGATAATTATGGTCTATCAATAGGTGGCAGCTTATATTACAACCATGTTAATTCTGGCCCATTTGTAGATAACCGTTTTGAACAAGCATTACAGCTGAATTATAGCTATACATCTGGAATGCATCATTTTTACTCCACAACAGGTATAAGCTTTAGACGAAATGATGAAAGTCTATCTGGAATAGACTATAAAGACCATGCTGTAATGTTATCTTTAGGTTATGAGTATTTAATGGGACGCCATGGTTGGCTTATTGAATTACATCATTATGAAGGTTTACTCAAAACAGATAATGACTTTTCAAAACCTTCTCACGAAGTATTTCTAGGCTATAGGTATTATCTGAATAACAGTGCAATTGAATTTACTATCGTCGAAAACCTACTCAACATGGACAACAGCACTGATATTGCTTTTTCTCTTGGGTACAGAGTCATGATTTAAAAATAACTTACTTTATCGCATGAATGCGATCAAAAAGCTTTTCTCTGAATATCATGTTAACTCTTATACCTGAGTGGGCGGGTTATTAGTATTGGAGTTTTTTTAAAAGTGAAATGGCTATTACGGGGGAGGTGAACCAGCGGCACAGGTCAGATTGATTCAGTGGGCCACTGGTATCTAAGGCATATTAGGGAGAAAACTCAAGCGAATAAACGCGATAATCAACTGAGTTAATCCAATAACAAACTAACGCAACAAGCGACTAAGACAATACGAGACTAATACTAATACTAATACTAAGTCTTAGGATCTTTATCCTGTTCTTTGTCCTGCGCTTTATCAGAGAGTTGATGGCTAGCGGGTTTGATATCACTTGGATCGACTTTATGTTCAAAGTCTCCCTCAAACACATTACCGTCTTTTTTCACACTATCATCAAATGGCACTTGGCCAAATGGGTCCTGTGGCTTAGGCCCAAAGGGACCTTGGCCCGCTTGAAAGCCACCGTGCATTGTGCCCTGTAAACCGGCAACAACCCGTAACTGCATGCGTTTGAACAGCAAGGCAGCAATGGGGCGACGGGTTAATGGCGTCAAGAATAATAGGCCAATGGCATCGGTCACAAAACCGGGGATCACGAGCAAGATGCCCGCCATTGCTAACATCATACCTTCAACGATTTCTTGCCCCGGTGCTTCACCGCGGGCGAGTTTTTGTTGTACTTGCATTAAGGTGTTTAAGCCTTGGCTGCGAACCAAAGAGACCCCGAGCACGGCGGTAAACAGCACTAAACCTATGGTAGTCCAAGTGCCAAGCACTTCACCCACACGGATCAGCACCGACAGCTCTATTACTGGGATCAGCACAAAGAGTAAAAAAATAATGAAAAACATACCGACCTCAGGTTTATCTGACTATCTCTGTAAACTAAATGGGGGTTATCCGGTCTTAATTCAAGTCAGGATAACCATTAGGACCAAGTAAGGGAGCAAAACACTGATATTTAGCTCACCCTTTTGTTAACCCGCTAATGTATGAGACCATTAAAACACGTAAAGTAGCCTAACGGAGTTGGCTTAAGCGAACTTTAAGATTCTTAAGAGACGATACCTAACACCATGCAGCGTCAGTATTTAGTGGTTAGCACAACCTGCCCCGATGAAGTACAAGCCAATACCTTGGCCCGAGCTTTAATTGAGTCGCGTATTGCCGCTTGTGTTCAGATTTCCGCCCCGATACGTTCAATTTATGCTTGGGAAGGAAAAATCTGTGAAGAGCAAGAATTTAGCTTACAGATTAAATGTTTACAAAGTCGATATACAGAGTTAGAACAACTTGTGCTTAGGCTTCACCCTTATCAAGTACCCGAAATTATTGCCGTGCCTGTGACCCACGGGCTACCAGCCTACTTAGATTGGATAAAAGACAACACTCAGCCATGAAAAAACTACTCAGCCTTATTTTCACTTCTTTATTGCTTCTTGCGCCCTTAGCTCATAGTGAAGGGGTTTTCGGTAACAAATTCGACTTCATGAAGGGTGAGCCTGAATTGATGCCTGTCGATCAAGCATTTGCCTTCGATTCCAAGCAAGAAGGTAATCAGGTCAAACTCAATTGGGTGATTGCCGACGGTTACTATATGTACCGCGACAAGCTTAAATTTAGCGTCAATGGTGCCGAGTTAGGCACGGTCGCTCTACCAAAGGGAAAGCCCCATGAAGATGAGTATTTTGGTAAGCAAGAAGTCTATTATACCTATGTCGATATTCCCGTTGGCTTAAAACAGGCCGATGAAAATGCCACACTCACAGTGACCTTTATGGGTTGTGCCGAGGGTAAATTGTGTTATCCACCGACCAAGCATGAAGTCGTTTTAAAGGCGATTGCAGCCAACGATGGTTTAATTGCAGGCGCCGAATCAACCACGACGACTGAGCAAACCAGCACTGAGCCAAGCACTGCCGATAAAGCCAATACGCAACCCATTACTCAGCAAGATACCCTGAGCCAAATGCTGTCGAACGACAGCTTAATTTGGACTTTAGTGATTTTCTTTGGTCTAGGTGTAGGTCTGGCATTAACGCCCTGCGTATTCCCTATGTATCCGATTTTGTCGGGTATTATTGTCGGCCAAGGGCAAAAACTCTCAACCGCAAAAGCCTTTACCTTGTCCATGGCTTACGTCCAAGGCATGGCAATCACTTACTCTATCTTAGGGTTAGTGGTTGCATCGGCGGGACTAAAATACCAAGCGGCATTACAACATCCTGCCGTATTAGTCGTACTCGCGATTTTGTTCTTTGTGCTCAGCTTATCTATGTTTGGCCTATACGATTTGAAACTGCCATCGAGCTGGCAGGAGAAGATGAACTCAGTCTCGAATAATCAAAAAGGCGGCAACTTAGTTGGTGTGTTCTTGATGGGCGTGATTTCTGGCCTTGTCGCATCACCTTGTACTACCGCGCCGCTGTCGGGTGCACTCGTTTATGTGGCGCAAACCGGCGACCTACTCCAAGGTTTCTTAGCCCTGTATGTACTCAGTATGGGTATGGGATTACCACTACTGATTATCGGCACCTCAGGCGGTAAATTATTACCGAGAGCCGGCGCTTGGATGGACATCATCAAGACTATCTTCGGATTCCTGCTGATCGCTGTATCTATCGTGATGCTTGGCCGTATTTGGACAGGCGTAGTATCCGATGTGCTTTGGTCACTGTGGGGCGTAAGCTTCACCGGCTACTTGATGCATCAGAACAAACTCAGTGAATTTAACTGGAAACAGACTGTCCGTTCAGTGCTATTAACGCTGGCGCTACTGGCGAGCTTCTCCTACGGATTCCAAGCTGTGATGGGACACTTTGGTTTTAATAACAATTCCGTAGGCCCTGTGGCGACGACCGAAGAAGTCCATGGCTTTAAACGCATTAAATCCATTGAAGATCTTGAGCAAGAAATTGCAGCCGCTACCGCCCAAGGTAAGCCTGTGATGCTCGATCTGTACGCCGATTGGTGTGTTGCCTGTAAAGAGTTCGAAGCCATCACCTTTAAAGATGCCGACGTGTTAGCCCGCATGAATAAAATCGTACTGCTACAAGCGGATGTGACTAAAAGTGACAAGGTCGATGTGGCCTTACTCGAAAAATACAATGTGCTCGGTTTGCCTACGCTGTTGATGTTTAACGAACAAGGTGAGCAAAGGGAAGATTTACGCGTGACTGGTTTTATGGGCCCCAAAGATTTTGCCACCCATTTAGATCATCTCGTGAAATAGTAACGATTTAGGCTTAGACCAGCGGAGTGATTTAGTTCGCGCGTGTTTTAACAGCCAAGTGTATTTACCGCAACACCAATAAAAAGCGGACTTTTTTCATTAAAAGTCCGCTTTTTTATCCAAGTGTCATAGATTTCTTATACAATCACTTACAATTTTAGACTTTTTAGATTGGAGCATCATGGAACCAGGCATCCTCATTATTACACTCATCTGCGGCATGCTCGTCAGCCGTATAGGACTCCCTCCGCTCATCGGCTACTTAGTGGCAGGCTTTGTACTGTTCATCTTAGGAATAGATAAAGAAAGCCTGCCATTACTGCAAGAACTCGCCAGCCTAGGCGTCACTTTGCTGTTATTCGCCATAGGGTTAAAACTCGATATTCGTAGCCTGTTCAAGGCCGAAGTATGGGCGGGTTCGAGTGTGCACTTAGTACTCTCGATCGTGATTTTTGTGCCGATTCTGAAACTCTTCGGCTTACTGGGCTTAAGCCAACTCACGAGTCTGAACCTAGAACAACTGACGTTAATTGCCTTCGCGTTAAGCTTCTCCAGCACCGTATTTGCGGTCAAAGTGTTAGAAGATAAAGGCGACGTGCAATCCCTCTACGGCCGTGTCGCTATTGGTATCTTGATTATGCAGGATATCTTCGCCGTACTGTTTTTAACTATTTCTAAAGGCGATGTACCTTCGGTATGGGCCTTTGCATTACTCTTACTGCCACTGGCTAAACCGCTCATCTATAAAGCGTTCGACCGTGTCGGCCACGGTGAACTCTTAGTGCTCTTCGGCCTAGTTATGGCACTCGTGGTTGGCGCTTGGTTATTTGAATCTGTTGGTTTAAAACCCGATCTCGGCGCACTGATTATCGGTATCTTGTTGGCGGGCCACAAAAAATCCTCCGAGCTGGCAAAATCCCTGTTCTATTTTAAAGAACTCTTCCTCGTCGCCTTCTTCTTAACCATAGGGCTCAACGGCTTACCTACGGTATCGGATATCGTCCTCGCGGCGCTATTGGTGTTGTTAGTGCCACTTAAAATCCTGCTGTTTGTTTACATTCTGACTCGCTTTAAACTGCGTTCACGTACCTCTATGTTGGGCTCGTTTAACCTAGGTAACTTCAGTGAATTCGGTTTAATCGTCGCCGCAGTAGCCACCTATAAAGGTTGGTTACCTCCTGAGTGGCTAGTGATCATCGCCGTGGCATTAAGCTTCAGTTTTTTACTTGCCGCGCCACTTAACGCCACCGTCGGTAATATCTACCAGCGATTCCAGCAGCGTTTAATCAAGCTCGAAAAACGCCCGTTACACCCAGAAGACAGACCTATAGCCATTGGCAATCCACGCTTTTTAATCTTAGGCATGGGCCGTATTGGTAGCGGTGCCTATGATGAACTCAGGGAACAATTTGATGGGGAAATTCTCGGTATTGAACACAAGCAAGACTTAGTCGACTTACATAAAACAAAGGGTCGCAATGTAGTGCAAGGTGACGCCTCAGATACCGACTTTTGGGAGAAACTCGACAGAGCACCTAATCTTGAACTGGTACTGCTAGCCATGCCGCACCACGCGGGAAATATGTTTGCAGTTGAGCAACTCAAAAAACTGAATTATCAAGGCAAAATCAGTGCAATTGTGCAGTACAGTGACGATGCAGCGGCGCTTCGAGAATCTGGCGTACACAGTGTGTACAACCTGTACGAAGCCGCAGGTGCCGGTTTTGTGGATCATGTGATTTACGAGCTATTGCAAAACTCGGAGAAAAACACAGTTCAAGCGGAAGATACTGTACAAGTGCCTGATCCTAAACTTAATGTGGAGCCACGCAGTTAAGGGCCTGCTAATGCTGCATTAAATTAAAATCACGCCATAACAGGTCGCACAAACGAGCAGTAACATCCTCTGCTAGTTTGTGCGGCATCCAACTAAATGCTGACTAATCTTTACAAATCAATTAACTAGATAAAACACTCAATACGCTATTTTGCCTCCTCATCCCAGTATCGATTTACTCATTGCAGCCTATCGCCATTTCAGCAAAAAATCTCAGTTACATCACTGACTCAGTCGTGATATAAATCGATGACGGTAACGAAATTAGCTCAGCTTTTTTGGAATTTTTTACAGCATGTCAAACCCTGCGCAGCGCGCCACTAAGTTATTTGTCCAAACCTTTGGCACTAAAGCCGATGATTTATATCAAGCCCCTGGGCGCGTCAATCTGATCGGTGAATACACGGATTACAACGACGGTTTTGTACTCCCGGCAGCCATTAATTTTCATACAGTGATTGCGGTAAAACGCCGTGACGATACTAAGTTTCGAGCCGTCGCCGATGCGTTTCCCGGACAAATTAAAGAGTGGGTTTTCGGCCAAGAAAACGACATGGACCCGCAAGATGGCTGGGTGAATTACCTCAAAGGTTTTACTGCGGCTATGGCGCAAACTGGCTTATTAGCCAAGGGCTTAGACTTAGCCATTGTGGGCGATGTGCCACTTGCCGCAGGTCTTTCATCTTCGGGCGCACTCGTTGTCGCCTTCGGTACAGCCATTAGTGATACCAGCCAACTGCATTTATCCCCAATGGCGGTGGCGCAACTCGCACAGCGCGGTGAGCACAGGTATGTTGAGTCGGCCTGTGGCATCATGGATCAAATGTGCAGCGCCATGGGTGAGCAAGACCATGCACTACTGATTGACTGCTTAGATCTCGATAGCGAAGCCATTCCCATTCCAGAAAACCTAAGCCTTATCATCATAGATGCCCATATCGAGAAACAACGCTTAGCCGCGACCAACGAACAACGTCGCACTGAGTGTGCACAAGCGGCAGAGTACTTTGGCTTAGATGCACTGCGTCACCTCGATTTACGCCAACTAGAAAGTGCAAAGGCCGATTTAGATGAAGTGCTATACCGCCGGGCGAAACACGTCGTCACAGAGAACCAAAGAACTCAAAATGCTGCTCGCGCCTTAGAGCAAAATAACATCCAAAAATTCAGTCGTTTAATGGCTGAATCCCATGCTTCACTGCGTGATGATTTTGAAGTCACACTGCCCGAATTTGATACTTTAGTTGAAATTGTAAGCCAAGTGATCGGCGAACGTGGTGGCATCCGCATGACCGACGGCTGCGTGGTCGCCTTGGTCGACCATGAACTGACTGACGCTGTTGTTGCCGCCGTTGAACATGAATTCTTCGAAAAAACCGCCATCGATGCCACAGTGTATTTATGTTCCGCCAGCGCTGGCGCAGGGCGCATAGATAACTAGCCAGAACAGGCAATTTGCTAGAACAAGCACTTAGCCGCACTTAAATCAAAAAAAACCTAATAGAATGACTACACCGTCGATAACATACGAATTCATCACTGAACTTTATGCTGTTGATGGCAAATAATAGGGTTAACATACTCATTTAACACAATAAGCAGTGAGCATATTCAACACAGAGGGAAGCTAAATGGTACGTTTCAGTGTTTTGGATCCTTGGACCGATCCCCGCGGCGGTGAAATCGAACGGGTTCGGATCGACAATGGCATACTCGCATTAGAAGTCATCAGCTTAGGCGGTATTATCCGCGCTCTGTGGACCCCTGATAAACACGGCGAACGTGCCAATATCGTTTTAGGTTGTGATAGCGCCGAAGATTACTTGACCCAATCGGCTCATTTAGGTGCCATTGCAGGCCGCTTTGCAAATCGCATCGCTAACGGCAAAATGCACTATCAAGGTCATGATTATCAGTTAGATGTCAACCAAGCGACTAACTGTTTACACGGCGGCCGTGAAGGGTTTAATCGTAAAAACTGGCAACTAGGTCAACTCCCCGATGGTGTGCGTTTGACCTTAATGAGCCCAGATGGCGACATGGGCTTCCCCGGTAATTGCACAGTTCAGCTGGATTACCGTCTCGCAGGCAATAATTTGTACGTAGAAATCTTAGCCTCGGTCGATAAAGCCTGTCCCGTAAGCCTCACCCAGCACAGTTATTTCAACCTCGATGGCTCAGAGACCAATCACGAGCATCTGATGCAAATCGATGCCAAGCGCTATCTCACCATGAATGATGTCAGTGTTCCCACTGGGATTGCCGATACAACTGGGTCGATTTTCGATTTAAGTCAACCAATACGCTTAGGTGACAAGCTGCATGCCGCTGAACTCGCAAGCACTCGCGGTTATGATCACTGTTATATGATGAATAATCCCGATGGCTCACTCGCCCGTTTTGGCTGTTTAAGCAGCCCCATTAGCGGTCGTGCTATGACGGTTTATACTAATCAACCGAGTGTGCAGCTGTACTGTGCTAATTTTTTAAATGGCACAGTAGGTCGCAATCAACAGGTATTAAATCAACATCATGCTGTGTGTTTAGAGCCGCAGATGCTGCCAGACTCACCGAACCAAGGCGAGCGCTTTGGTGATGACGTTTGGTTAATGCCAGGCAAGGTTTATCACCACATCAGTCGTTATCAGTTCGATACCGATGCGTAGCAATTCGCAATAAAAATTGAGAAAACGAGGAAAAGCGCGGTTTAGCAGAAGGGAATAAATAAAGCGATAAGGAATAAAATAAACACTACTTTATTCCTTACACTCACAGTGTTAGCCCTTAGGCCGACACTGTGTTAATCATCAAAATCATCGCCCCAATCATCGTCAAAATCCACGCCAACGGCATCAGATTCGACTTCTGGTTCAACTTCAGGCTTCGCCTTACGTACAGGCGCAGTTTCCTTCACGTTGTTCAAGTCAATGCGAGCTTGATGTTTACTCATAAATTGAGATCTTGCCGCCTTCCATGCACCACCAAACTTAGCCTCAGCAGCTTTTAACGCAGCCTCATCTAAGTCGTATAGGTTCACTTTGACTATATCTTCCACATACTCAATGATCGCATCGCGATCGGTATTGTATAGGTAGATACGTCCTGGGGAGGCATCGGGCAGCTGGTTGTCATGGACGACAATCGCGTTGCCTTTCGATGTTCTCAGCTCACCATACCAAACCTGTTTCTTTGCTGTGTTATACATATATGCTAATACCCTTAAATCAACACATACACCATGAGTTTTTTAGCCTGAATAAGCGAAGCATCGCTTGCTTTGATCCACGAATAGCGCCTGAAAGTCTCTGACGTTTTCAACTGGGTATTTTTACAGAATATTTCCGATAATCAATGCCTCATACCATGAAATTTTCACTAATTACGTATTAATTTCTGCCAAAGTACCCAAAAAGTTTAATCATTAACGACTTTAGTCTAAAAAATCGACGCGGCAAGTTTTATTCCCAAGAAAAAGCAATCATATCTATGGTGTTTGATGAGTCATCAACGTTAACAATTCGAGGTTGCTGTAAAGTTAACCATCAAGGTTATCCATGAGGATTTAATTACAGCGCTACAAACTCATATTTACCGAACAATGACTAAGCCACTATGATGTCAGAATGTCTTCTAGATTGACTCGAATGGCAGCGACTTAAAGCAAATATGTCGCTGCAAAATCCAGTATGCCTAGCTCAAATGACAGTCAGTATTACTTTGCCCCTGTGCTCACCCGACTCCATCAAAGCATGGGCTTTAGCAGCCTGTGCTAATGGAAAGGTTGCAAAAATATTGGGGACAATTTTATGGGCGTTTAACAACGGCCAAACTTTCTCAAATAATTCAGCGGCAATGGCTGCTTTGGCCTCCACGCTCTGCGGTCTTAGGGTCGACCCTGTCCACATGATACGTTTTGCCATCAGGCGGAAAATCTCGACCTCGGCTTTAGGCCCCCGTTGCATGGCTACCGACACCATACGTCCGTCCATCGCTAAGGCTTGTAAGTCGAGATTGATAAAATCGCCACCCGCAATATCAAATACCACGTTTACGCCCTTATCTTGAGTGAGTGCCATCACAGGTTCAACAAAGTTTTGAGTACGATAGTTGATGACTTCAGCGGCACCAAGGCTCAAGCAATAATCGCGCTTCTCATCCTGTCCCGTCGTCGCTATCACTTTTGAACCCAGCGCACTGGCTAACTGAATAGCCGTACTACCAATGCCACCTGAGCCACCGTGGATCAGTACCGTCTCGCCCGCTTTGAGTCCCGCACGCATAAACAGGTTACCCCATACGGTGAAGAAGGTTTCTGGCAGCGCTGCTGCCTGCACATAACTAAAACCCGTCGGGATCGGCAAACAATGGGCAGCATAGGTGAGCACATACTCGCCATAACCGCCGCCCGGCACTAAGGCACATACCTTATCGCCAACTTGCCATTGGCTCACGCCGTCACCGAGGACACAAATATCCCCAGCAACCTCAAGACCAATAATCGGTGATGCACCCGGTGGCGGTGGATACGCGCCCACCCTTTGTTTAACATCGGGGCCATTCACTCCTGCTGCATGCACGCGGATCAACACTTGCCCCGCCGCAGGGACAGGCAAAGGTGAGCGCGATAGCCGCATCACCTCGGGCGCTCCAGGTTGCTCAACATGAATATGGGTGTACTCGCTTGGTAAAGCTGACATAAAAGCTCCAGTGAGAATGGCACCAACCTAATAGCAGATTGCTATGCTTAAACGGTTCGTTTGCTAAACCTTAATGCGGCTAAGCTAGCGCAATTTCAAGCCAAATAGCCACAGTTATTCCATTCTATATTCCATCGCACTAAATCAAGCGGCTGACGTTAACCATTTGAACTGAAAGCTGAACCTAAGCTGAACAGAAAAGATGTATCAAAAACATATTATGACAAATACTAGATATATTAAAAACTTACAGCCATTATTCTGAGGCATTATTTGCTGGCTGCGATGTTTGTCGCGCTATTGTTATCACGCAAATAATCCAATGAGGTTTGATGCAAGTCTGTGTTAAATGCATCAAATAACGCCCAAGGAAGATCTGCTTTGCAGACTAGATAACTACGGATACACAATGAAAAACACACTACTCTTCGCAGCAATTAGCTTAGCGATTGCAACTCCCGTTCTTGCCCATAACACTCATGCAAGCCCCCCATTAGGCAACAACACACCAAACAGTTCACCAGCTCAACCCGTCCCGCCACCGCCCTCTGCACCGATTAGCTTAATTGAATCACATAGACCACTGCTACGGGAGACGCCATTGATGGCATCCCCTAATGATCCGACGATGACAGAGCAGCCTAAGATTCATTCACGCCAAAAACGTCAGATAGAGGTCTCGGAACAACCCCCACTTAAGTTGCAGAATCGTAGCGCCGCGATGCAAGTCAGCGACTGCAGTGACTTTGTTGGGAAATCAGGCCAGGCACTAGTCAATGAACTGAGCCAATCTACGCCAGAATGTGTCGGTAAACTCTATAGCCTCAAAGGCAGTAGCGCGACCGCACTATTTAGCGAGGCCAATGTGATCAGTGTCGCCAACGCCATTGCCACTAAAGCAAAGGACTACACTGGGGTCGATATTCAGCATCTTGAGTCGCATATTTACTTTGTCCGCGCGGCCCTTTATGTGCAGTTTTACAGCCCAAATGATGTGCCCGCTTACAGCAATGCTGCTAAGGTCAGCTTAAAATCTGCCCTTAATGCTTTATTTGCGAACGCTGCGATTTGAACTGTCTCCGATGCTAATGCTGGTGTGTTGAAAGAAGCCTTAATCCTGATTGACTCAGCCGAGCTCGGCGCCGAGTTTAATCATGTCACTATCAAAGTGCTTACGGACTATGATGCTAATTGGCAAGCCAGTTTCGCCATGAACGCCGCAGCAAACTCAGTGTTTACCACCTTATTTCGCGCTCAATGGAATGATGACATGCAGGCGCTGTTCGCGCGTGATCAAGAGATTTTAGATGCGCTAAATAACTTCCAACTCGAACATCGCGACTTGTTAGGCACCAATGCAGAGTACCTTTTGGTCAACTCAGTTAAAGAGTTGTCTAGGCTGTATTACATTGATGCCATGCGCCCACGAGTGACCCAGCTGGTCAAAAACATCCTCAACAGCACCAGTAAAACCGAACCGAGCAAAGTGCTTTGGTACGCGGCGGCAGAAATGGCCGACTATTACGATCGCAGCCATTGTAACGATTACAATATCTGTGGTTTTAAGGCACAGTTAGAAGCCGATGCTTTACCTTTCAACTGGAAATGCTCCGACAGCCTCAAGATCCGCGCCCAAGATCTCTATCAAGATCAAGCCAAGTGGGCCTGTGATGTGCTGACCAGCCAAGAAAGCTATTTCCACAGTAAACTCGAAACGGGCATGCAACCCGTGGGGCAGGATAACAACGATGACTTAGAGCTAGTGATCTTCGGCAGTTCGTCTGAGTATAAATCCTTAGCCAACAGTATATTTGGTATCAGTACCGACAATGGCGGCATGTATTTAGAAGGTTCGCCCGCTGGACTCAAAAATCAGGCACGTTTCATCGCCTATGAAGCCGAATGGCGCACGCCAGATTTCCACGTCTGGAACCTGCAACATGAATACGTACACTACCTCGATGGACGCTATAACCTGTTTGGTGACTTTAGTCGTGGCACTTCGGCCAATACCATTTGGTGGATTGAAGGCCTCGCGGAATACATCTCTTACCGTGACGCAAACCCTGCGGCCATTGCCATGGGCGAAACCGGTGAGTATATGTTATCGACCATCTTCAAAAACAACTATGAATCTGGCCAAGACCGCATCTATCGCTGGGGTTATCTAGCGGTGCGTTTCATGTTTGAACACCACAGGGACGATGTGAGACAGATTCTAGCCTACCTACGCAACGATCAATATGCAGAATATCAAGCCTTTATGGATAATATCGGCACACGTTACGATAACGAATGGCAGGGTTGGCTCGCCAGTGGTTTAAGCACGGCTGACGATGGCATAGTCGATAAGGGCCCAAGTGATGTCGACGCTGAGCCCAGTGGCCGCGAAGGCAACTGGACAGGACCCGCGGGCACTATCAGTAAGGATTACTCACCTTGCCAAGTGACGAACGAAGCCTACCGTTACACTGAATCGGCCAGCCTGAAAATTGATGTGCCGATGGAATGTATCGATTCAAAACTCGGCCGCGCCAGTTTCAGCTTCACTAATACCGATCGCACAGCCCAAGAGCTTTGGATCAAGATTGGCGGTGGTTGGGGAGATGCCGACATTTATTTCGATTCTAGAGGCTGGGCAAGCCCTGAGCAAAACCAAGGGGCTGGTATCGGTAATGGTAATTATCAAGTGATTAAGGTGCAGTTAAACCCTAACGAGTATTGGCACTACATTACCTTATCGGGGGACTTTGGCGGTGTCGATATGCAAGTCAGCACCACTGAGCTATTTGCTGATATCGACCCCGATCTGGGGGATGGCGGCGTGGATCCTGAGCCACCAGCCAATTGCGGCGCAGTGACCTTAGATTACGGTAAGCTCACCCTAGGCAAAAATGAATGCATCAGTGGCGGGCGTAACAGCTTCTACTTCTGGGTTGAGGAAGATAACACCCAGTTCACTGTCACCACTAAGGGCGGCGCTGGGGATGCCAATATTTACTTCAATGCCAGTCAGTGGGCCGACGCAGATAATGCCGATGCAAAGAGCGCTCAAGCAGGAAATCAAGAATCGCTTAGCTTCAGCGCCAATCGTGGCTGGCGTTATATCACGATTGATACTGCCACTGAGTTTAGCGGCGTAACACTGACCTTAAGCACAGGCACGAGTAACACACCCGATCCGGTGCTCATTGCCAACGCCTGCGCGACGCAATCACCTTTAAGTTATGGTGAGCTCAGTGCTGGCAAAGCCATTTGCACCGCAGATGGGCGCAACGATTATTACCTTTGGGTACCAGAGGGAACGAATCAGCTAAGCATCAACTCCGCCCACGGCAGTGGTGATGTTAGCCTGTTTTCGGGGACGACTTGGGCGAATGCTCAACACTTCGATGCAGCCTCTGTGACACCCGCCAACACGCGGGAAAGCATCACAGTCAATGCGCCAAACGTGGGGTGGTATTACATCACAGTGCAAAGTGAACCCCAGAGTTCAGGTGTCGCACTGCAGGTTGATTTACGCTAGTTTGATGACTCGCATTGCTTAAATAAGCAGTTTTAGCCATTACGCATAAATCAAGCATTTGAATAAATAACAAAATCCCTGCTTCGGCAGGGATTTTTATTAACGATAAGCTGAATAAGCGACACTGACGTCATAGAGTCTTTAGCGGCAATACGTTATTAGCGCCCCCCTTCGAGCACTTGCACTCTCTCCTTGGCCCTTGCTGCATAGTCGTTTGAAAACCGCTCTGCCATTTCAATGCTCTGCTGATAAAGCGTTAACGCTGCTTTAGCATCGGCCGGTCCACCCTCGCCTTTATCTAACAGGGTTGCGAACTGGAAGTAAGCATTGCCTAGAATATCCGCCTGCAAACCTTGTTTAGCACCCAAGGTTGTCACTTTTTCTAACCAGAATCGCGCGTTAACCGTATCTCGATAGGGTTCCAATAGCAGGATATTGGCAAGTTCAGCGGCGGCGTAAAGATCTCGCTCGGCGGCAATGATCCAAAACTCCTCGCTCTGCTCAAAATCCTCTTTAAAGTAGTAATAGGTTTCGGCAGCATCTCGCGCTAAATCAGGTTGAGCTTTAACGCTTTGGCGATAATTTTCCAATGCCGTTGTGGCATTAAAGTAAGGGGAGCAAGATAACACTTGATAAAACGCCATCAGACTTCTTGCCTCAGGCAACCCTTGGTCAACTAGCTGATTTAACTGCTGCCATGCTTGCGTTTCACGAACCTTATCCGCACCTGTATTAACCAAGCCACGCTCGATAACCGATAAAGGTAAACGGATTAACTCAAGCTTTGCCGCGTTATCGCCAAAACTCGCGGCGCGCTCCAGCCAATAGATCTTTTCATCGGCACGCCCCGCGTAACCCGCTTGATCTCGCATCCAATGCAGCGCCTCAATATCGCCAGCTTCAGCGGCTTCACGGTAATATTTCTGTGCCTTAATTTTATCCTTGGGTAAGGCGTGCCCAAGCTCATAGATACGTGCCAAGAAGCGCTTATCTTCGGCTTTGGCACTCTGAGCTAACGTCTTGATTTGAGATTCAGGTTTACCATAGGCATACAATTCCACATCACCGTTAGCATAAGTATATTGAGTACCATCGGGATAATTCACCTCAACCGTATCAGGCTGATACCAGACATTGACCTCATACTGCTCGGCAATCTGTGGATTAAAATTCACCCGCATCACAGCCTCATCACCGCGGCGAATCGCTTGAGTATAAGGACTAGCCCATAGGCTAGAAATTTGCTGCAAACTGCTTTTCAGCCTAGCCTCGAAGGGTTTGTCTTCCTTAGGAGAATGAATAAATACTGGATAGTAAACTGGCGCTAAAGATAAAGGCGTAGTCGCAAGCAACGAATTATCCGCCTCGCTACCCGCATAAATAGGATCAATATTAAGTTCATGACTTAAATAAAAATCATCGTGGGGTGACACTTGGGTAGGCAACGTCGTTTGGCTAGCAACTTGTGCCGCATCCACAACAGAAGTGCGCTGCAACTTAGCAAGGTATTGTTGTTTAAGTGCTTTAGCCCTTTGCCACAACGGATGGTTCGGCAGTATTGTCACATCGAGCATTAAATCCTCAAGCCGCCACTGACAATCGCCGCCACCGTTCAAAGCTAAGGGCAGCGAAAACTCACTCGCTTTGCTACCACTGCTAATCACTTGCCGTAGCACTGAGGTTTCTTCGAATGTCGCGCGGTAGGGATTAGCAATATCACCACTGGGAAAACGGATTTCCTTTCGGGTACAAACAGATGAAACGTAATAACCGACAAGTTCTAATTGCGTATTAGCAGGTAATACACCAACAAACTCGAAACGCGGACTGTCTACAGGTGCAGTCACTTGATCGACGGGCAACTCACTACGAAATAAAGAATCCCAAAAAGAGGCCATGACGGGAGAGGCAAACATCAATCCAGCCGAGCAAGCCAAATATAAAAAAGCCCTATGAAAGCAATGTAACAAACTCATAATGCCAGCTCTCCGTCGCTGATGAGGCAAATCCACTCGCACTTAAACACTCGCTTAAATACAACAAAGATCATTAAGTTATCGACAAAAAATTAAGCCAACGCGTTTAGCCGTTGGCTTAAATCATAACGTATTTACAGGCAAGTTGAACCCATGCCTCTCAGTCTAGGCTCGATAAACCTCAGCGCATAAAACTCAACTTAAGCACTTCGCAGTCTAGCAAGCACATCCTTGGCCTTCAATTCAGCCATAGCGACATAGGCCACAGGCACTACAAATAACGAGAAGAAAGTGCCCGCTAACAGACCTCCGACTAAGACTAAACCTATGTTAGCTAACCCTAACGAGCCCGGGCCCGATGCCAAGGCTAAAGGAATCGCACTTAAAATCATGGTTAAAGACGTCATTAGAATCGGTCTTAAACGAGATTTGGCACTGCTTCGCGCCGCCTCAATCGCACTCAAACCTTGGTCTTGTTGCTTATTGGCAAACTCCACCAGCAAGATACCGTGTTTAGTCACTAGCCCCACTAAGGTTAATAAACCAATCTGCGAATAGATATTCACACTCTGGCCAAACAAGGCTAAGGTCAATAAGGCACCGACAATACACAAGGGCACAGTCAGTAAGATAATTAAGGGATCGACAAAACTTTCGAACTGCGCAGCCAAAATCAAATAGATAAACACCAATGCCAGCAAGAATAGCGACTGAGTGCCCGCCTGCGAATCCATAAGATCCTTCACCACGCCATTGTATTTAAAGCCTTGGGCATCATTAAGCAATGTCGGTAATTGTTCATCTAAGTAGGTTTTGATTTCATCAGTTGAATAGCCGGGCATAATATCTGCCGTCAATTCAGCGCTATCAAGACCCATAAACGTCTTAATGTTAGATTCTGCCGTGGTCTGTTTAATCGACACAAATTGCGACAATGGCAGTGCTTGCCCAGATTCAGAAGTGACATACAGCTTATTCAACACTTTAAAATCACTCAGTTTGTCTAAGTTTACTTGCACTTGAATAGGATAAGTAAAACCATCGGTAGCATGTAAGTCCGCCGCCTTCACTGAGCCAAGAAAGGTAGAAAGCGCATTAGTGACATCACCATAACTCACACCTGAAAGGATAATGGCGTTGCGATCGATAGACAGATCGTAGCGTAGTTGATCCCTCAGCACTGAGTTGCCCACGTTATTCAGGCCAGGATAATCCTCGAGTAATTTTTGCACTTTGGCGGCGGTTTCGCTGAGTTCGTCCTTATTCCGATCTAAGGTCGTCAGCTCTAAACGCAAGTTATTGGCAATATTAAGATTATTCGCTGAGCGAATGCTAAACGACATGTTATAGGCAGAAACGTTTTCCTTTGATGTTGTAATCAAGTCGCTGATCACATCATCTATACCCTCACTGCGCTCACCCCAAGGTTTGAGTAGTACATGGTTCACTGGCTCTCCCTCGATATAGGACAAGTTAGCCCCAACCGCGGGATGCTCATCCATCACGCTATTAAGCTCAGCATTGTGATTGAGATGATACTGCCGACCGACACCGGTAGGACCATTAGACGCCACATCAATAAAACCAGAGTCCTCCGCAGGCAAGAGTATTTTGGGTAATTGCCAGTAAGCAATACCCGCAAGACCCACCAAAACCACAGCCACACCAAACATCAAGCGCTTGCGGAAAAACCACTTATTCAGCTCATTGATATACAAATGATTTAACTGCTGCAGCGCATTCTCGACTCGGCTAAACCATTTAGGGTGTTGCTCAGTGGTATTGATAAGATAAGCGCTCATCATAGGCGACAAAGTTAACGCCACCACGCCAGAGATCATCACGGCCGCTGCTAAGGTAAAGGAGAATTGCCGAAACAGATCGGCGGTTAAGCCCGACATTAATCCGATCGGCAGATACACGGCGGCGAGCGTTAACGTCATGGCAATGATAGGGAAAATGATCTCCTGACAGCCTTTAATCGCCGCATTGAAAGGCGTTTCACCGTTTTCAATATGGCGATAGCAGTTCTCGACCACCACAATGGCATCATCCACCACCAGCCCAATGGCCAAAATAATCGCCAGAATAGTCAACACATTGATACTAAATCCGAGCGCCGACATCACAGCAAACACCCCAATCACGCACACGGGAATGGTAATAATGGGGATCGATGCCGCCCGCAGGCTACCCAAAAATAACACCACAATCAGCGAAACTAAGATCACCGCTTCAATCAACGCAGAAAACCCTTCGTCGATGGAGGCTTCAATAAAATCAGCTTGGTTGTAGGCCAAGTTCATTTCTAAGCCTTGGGGTAAATGTTTTTGCATGCGTGCAATTTCGGCTTTAATGTTCGAAGCCACTGTCACTGGGTTAGCGTTGCTCAGCGGTAAAATCTGCAATGACATTGCACTATGTCCACCGATAGACAACATACTCGGCGACAGACTTTCCTCGCCCATCACCACATCGGCGACATCGGACACGCGGATGATCTTACCCTCGCTGACCTTAATCACCAGATCCTTCACGTCTTCAAGCGTTTCAACTTGATTCAAAGGGTTAATCGAGAAATCCCGCGACTTACCTTTGATCGCACCCGAGGTAAAACTGGCATTGTAAGAGCCTAACGTGCCCACCACATCGGCAGCTTTAATATTCAACGCCTTCATTTGTTCAGGATTGAGCCAGACTCTGACCGCCTTTTGTGAGCCGCCATAGGGCCCCCAAACAGCACCAACGCCTTGAACTTGTTTGAGTTGCGGTACTAACTGCTGGCTAATATAGTCGTACATAGCCTGCTTTTCCATGCCACCCGCGTTCACAAAGGTGATGATATTACTGGCCGAATCTGTGGCCGAGGTATCGTCGGTGACTGTGGGCTTATCTATCATGCTCTGGGGGAAATCGTTAATCCCTTCGACGCTGCTACGCAACTTGTTCATTAAGTTGGTGTATTCAATATCGCTGGTGTCATCATTGAATTTAATCGTTAATGAGCAACGCCCCTCGCTACAGTCGGTCGACATAGTATCGACTTTATCTATGCCCGAAGCCGCAGCAATCAACTTATCGGCCACGTTGCTCGACATAAAATCGGCGCTCGCCCCTGCAATCGACGCATTTACAGATGCCGAGTGGGTGGTATGCTCAGGGAAGTATTGGATATCGAGTTTTTGAAAGGCAATCAAGCCCAGTAACACAGCCATAATACTGAGTACGGAGGCGAATATAGGATGACGAATACAGACTTCGGGTAAACGCATTATTCAGCCACCTCAATACTTGGAGTAGCGCCGGAATCAGCACCTTTGTCAGCGCTTGATGTTGCCGCTTTATCTGCAGTGTTTCTATCCTGCACGACTTTGATCTTGCTATCGGACTTGAGGTTTTGCATACCCGTTTTAACGACTAAATCGCCTTCGGCTAAACCTTCAGTCACGACGGCATAACCGTCATTTGTATTTTGAGCGAGTTTAACTACTTGTTTTACTACGCTATCGCCCTGCACTAGCCAGACAAAACGTTCATCGTTATTGGCAATAATCGAATTTTGCGGCACTAATAGACGTTTAATCCCTAGGCTATAGAACTGCTTGATGTTGGCGAACATGCCAGGAGCAAGCTTAAACTCAGGGTTTTCAAGGGCAGCATGCACTTCAACCCGTCCTGAGCTTTCATCTACCGCAGGGGCAACATAGTTAACTAACCCTTTGAATACCTTATTACCATAGGCCTCAACAGTCACATTCACCTTTTGGCCCTTTTGCGCCTTGCCTAAATCCTTCTGACTAATGGCGTAACGCACTTCGACCGGATTTAAACTATAGAGGGTGACTAAGGCCGTACCAGCACCAATTTGACTGCCGATAGACTGACTAAAGCTGGTCAACTGACCATCGAAGGGCGCCTTGATCAGGTAATCGTTCATGGTGGCTTGTTTCTGGCGAAAATCCGCATCGGCCAGATTCACATTTTCCCGTAGCTCATCCACATCTTGCTTAGCAAGCGCAAAGGGTTCTTTAATCAGTAAATCTTCGATACGCTCCAGCTTAGTTTTAGCCAGTGCTAAGGTGCTCTTGGCTTTGTCTAAATCGGCCTTGGCTTTAATGTTGTCCTGCTCGGCAATCACTTGACCTTTAGTCACTTTGTCGCCGTTACTAAAATGAATCGCGCTAATTTTTTCGCTAGCATTAAAGTTCAGCGTGGCTGAATCGATAGCGTTGATTTTACCGACTTCATTCACTACATCGGCAAAGGACGTTTCTTTAACGGCCTCGATCGTCACAGGGATGATGTCGACCTTGTCCGCCGACATCACGGCCATAGGGGCTAAAGCGAAAACACTCGCCAGTAGAAACGGCAAAGGCGCGAATAAGGGCGCCTTTGGGAGATGATGGGGATGGCTTTTTAATGAAATATCGCATGCACTGCGTGCTCGTTCAGTTACTCTTTGTGTAAACAGCGTTCGTGTAAACATAGTATGCAAACCTATCGTTCTTACTATTCAACGGACATCCTATCCGACAACAGCAAACCGGATTGAACCCAAAACTAATACCAAGTCCCCCCAAAGTGCCTGTTTAAGCAATTTGAGGTTATTTGGGTATACAGCCTATAGGCTTAATCCCAGTCAGTGCCAGTAAAAACTCGGTTACACAACCAAACAAAACAATAACTTAACGATAAACTTAATAGTGAGCACTTAAATCACACAAACAACCATAAAATACAGCAAACTTGAAACAAGTGTAGAGCCAGCCAGTTAGCAAGCCACTATTTACCTTTTAACAGGGCTCCGATGGCCTTTTTCACATCTGCAAAACAGGGGCGCTGAGCCACATCTAACTGCATGCACTCATCTTTAATCGCACTCAACTGTGTGTAGTACAGAGGGCCAATCGAGGCACTCACATAGGCCGATGCATCCACATAGGCCAACAGATCTTCAATCAAGCAACCGAGCGCCCGCACTTCAATAGCTTCTATCGCTAAGCGTTCTGCTGTCGATAGATTGCGTAAGTTTGATGCCGCACCAAAATCCCCAAACAATAAGCTCATCTGTTGATTAACCATAATATTATGGGCGTAGACATCACCATGGCTTACTTGTTTGGCATGCATGTGCGCCATCGCATCGGCTAACTGGTGTGTGATTTTGGCGACTTCATCAAGGCGAAATTCGCTACCGTCTTTAAAGGTATCGCGAGTGCAGGTGACAAGACTTGGTGGTAACCCTAAGTTACTAAACCCTGCCGGAATTAGTTCCATTACTAAACCCAATTGATCTTTCTGGCTAATGTGCGCCACGACCTTAATAAGGCTGGGATGATCACCCGTTGTGAGACAGCAATCTAACTCGTCAGCGGGATAACCATCGCTCGTCACTTCACCCTTAAAGAGTTTTACCGCAATCTGCACCGACCCCGTCGCGGCTATCATAGCTTGATTCAACCAATCGCCTCGATAAATGACCCCAGAAGCCCCTTCGCCAAGCTTCTCAGCCAACTTGATATCACCCAGAGTCACATTCGCCACTGTGGCCACATCGGCGTGGGGATCGACTAAGGTATGGCTGAATGGATTTCCCGCAAAGGCGAGCCAAGTCAGTTTAGGCAAACTGAGTAACCAAGCTGGCAGTGCGTGGAGTTGATTGGCCGATAAACGCACTAACTCTAAGTTGCGGCAATTAGCCATGGACTCGGGCAAGGCTGTTAAACGGTTACCCGCTAAGGCTAATTTTTGCAGACGATGTAAATCGCCCATGGCCGCAGGCAACGTCTCAATGAGGTTATCGGTTAGGATGAGCCAGCGGGTTTGCAGCGGTAATGCCGCAGCAGTCACTGTTTTGATTTGATTGGCCTTAAAGCCAATCATCTCTAAATTTGTGCAGCGCCCTAATGCCTCAGGCAAATGTTCAAAGCGATTATTCGAGGCGAAAATTATCTTTAAATGCGATAAGCGGTGTAAATCCTCGGGCAAAGTGCTCAGTTGATTATTCGATAAATCGAGGATTTCGAGGGTATCGGCTAAATCAAAAATCTCCCGCGGGAACTCGGTTAAATCCTCAACCAATTGTAAACGTGTGATCCCTTGTAACTGCCCTGCCCTTAACTGCGCTAACGTCTGCACTTTGCTACCCAAGTTAATGAAAAATCGCGGCTATGGTAGCGTATAAATCGACAAAGCTAAACGCAGGATCTGCAATCAAAGGGCGGCACAATCGGCCTTAAGACAACTTTGATACAATAGGTAAAACTTGGGGGAGCTATCCAGAAACTCGAAAACAGATTAGCATGTGCACCAATATGGAATGCCCAGTCAACTCATCACAGGACAATCATGCGGACACATTTTCGCCAAACGCACTCTTTTACAGTGCTTATGCTTGCCATGCTAATGGCCCTACTGAGCGGTTGCGCTACAACATCAGCAAGCCCATCAACCACTGAATTCAATGCCACAGCAAGTGATGTCAGTAATGATAACGACCACTCGCCACAACAGCATCAAACGCCACCCGCCGTGGTTGAGCAGTACAGCGATGTATGGGAAAAGATCCAACACGCCAATACCATTGACGTCCATGATGATGCCGAAGTACGTAAACAGCGTAACTTTTTCGATGATAAACAAAAATTTATGAATCAGGTTGGCGATCGCGCCGAGCCATTCTTGTATTACATAGTCAGCCAGCTCGAAGCGCGTAACATGCCATTAGAATTGGCGTTATTGCCCATAGTCGAAAGTGGCTATAACCCTTTAGCACAAGCTAACGGCCCCGCAGGACTGTGGCAAATGATCCCTGCTACTGGACGTAATTTTGGCTTAACGGTGAATTCTGCCTACGATGGCCGTAAAGATGCGCTGGCCTCAACCGATGCAGTGCTCGACTATCTACAGCACCTATACGACACCTTAGACAAAGACTGGATTAACGCCGTCGCCGCCTACAATACCGGTGAGCTAGTGATCAAAGCCGCCATTGATAAAAACAAAGCCAAGGGCAAACCTACGGACTTTTGGTCACTGGGTATCCCCGCTAAGCGAGTACAAACAGTCCCTAAGTGGCTGGCATTTATTCAGATTATTCGAAATCCCAACCACTACGGTTTAAAAGTCCCCCCTATTGCTAACCGCCCTTTCTTGGAAAGAGTGCCAGCACCTAATGGCGTAGATATTGGCCAGATTGCTAATGCAGCAGGGCTCAGCAAAGCAGAATTTAAAACCTATAACCCAGGCTTTCGCCAAGGTGTAATCCCCAGCAAAGGTAAATATCAAATCGCCTTACCACTGGAAAACATAGGTCATTATCAGGAAAATCAAGACAAGCTCTACGCTCAAAAACGCTATGACAGCCAAAGCTATATCGTCAAATCTGGCGACAGCCTAGGCACAATCGCAGCCAAGTTTGATATGTCAGTGAAAGCATTAAAACAGGCCAACAATCTGACATCTGACCGCCTAAAAATCGGCCAAGAGCTCACACTGTTAACGCCAATGGCGGGCAATGATAATGAGCCTGAACCCACTAAAACCAAGGCGAAGACAGATAAAAAAGTGAGCAATAAGTCGTCGACCAAAGCTAAAGCGACTACCTCAACATCGGCCGATAAACCTGCTGTAAAAGCGACCACTTACAAGGTGAAATCGGGTGATTCGCTGGGTAAAATCGCCCGTAAGAATAAGGTTAAACTGGCTGACTTAATGAAGTGGAACCAGCTCAATGGCAAAAGCATTATTAAGCCAGGCCAAGAACTGAAAATTTCCGAATGACGATTGTAGTTTGAACGACAAAAAGCCCAACAAAGCGCGGTTCCAAAGCGCTGTGTTGGGCTTGTTTCTATCCCAATATCAGAGTTAACCGCCACAGCTCAGCGTTACTACTCAGTTGACCTAATCAATACTCCCAGACAATCATTCCAAAACAAACCACTCCAATTGCAGCGCCATTATTTTGTGTCTTTCTTCGCTAAACCAAGGGGATACAATTGCTGCTTAAACATGCCAACAGGCATGTAATCGCCCACGACACCATATTGCTCTGGCCACTCTTTCTGACCTCGAACTGCAGTCCCAAATAGGTAATCTAAAAAAGAAAAATGAGCAGCATAGTTACGGTCGATTGCCGCCTTATCAGAAGCATGGTGCCAATGGTGGAATTGCGGACTGACAATTAAGTAACGTAGCCAGCCAAAGTTAACCTGCACATTGGCATGATTAAAGACCGCCTGCACGCCAACGATAATCACATAAATACTGATGATGTCTTTGGAGAATCCCAAGATAAAAATCGGCGTGAGCACTAAACAACGGGTAGCAATCAACTCAAACATATGTTGCCTTGAACCAGCCAACCAATCTAAATGTTTCGCGCTATGGTGCACCGAATGGAAGCGCCACAGGAAAGGAATTTCATGGTAGGCACGGTGCGCCGCATATTGCATTAAATCGGCGACCAATAAAATCAACAACAGTTGCAACACAAAGGGAAGACCCGCGATAAAGCTTTGCACTGTGCTGGAAATAGCCCAAGAAAAGGTCGACTGCACAAATTGGTTTGCCACCAATAATACAAATCCAATCGCTAAGTGATTCACCAAAAAATGGTTTAAATCCCCTTGCCACTCGGGTCTCAATATTGCTTGTTCTGGTTTATGGGGTAGCCATTTCTCGATAAAAATGAAAATTAAGGTTGAGCCTAATAAGTCTAAAATAAACCAATCTAAACCCAGTGAGACCTTATGATTAGCAAAAGGCTCGACTTCAACTTGATGACCACCAAAGGCAATCGCTAAACTCACAAATACCCAAGCCACAAAGCCGAAACGCTTATTTTTATTTCGAATAAAATTCAATAAACCTAAACTGCCCGATACCACTAAGGCGACAAATATTAAGCTGCGAATAACATCGACATTATAGCTTTGGCGTAATTCTGGAGTGGTGAGATATTCGGGAAAATGAAACGCCAATACACCCAGAAACGATAATATCGCTAACATACACGCTATAGTGCCGCTAATACTGCCTTCACCAATTTGGAAATGGCCGTCTTTAAATCCTTTACTCATCACAGTGAACTCCTTTTCCTATATTGCTCGCGTTACTCACATCACAGCAATGCTCGGCTTAATTTTTGCCGATCAGCCTACATTAACCCCGCAGCCACAATCAATAAAAAGTGAATGCTAAGACAATAATGCTCAATCTACTAAGCCCACTAAAACGAGCACAAAAAAACAGCAAAAAAAGCGCTACCTAAGTAGCGCTGTTTTATTAGAGCCGTTCACTCACCATAGCGGTTAGATCTTAATCAAGTTATAACCAAAGCTAGTAGAAGGATCTTTATTCAGCACCATAGTCACATTGTCTTCATTGCTGAAATCCATTAAATCGGATGCATAGACAACGGTTTTAGTACCGTTTTCCACAGCGATAACCTTAATAGAATATTCTCCAGCTGGCACAGTCAATGACTGAGGGCTCGCAGGATTGACCGCGGTGATCTTATTTACAGCCGTTTCAATCGTGTCATTTGCCTTTAAGAAATACACGGTTAGATTGCTTTTATCGGCAAAACTCACAATGTCGAACTTAAAGCTGTAGGGACTTGGAGTCTGAGTTTGCTTCATCTCCATCGCCTTCACTTGGCTGCCCTGCTCGGTCGTTTGCTCATAGATGAAAATGGTTTTAATCTCATCTTGGTTCAGGGTGATAAGCACATTATCGAGCAATTTATTTTGCGTACCGTGGTCGAACACACTCACACCAAAATCATTAAACTCAGCACCTTGATAACTAGTCACCCCAAAAGATGGCACTTCGCTAAACAGAGTATCTTGCTTACTGCTGGCCACTTTCACATCGATAATGTGCGAACCTAAACCGTTAAAGACGCGATAATCGACACTCGCTTCTAATGCTACATGATTGCGAACATTGGTGGTTGAATCGACACTGTCCAAGGTAATTTTTGAATCCGAAGCACCAAAACCTTCGCGGATAATCAGCTTATAAGGCACCTTAGAACTGAATTTAATGTTTGCAGTTGTATAAGAAACATTGGTTGTTCCCGCTGGTGCGAGGTAAACCTTATATTCACCCGTATCCATCACTTGTGGCTGCGACACTTCACCGTAGGCCACACTGCCTAACATCACGGCATCGGCAAAGGTTTGGGTCGACTTAGAAACATAAGCGTCAAAGGCTTGGGCATGTACAGCAGTATTGGCAATCAAGAGCTGCATTTTACTGTTTTCAGCCACTTCGTTGAGCTTATCGAGTTCAGTGCGAGAATAGTTGATATTAAGTAATTTAGGTTCGGTAAAATCACCATGTAATACAAAGAAATGGTCCGTTGCAACTTTCAAATCGATATTTTCTTTATAAATAGAGATATCTTTATCAGAGGCATCCTTAGCCATCACTTCAATCGCAGTTACGCCAGCCGTCGACGTAAATCGCGGCATAGTGTCCCCATAGATCACACTTTCATAGGTTTTATCGGCAACTTTGAGTGCAGTAGCAGTGCTTCCAGCTGAAGCATTATAGAATTGCACATAGGTGGCATTTTGATCTGTGCCCTCTTCATTATTATCATCTGAGCCACATGCCGTTACCGCTAAACAGGCAACAGCCACCGCAGCGAATCCCTTTAGCTTACTTTTTATCATTGTTTCCCTCATTAGCAGACAAAAATTCAGTTCAATCTACGCAGTTATACAATGACAACAATGGCAATTTCCACTAAAAACAAAAACAAATATTTTACAAACCCAAACACTTAACAAACATTTCAATAACACACAAAAAAGTGATACAAACCACACTTTTCAGGCCCTTAATTGATACAAATGCGGTTGCTGATACTTTTGCTCGCTTCTCAAAAACGCTTCTGCTCCAGTGGAAAATGACTGTTCTATCGAACACCTCTCTTTTAGGCTTAAAGCGACTATGGATAAACTATCCTCAAACGGTACAAACCTTGTTCGACTAATGCGATTAGGTTACTCTCGCATCGCCAATTAAGCCTTTGGGATGGATAGGATTTGCAAGGGATTCTCAACTACTACAAACAATGTTTTCAACACGATAGTGCCGAAATCAATCTCTGGTCTAGCCACAAGCTTGCCGAGCAAGATCAGCTATTACTCCAACATGAAGACGAGTTAAGCAGTGGCTTCCTACCCCGCTTGCCTGTGCCATTTGCTCCCGCCAGTGCATTACTAGCACGTAGCGCTTTGTATTTACGTGAAAAGGTATTATTGCACTGCTGTCTGTTTTTCTGCGGCACAGTCGACCTTAATGGCGAAAAACGTAAAGTCGTGACACCACTCCTTTATCGCGAATGCCAATTACAGGCTGACGGCGATAATCTCTACCTAGAGAGCAATAACACTCTAGCTGGCAGCGGACCATTCACTATCAATGAAGCTCTATTAGAAAAATTAGTCGTTGAAGGACATAGCCTAAGCCAAGATTTACGCGATAATCCAACGGATGTCAGTGGCTGGATATCTTGGCTGCGGGCGGGCCAAGCCGATGTTGATACCAGTCACTTATTGCATTTTCCCAAGCTGATCGATGAGGCTGAATTCACGAGCTTATGCCGTAAACGTGGGCAGTTTCTTGTCAGTCGAAGCCAAATCATTTTGGCAGAACGTTCGATCGCAAGTCGGGGCATTTTGCACGAACTCGACAAACTAATGACAGCGCCTGAACCATCAGCACCACTTAAAGCGCTATTCGCAGAAACACAACAAACAACATCAATCAGCGCCAGTGTATACACGCAAGAGGCTTATCTTCCTGGGCTGTTAAGCCGCGCGCAAATTCAGGCCTTAAAGATTGCGGCCAATCATACTTTGGGGCAGATCTCAGGCCCACCAGGAACAGGTAAGAGTTACACCATAGCCACAGTGGCGGCGGAGCAGGTATTAAGGGGCAAATCTGTCCTCATCGTCGCCCACACCGATGTAGCTGTTGATGTGATTGCCGATAAATTGCAACAACAATTCCAGCTAGGGAGCAGCCTTATTCGAGCAGGCTCGCCGCAGTTTATAAAAGTCCTTAAAAACCAGATTGATGAAATGCTCCATGGTCAGCACCCTGCATCTGATGAAGCCGTCTCGGATAGGTTGCTACTCAATGCAAAACAACAACTTAATACTGTGACTCGCGAGCAAGTCAAAATGGAAGCGGGCTTTATACGTCATTGCCGCCACGCCATACGTCGCGGCCAAAAACTGGCGACCTTACAACAAGGACAATCCCGTTGGCGCTTAGGATTTTACAATTGGGCTTACCGTGCAGGTATCGAAAGGTTTGCCCAGCAATGGAATGAACTCGATAAATTAACGACACTGATAGCGCAAAAAGAAAGCTTAAGCCTCAAATACTTACAATTGGCCACTCACTATCGATTAAACCAATTACTCAAAAATAAGCGCAGTACGCTGGTGAGTTTTGCCAGTGCGTTACGCGCCCGGCAATCCGCTAAGCAACTCGACGGCTTCTACAAGACGGATTTTGATGCCTTAAAACAAACCTTTCCCATTTGGTTATCTAGCCTTGCCAGCTTACATAAAGTGCTGCCCATGGAGCAGCAAATGTTTGATTTAGTGATTATTGATGAAGCCACCCAAGCCAATATTGCCGCATGTTTACCGGCCTTGCAGCGGGCAAAAGCGGCACTGGTGGTGGGCGACAGTAAACAGCTGCGCCATTTCTCGTTTTTATCCCGCGCAAAACAAACCCAAATCCAGACTCAACTCGGACTCGCCCCGGATTGTCGCGGCCTAATGAGCTACCGTGATGCCAGTATGCTCGACTTAGCGTCACAATCCCTCGCAAGCCAATCCCAAGTGGTATTTTTAAATGAGCATTTTCGGAGTAAACCTGAGCTGATCCAATTTAGTAATCAGCAGTTTTATCAAGGCATGCTGAAGATTATGCAGCACAGACCCTGCACGAGTTCAGGGCACTTACACAGAGTCCAGGTTACTGGCAGCCGTGATAGCAAGGGCATTAACGCCATAGAAGCGGAGGCATTAATTCAAAAGTTAGCTCAACTGATTGATGAACAAGAGAATGCATTAGTTCCCGCCAGCATTGGTGTGCTTTCCTGTTTTCGTAATCAGACGGAGTATTTATCCCAGCAGATCCTCGCACGCTTTAGCACGCAGCAAATAGAACGCCATCAATTACGGATTGCCACGCCCTTTGGTTTTCAAGGGGAAGAGCGCGATATTATGCTGCTGTCGTTTAGCATTACGGCCAACGACAGCCGCGCCGCCGTGTACTTAAATCGCGAAGATATGTTTAATGTCGCCATCACCCGCGCTAAACAGATGCAGTGGCTATTTTTATCGGTACAAGCACATGAGCTCCCCAACAATAATTTACTGGCAACTTACTTAGCATCGGCGGGCCAATTTCAAGCGGCGCACAATTATGTCGATGCCCTCGATACCTTCGGCCAGTCTGTGGCACTCGCGATTGAAGAAAAAGGCATAACAGTCTGGCGCGCCTACCATATGGCAGGGCTAGAACTGGATATTTTATGTCGCTATGGTAACCAATATTTAGCAATAGATTTAATCGGTTACCCAGGACCTTGGGCGGACTTTTTCGATATTGAACTGTATAAACTGTTACAGCGCGCGGGCATTAAACTGATCCCCGTCAGCTACGGGCTATGGTGCCAACAGCGAGAACTTTGTATCCAACATATTTGCCAGCAATTGGGTATTACCCAAACAAGTTAATGCAGTAAATAACAGCCTTAATCATGCTGTTGATAAATCGCTTTTATCTTGCTTCGCAACCAAGTGATTTTGGGGTTGTGGCTGTTTCTCTTATGCCAAATCAAGGTAAAAGGGATCGCGAGTTTATCAAGATATTCGCCACTTATTGGGATGGGGCGACTGACTAAGTCAGGGTGTAATTGGCGGGCATATTGTTCGCAATATTGTGGCGCAATTGCCATCATGCTGTGGTGAGGCTCTGCCGCGACAAACAGTGACTGCTCAAAACTGGCCAAGGTCAGCACAATATTACGACTCAGACCAAGCTCAATAAGCACATCATCTAAGGCCCAAGTTTCGCTCTTTTCCCACAAAATATTGATATGCGAATATTTAAGAAAGGTGTCTATATTCCACTCTTCCTGCAAGGCGGGATGATCGCGGCGCAAATACACCTGAGGAAGATCGGTAAATAAAACCTCAAAATCGATAAAATAGGGTAATAAATCAAGGGATTCCTTGGAACGTGGATGACTTTCTCGGCCGGTAAAACCCATATCAGCTTCACCACGCACAATCGCTTCGAGTGAATCGTAATCCCAATTTCGTACCTTCACCTTTGCATCAGGGTATTGAGTATAAATGGCCTGAGTCAGCTCATTAAGCATGATAAGCAACAAAGGCGACTCAAGCATCAACTCGAAGGTGAGCCCTTTGGTCATCTCGTCACCGCGCTTAGCCATCAGTTGCTTACCCATTTGCAACCATTCCGATAACTCCTGCTCCATACTGTGAGCCAATGGCGTTAACTGAAATCCCTGCGGCGTTTTGACAAATAAGGGATCGTCAAACCAATCCCGTAATTTGGCCAGCGACTTACTCACAGTGGATGGCGTGACATTGAGCTTTTTGGCAGTCTTAGAGACACTCCGCTCCTGTAATAAAAGCTGCAAAATAAACAATAAGTTAAGATCAAGCCGACTCAGGGATTTGGTCATTAAGTACAATTTCCGGCAATTTAGGAACCGCTAAGATCAGTGTAATGCTCACCAGCGCACCGACAGCGAGGATCACTAATAATATATTAATCGCACTCACTTCGAGCAGACCCATCACCCAAATATATAAAGCTGAAGTACACACTTGGGCAATTCCCAGTAATGAGCTGGCAACTCCAGCCCGAGTAACAAATGGGCTGAGCGCCTGACTCATGGTGACCCCAAATCCAATCGAAAAACCGGAACAAACAAAAGCAAAACCTAACAGGTTGAATGACTGACTAACCCCGCCCAATTGAGTCAAGATAAACACCAATGCCGCTGCGGCAAATAATATCTGAGAGAACAAGATTAACGATTTTTCTTTAAACAGGTTAAGCAAAAAGGGCGTCGAAAATGAGGCTAACATACTCACCAATGCCATCATTGCCATGGTATTGGAATATTGCCCACGGTCAAACCCCATCTGCCCCATGATCAACATGGGAGAGACATTTACATAGCTTAAAATCGTGGTCACACCTAAAGTCGTTATCACCACACGACTGAGAAAAAACCGCTGTTTAAAGGATTCTTTATACCCACCCAGCTCAACTGTGGTGTGAAATTGCGGTTTAGGATAGGTTTCGTGCAATACAAAAATACACAGGGTTAATACCATTAATCCCATCCCCGCCATAGTGTTAAATAGGCTAGGCCATGGGAATTTAAGCATAATTAAATGGCCTATCACAGGCGCTATCACAGGGATAATGCAAGTCACGCCATTGACCATAGAGAGCACTTTTGCTCGGCGCTTATCGTCTAATACATCACGCAAAATCGCAAAAGCCACAACATAGCAAGAACCCGCACCAATGCCTTGTGCAAAGCGTGCCATTAAAAAGAGATCACTGGTTTGCGCACTACCGGCAAAGTAAGAGGCAATAGCAAACAAAAATGCGCCAAACAAGGTAATGGGTTTACGCCCAATCCTATCGGCTAAGCTCCCCGCAAACAGCATAGTGGTTGCCATTCCCGCAAGATACACAGAAAAAGCAATATGTAGCTGCGCCTCACTCGCCCCTAAATCCTGCGCAATTTGCGGCAAACCGACCAAGTACATATCTATCCCTGTCGGGTACAAAAACACTAGACAAAAACTGCACAATAGATATCGAAACATATACCTCACCCCGTTAGCCATCTCACACATAAGTTGCGCCTAGACTAGTTTCACTCGCGCAGATCTGTGAGTGGCATTTTCGACAACAGGTATTTCCATTGACGACCTATGGGTGGGCATAACACCACGAACGTGAAAGAAAAGTTGGTAAAAGAAGATAGAGGAAGAAAGAGGTAGAAAAATATCCCCTGTGGTTTGCGACCACAGGGGATATGTCGGTGAATGATCAGTCTACTATTCTATGAGCCCAATACTCATTGCTGAGGTTCTGGCGGTGCAGGAAGGACTTGGATCATTAAACTGCTATCGTCTTGCAGATATTGCTGCGCCAATTTATTAAGTTCTGCAACTGTCATCTGCTGCGCTAACGCTTGCCTTTGTTTAAAGGCAGCAAAACGACCAGGATGACTCTGGGCAGTTGAGGTGAGATCTAACCAAAAACCATTGGTTTGCGGCGCAGCTTGCATCCACTCAAGCACTGGTTGGCGGGCTCGATTAAGCAAATCCTCACTGATCCCCGAAGGCGCTTTAACTTGCTTAACTGCGGCGGTGAAATACTCGGCAACCGTTGGCAACATGGCTTGAGTCGTCACGCTAAACAAACCTAAGTAACCATAACCGCTGGCATTGAAATCGTTGTAAGAAAAGGCCGATGGCGAATAACTCGCGCCCGCCTTCTCCCTCACGTTTTCCGTTAATAGAATGCTTAGCACTTGCTCCAGCAGACCCAATCCCGCGTGTTGACTCAAGTGAGTCATGTCCGTTGTAGGCCACACCATGGCAAGTGCCGCCATATCAAGTTGACCATAATGCGTTAATGTTTTCTGAACGGGCACTTTCGGAAACACAGGTACTATCGACTGAGCATTAGCAATAGGGCTACGCTTAATGGCGCCAAGCGTTTCAGCCACAGCAGCAATGGCACTCGCTTCATCAAAATCGCCCACAATAGCGAGTTCAATCGCCCCTTGCTCGACGGCCGAATGGAAACTCGGCGCTAATTCTCCAAAGTGACGTTTGAGAATTTCTTCAGGCTCACCATAACCATAGCGTTTATCACCATTATGGGAGATACGGGCAAACTGATTAGAAAACTCAGATTGTGGGTTGCTATGAATACTTTGTTGCTCGGCAATCACTTGTTCACGAAACAATTGCTCAGCCTGCTTATCCATACCTGGCTCAATTAAATAAGCCGTCATTAAGCCAAGCTGCGTGCGAAGCTCTGCGGCATTAGTGCTAATCTCGCCGCCAAAACTTTGCTCACGCAGGCCTAAGTTGATGGAAATATCTTGTCCCGCAAAAATATCCTGCAGACTGTCATAATCATGGGCCTTGAGCCCACCCTGCACAAACGCACTGTTAAACAGATAAGACAAACCATCCAACTCAGGGAATGGCACTTCACCAAAGCCAATGTTTAGGCTGACCAATGTGGTGCCTTTGTTAAAGTTGGTAGGCTTAAGATTAAGGCGCACGCCATTGGCAAATTGCAGTTGGCGAATCCCCGTTTCCTTATCGCGACTATCGGCCACTAACTTGCCTTGCTCGCCAAACTGAGTATAAGCAAACTCATCAATCGCCTTGATTGATGGTGCGCTCACCGCTTGTTTACGGCTTTTCTCGTAGCTGGCGATAAGCTGTTTTTCAGCATTTTCAATGGGCTTATTGCTCGTCAGATACAAATACGGCGTAGCGTTCCATGTTTGATTAAACACTTGGCTTAGCTTTTGCGGTGTCACTGTTGGCATTATTTTTTCAAAAAATGCGAGCTGCCAATCGGGTTCGACAGGGACGCGATTGCCCGCCACCGAATACACTAGACTCTCGGCAATATTCACACTGTGAATGGTACTGCTACCCGCGACACTTAGCTGATATCCCTTATGCATACGTTTGATTTGCTGGTCAATTTCCTGCCGGCTAAAACCAAACTCTTTTGCTTGACGCAGGGTTTTCTCCAAGAGTGCGATTCCCTCTTGCCAGTTATTTTCCTGCGTACCTAGGCTCATTTGTGTGCCATAGGCAATATCAAACTGCGGCCCAACCTGCAGGTTTACACCATATAAACCTTGGCTATGCAGTAATTGCGACTCCATACGGCGATACAAGATGCCGTGGGCAAGCTCGAGCAACATTTCCTGCTCCCGCACAGCAGGGCTATCGGTAATCGCTGAGATGGGTTTTAGCATGCCAAGGGAAACTGACGTTGACAGACTTGGATCAAAAAATGCCGCCGCATCGACACTTTGGCGCTCTGCGACAGTACCAATAGCTTGTTCCTTGGTTTTAGCGGCCAAAGGCGCGGCCTTCCAACTGGCAAACTGTTGTTTTATCTTTTGTTCTACCGCGGCGACCTCGATATCACCCACCACAATTAAAGTGGTGCGTGAGGGCGTATAAAAACGCTGATATAAAGACAGCAACACCTCGCGATTGGCATTACTGATACTGTTCGCCTCCCCCACAGGGAAGCGCTTTGACAGCAATGTGTTTGGCATTAAAAACTGTAATTGGTTACGGTAATTCTCAAGATCCGCACCGCTACGTTCACGCAGCTCAGACAACACTACCGCTTTTTCACGTTCAATTAGCGCTGGATCGAGTAATAGATTACTGCCAATTTCTCGCATTAAAAACAAAGCAGTATCGATTTTATCTTGGCTATTACTTGGCAAGTTGAATTGATATACCGTCTGCTGAAACTCAGTCACAGCATTGGTATCGGCGCCAAAACTCAGGCCAAGGCGCTGCAATGTCGGCATCATCTCCCCCGCAGCCAATCCGGTCGATCCATTAAAGGCCATATGCTCAAGAAAGTGCACTAATCCTTGCTCGGTATCAGACTCGACCAAAGAGCCTACATCCACCCGCATCCGCACTATGACCGCTTGCTCCGGCGTCTTATTGCTCACCAATAAATAACGCATACCATTGGCAAGTTCACCGGTATGGATCCGCTCACTCATAGGCAAGCCTGTCGTTCCCATCCACAGCGGATCTTCGCTCGCCTGCAGTGGCAACGCCATACTCAAAAGCGCCAGCAGTAACCACTGACGCACAAAACTAATTACCTTGAAATTGTTCATTAAAATTCGCACTTTTCCCCCAAAATCAAACAAGAAACCTAGGAAGCGCTCACCTATGTTTCAGATAAAATAAGCTTTCACTATAGTACCTAAAGCACTTTAAGTCACAAAATCAATACCTTATGCCGTACTAAAAATAGTTTATCGCCTTGATATATAGTCAGAATATGCCGAAAAATAAGCGCGAGGGAGGATAGGGCAAAGGATAGTATTCAGTAAGCTAACAAAATCAGCTTATACCAACCGTATTAGTTCCCAGATGTTGGCAGTGACTTTAAAAAAGCAGAATATAAGTGATTAGAAATATATCCTGCTATCATATTCAGAAATTTAAACTAACAAGGTGAGAGCATAAATAATCATCGCCCAATAGAAACAAAACAGAAAAATCCATATCCAATTTAACCAAGTTAAGCGCGAATTATCAGAATATTCCACAGATTCAAGCGCAAAATTAACTGCTTTTTGAGCTTGATACAGCGGATATAAAACAGCTAATGGAACAAATATTGATGCCACAACTAATGATATTGGCAACGTATCAATTTGATTAAGAATTCCGCCAACGACTAACAATACAACATAAAATGTCGCCATAGCTGAGCTATTCCAGCGATACTCTCGATTATCTTCTTTAATATATTCACTAATATAAACAAATAGAGAATGTGTATAAAAGATAGAAAAAAAGCTACGCGCTATTGGCCATGCATCTAAGTCATAGTAATTTTTTAAAGCCTGCCACTGTTTATAAAACCAATAAACTTGGTAGAGACCAAAGGTCGCAATAAACATAATAATTAACTTGGTCAGTGATACATGAAACAGCGGTACTCCATGGGTTTTAACCTCTTCCGTTGTTAACCTAGCATCACTTTCTAGCGAACTGTTTTCCTGACTAATCACTTCTTCCATGGGGGGAAATTCCTTTATTTTTCTCAATTATCTCAATGTTAAATAGCTCTATTGCTTTCAATTACATCATCTAAAACTGATGCGAGTAACATTCTAATCCACAATGTAAAATTTGTTAACATAATTTAGGTGGTACTTGGCGTTATGAGTAACTAAAATACTGCTCAGAACAACGACAGCCTAGTTGCTGCTAAACGAGATAGACGCCTGCAGAATGAGAGTGAAGAGTGTTAATTAGATAGCGTGTCACTCCGACAGAACGTCTGTATCACTTTCGTAGAAAAAGAAATATTATCGAAAGCATTAACTATTTTTGAATACACGTGAAATCAGCGCGATAAACATAAGTCATGCATGTCATTTCGATAAGGCGAATAGTTTGTTGCAACACATACACTCGGAATATTTGAATACCCTATATGGAAGTCGTTCTGTTTAGTGAATAGAAGAATCGGCAGTCCGCCTTGGTCGCCTCTTGATTGAAGCTCTGAATTGAACCCTCACTATTTTTAGCTTTCAAAATCACAACCAAGTTGAGGTATCTCTACTCATGGCATCTAGGAAAAACAACGTCATGGATAGCTCCTCAATGACAAAATGCAAAAGCCCTACAAATATTCGCAGGACTTTTGTTTTATCACGCAGCTGATTCTTAAAACTGTTGAAACCAACGTTGGATCTGCTGTGGATCTTTGCTTTGCGTTAACGACAGCATCAGTAAAATGCGGGCTTTTTGCGGGTTAAGATTACCTGCTGCGATAAAGCCATATTTAGCATCGTCTATCTCGGCATCAAGCGTGGTTGCGCCTGTGGGCACTCGGCTAGAGCGAACGACTAAGGTGCCTTTTTGACTCGCTTTAGCTAAGGTGTCAAATATTGAGTGGTAAATATTACCATTACCTACACCGGCGCTGACTATGCCATCAAAACCCGCTTCAACCATAGCTTTGACAGGTAAATCGCTGGCATTGGCGTAGTTATACACTATGCCTACCTGCGGTAACTTGTCGAGTTTGCTGACATCAAAAGGCGTTTGCGTAGTATGTTGACGCTCAGTTTTGCCCATGTATTCAATCTTGCTGTTATGGATAACGCCAAGCGGGCCAAAGTTAGGCGCGGCAAAAGTGTGTACACCTGTAGTGTTAGTCTTAGTCACATCGCGGGCATTCAATACGGTATCGTTCATCACCACTAACACGCCTCGACCTTTAGATTCGAGGTTAGCGGCGGTCGCGACTGCGTTATACAAATTCATCGGGCCATCGGCACTCATGGCAGTTGATGGACGCATTGCCCCAACCAGTACTACAGGCTTATCGCTCTTGATGGTGAGATTTAAAAAATACGCCGTTTCCTCTAAGGTATCAGTACCATGGGTGATGACGATACCGTCGACATCTTTATCAGCCAATAGCAGATTGATGCGCTTGGCTAAGGCTAGCCAAACTTTATCGTTCATATCCTGCGAACCGATTTTAACCAGTTGCTCACCTTGAATATCGGCAAGTTGTTTCATTTCAGGCACGGCCGCAATTAAGCTACTAATGCCCACTTCACCAGCCTGATAGTTAGACTCAGTAGCCGATTGTCCGACTCCCGCAATAGTGCCACCCGTGGCAATAATACGTACCTGTGGAAGCGCCTGCGCCGCGGAGGAGAGAAATAACCCTAAAGTGACCGAGAGCAAAAGCTTACGCATTGGAAAATTCATGCTTACATCCTTTGATTAATAATAAACGCCCACAGTGTGCACTATTGTCTAAGCCTCACTGTGATAGCTCTCACTAAAATGAAATAACAGATTTAGCGTTATCTAATTGATTATTTAAACTTTAAGGAAAGCACCATGCATTTATTATTGAGTAGATTTAACTAATCAATGATTATTCGCTATTGACGCGGTGACAATTAAATATCGTATGGTTTATTTAAATTTAAAAACACTTGAATAAATATGTCGCCGATTGGTTAACGAATAACAAATCTATAGCTAATTTGCATCAAAAAGTAATGGCTCACACTAGTGATCCGAGTTGAGAGACTTATCTAAGAAACAAAAGAAATACACTATTTCAAACAGTTAAGTGATCACCATCCTAATCCTGTTATTGCCAAAGCGTTAAGATCTACTTCGATAGTCAAGGAGACGATTCTCCTTCATGTTTTCGATGAGTTATTCTTGATGTGTTACGTATACTTATTGTACACATCCACAACTCAATACTCGGAGATATATCTTACTATTAATTGGATTTAATAGGATCGAAATGAAAGATACTAATAGCGTACGGATCGAAGAAGATTTATTGGGCACGAAAGAAGTTTCCAATGAATTTTATTATGGCATACATACATTGCGTGCCATCGAAAACTTTAAGCTGAGTAATCAAAAAATTTCCGATGTACCTGAATTAGTCCGTGGCATGATGCTAACAAAAAAAGCCGCTGCCATGGCTAACAGTGAATTAGGCGCTGTAAGTCCTGAAATCGCTGACAAAATTATTGAAGCGTGCGATCTAATACTCACAACGGGTCGATTTGTTGATCAATTTCCGGTCGATGTTTATCAAGGAGGCGCAGGCACTTCAGTCAACATGAATACCAATGAGGTATTAGCCAACGTTGCACTGGAGATCATGGGGCTAGAAAAAGGCCGTTACGATGTCATCAATCCTAATGACCATGTCAATAAATGCCAATCGACTAACGATGCCTATCCAACAGGTTTCCGTATTGCGGTCATCAACAGTACCGATATTCTGTTAGATGCATTAACCGACCTTATCAGCGCTTTCGACACTAAAGCCACAGAGTTTAAAACCGTCTTAAAAATGGGCCGCACTCAATTGCAAGATGCCGTGCCTATGACCTTAGGCCAAGAGTTTCATGCCTTTGCTGTTACATTGCGAGAAGAAATTAAGTCCATCAAGCGTTGCCAAGAGCTGTTGTTAGAAGTGAACTTAGGCGCAACCGCCATTGGTACAGGGCTCAATACGCCTATCGGTTATTCCGCATTAGCCATTAAGTATCTGGCAGACATTACTGGCCGCGCCTATGTGCCAGCGGAAGATTTAATCGAAGCGACATCCGATTGTGGTGCCTACGTTATGCTGCACAGTGCAATTAAGCGTATGGCGATTAAAATGTCCAAGATTTGTAACGACCTACGCTTACTTTCATCGGGTCCACGTACAGGTCTGAAGGAGATTAATCTTCCTGAGCTGCAAGCGGGTTCCTCCATCATGCCAGCCAAGGTTAACCCTGTGATCCCTGAGGTCGTCAATCAGGTTGCCTTTAAGATTGTCGGCAACGATATCACTATCACTATGGCTGCCGAAGCTGGCCAATTACAGCTTAACGTAATGGAACCTGTGATTGGACAGGCGATGTTTGAGTCGCTCAGTTTGATGGGCAATGCCTGTATCTCCCTGCGTGAAAAATGCGTTGAAGGTATCACAGCCAATCCAGAGATCTGCATGGCCCATGTGATGAACTCTATCGGGATCGTGACCTACCTTAACCCAATCATCGGCCACCATGAAGGTGACATCATAGGCAAGATTTGCGCCCAAACGGGTAAAAATGTCCGTGAAGTGGTACTCGAACGCGGTTTGTTAACGGTTGAAGAACTCGATGACATTCTCTCAGTTGAAAACCTGATGAATCCTAAATATCAGGCTAAACGCAATACTAGCAAAGCCAAAGTGTAACTCAGTGGGGCTGGGGAGCCTTCCCCAGCCCACAACTCGATGATTCAAGAATAAGCCTGCGCAGAGTGAACATGCGTAGGCTATTGAAATTAAAAATAAAATAGAGTTAACACTATGATTATATTAGAGATAATTATCGTCCTCGGGGCTATTTACCTTGGTGCAAGGATGGGTAGCATGGGAGTCGGCTTCGCTGGCGGTGTCGGGGTACTGATACTGACCGCGGGGATGGGACTCAAACCGGGCAATATCCCGATTGACGTGATCCTCATCATTATGTCAGTTATCACCGCAATCGCGGCCATGCAAGTGTCTGGAGGGATGGATTATTTAGTCTCACTGGCAGAAAAATTATTACGTAAGCATCCCAAACAAATCACCTTTCTGGCCCCTGTCGTCACCTATTTCATGACACTTTTTGCGGGTACAGGCCACACAGCATTCTCCACCTTACCTGTTATTGCCGAAGTCGCAAAAGAGCAAGGCATTCGCCCCTCTCGTCCCTTATCTATTGCCGTTGTCGCATCTCAAGTCGCCATTACCGCCTCACCGATTTCAGCGGCTGTCGTGTTCTTCTCAGGTATCTTAGAGCCGTTTGGCGTAGATTATTTAGTACTGTTAGCCGTTTGTATTCCCTCAACTTTCCTCGCCTGCATGGTCGGAGCCGTTGTTGCCAACTTAATGGGTAAAGAACTGGCCGATGATCCTGTCTATCAAGAACGCTTAGCCAAAGGTTTAGTTAAAACACGCGGTAAAACTGAGATCAAAATTAAAGCCGGCGCGAAACGATCTGTGATGATTTTCTTGCTAGCGATTGCGGCTGTCATGGCCTATGCCACTGCGATATCAGACAAAGTCGGTTTGATTGTTGACCCTGTATTGCCACGCGACGCCGCCATTATGGTGCTGATGCTCACGGCAGCTGCCGCTATTACGATTTTCTGTAAGTTAGACGCAAGTGAAATCTCCAATGCGGCCACCTTTAAATCAGGCATGTCCGCCTGTGTTTGTGTGTTAGGTGTGGCTTGGTTAGGCGATACCTTAGTGTCGAATCATATCGAGGAAATCAAAGATCTTGCCGGCACCTTACTGCAAAGTCAGCCTTGGTTATTATCGGTAACCTTATTCTTTGCCTCCATGCTGCTCTACTCCCAAGGCGCGACAACAAAAGCGCTAATGCCCGCAGCCTTGGCGATTGGTGTAAGTCCATTGACAGCCGTAGCCTCTTTCGCCGCCGTCAGCGCGCTGTTTGTATTACCGACTTACCCCACGCTACTGGCTGCGGTCGAGATGGATGATACCGGCTCGACACGGATTGGTAAGGCGGTATTTAACCATCCGTTCCTGGTCCCTGGCGTTGTGACGATTGCCACCAGTGTGGCATTAGCCTTCCTGTTTGGCGGCATGATGCTGTAGCTCAATTTTACCCTAAGTGCTCTCAGGGCTAATGCCTACAAATGGATTAACCCTCTTCTTTTAATCTGTATCTATAGACTTTGTTTTGGCGTGATGCAGGTACATTCACGCCATAGCAAATCGAGTAAGAGGTGAATTAATGTCAGCAAAAACGCGTGTTCCTACCGCCATTAACGGCGGACCATTTGGCCAAGCTTGGTCGGCTAAAGCAGACTGCTTACAAAGTGTGACAGGGCTTATATTAGGTATTTTCCTCTTATTTCATATGCATTTCGAGGCGAGCATTTTATTTGGTAAAGAAACCTTCTTTCACATGGTGCAATTCTTAGAAGGCAGTATGTTTAGCTCGACGGGTCATGGCTTCCCCATAGTGACCCAGATCATTTCAGTCATTATGCTCGTGATTGTTGCAATACATGCCGCCACCGCATTACGTCGTTTTCCAGTGCAATTAGGCCAATGGCGAGCGATGCGTGGCTTCATGTCGACTATCAAGCATAGAGATACCCAAGCATGGTTCTGGCAGATGATCACTGGTTTCTTACTGTTTTTCTTAGTGTCAGCCCATCTTGCCACTATGATTTTAAACCCTGATATTGGCCCTCACCTTTCGGCCGAACGGGTTTACCATGATAACGCTTGGCTCTTATACGTGGTGTTTTTACCTATCGTGTTATTCCACGGCATCGTTGGTTTATACCGAGTGATATTAAAGTGGGGTGTGAGTAGTAACCGTCCACTTATCCGCACTATAGCGCAAATATTGATCGTCTATTTATTGTGTTTAGGCACATTAAGCCTAGTGACCTATATCAATATTGGTATCGAATTAGTTTTGCCAGTACAACCGTTTATTCCTCAGTAATGGGCATGACGCTATCGGCGCACCTGGCCTGTATAGCAAGACAAACAACATACGGATCCTCCTCTGATACATAGTTGCAGCGCATCTATGCCCGAGGAGCGCAATGATAAATCCATGAAATGTTATCTAAATTATTAGATAAGGATCTGATTTGAAAATCATTTATACAGACTCATTAGTCATTGGCGCAGGATTGGCAGGCCTTAGAGTCGCGATTGCCACCAAAGAGCGAGGCCTAGATACCTTAGTGCTATCGTTAATTCCCGCAAAACGTTCACATTCGGCCGCCGCACAGGGCGGAATGCAAGCCAGCCTAGGCAATACCGTTAAAGGCATGGGCGATAACGAAGACATTCACTTTCAAGACACAGTCAAAGGTTCTGACTGGGGCTGCGATCAAGACGTCGCACGCATGTTTGCCCACGTTGCACCGAAAGCGATCCGCGAACTCACCAACTGGGGCGTACCTTGGTCGAGAATATCTGCCGGCCCGCGTGAAGTCATCATGAACGCGCAAAGGGTAACGCTCAATGAGGCTGAAGAAGCTCACGGCCTGATCAATGCCCGCGATTTTGGTGGCACTAAAAAATGGCGTACCTGTTACACAGCCGACGGCACTGGCCATTCTTTGCTGTATGCAGTGGATAACCAAGCTATTTCTATGGGCATTCCAGTACATGAACGGATTGAAGCCCTGTCGCTGATCCATGACGGCAAGCGCTGCCATGGAGTCATTGCCCGCTGCTTAGTCACAGGTGAACTGCGCGCTTATGTGGCCAAATCCACCACTATCGCCACCGGCGGTTATGGCAAGATTTATGAAATATCAACCAATGCCACCATCTGCGAAGGCATAGGCCAAGCGTTAGCACTCGACACAGGTGTGGCCACCTTAGGCAATATGGAAGCGGTGCAGTTTCACCCCACCGCCATAGTGCCCGCGGGGATTCTTACCACTGAAGGGTGTCGTGGTGATGGCGGTATTCTGCGCGATAAAGACGGTCATCGCTTTATGCCAGATTACGAGCCAGAGAAAAAAGAACTCGCCTCCCGCGATGTGGTTTCCCGCCGCATGACAGAGCACATGCGCAAAGGCAATGGCGTCGAAAGCCCTTATGGTCCGCATCTGTGGCTGGATATTACGCAGCTGGGCCGTGAGCATATCGAAACCAACCTGCGCGAAGTGAAAGAGATTTGTGATTACTTCCTCGGTATCGATCCTTGTAAAGATTGGATCCCCGTCCGCCCTACCCAACATTACTCTATGGGCGGCGTGCGCACCAATGCCACCGGCGAGAGTCCACAACTCAAGGGGCTGTTCAGCGTCGGAGAAGCGGCCTGTTGGGATATGCATGGCTTTAACCGTTTAGGCGGTAATTCGGTGGCAGAAACTGTGGTCGGCGGCATGATCATCGGCAAATATGTGGCTGATTTTTGTGAGAATAACGACTTAGAAATTGATACTGCGCTGACTCAAAAATTCATCGATAAGTTACAGCAAGAAATCGATGGGCTGGTCGAAGGCAGCGGTACAGAAAACCCCTTCCAAATAAAGAAAGAAATGCAACGCATCATGATGAACTACGTCGGGATCTTCCGTAATGGACCCGAGTTAGATAAAGCCATTAAAGGCTTGAAAGACTTACTGCTGCGGGCAAAAAATCTTGGCCTTAAATGTAAAAAACGTCACTCCAATCCTGAGTTAGTCGAAGCGCTGCGCGTCACCCGTATGTTGAAAGTGGCCCTAACCGTCGCCTGTGGCGCAGAGGCTCGCACTGAAAGCCGCGGCGCCCATTCACGGGAAGATTACCCACAACGCAATGATAAAGATTGGCTCAACCGCACGCTGGCAACTTGGCCTGATGCCGAATCACTGGAACCAGTACTGCGTTATGAAGCTTTAGATGTGATGAAAATGGAGCTACCACCGGGATACCGAGGCTACGGTAACGACAATACTATCGCCCATCCAGATACCGAAAAACGCGTACAAGAAATCAATCAAGTGCTCGCGAGCTTAGGTAATGACCCCGATAGAGACACACTGCAGCGAGCCCTGATGCCATACGAGCTGCCAAGCCACCTGCAGGCTCCTAATGAACGCCTCAGCGATACCTTAGCGATCACTCCAGCCCAACCGGTAGGAAACAAACCACTATGAGCCGTCAAATCAGCTTTAATATCTTTCGCTACGATCCGCAAGATGGCCAAGACAAGCCAAAGATGGAACGTTATCAGTTGACTGAAACACCGGGCATGACAGTATTTATCGCCTTAAATCAACTACGTGAGCTACAAGACCCTTCATTGCAGTTCGACTTTGTCTGCCGCGCGGGCATCTGTGGCAGTTGCGCCATGGTGATCAATGGTTTCCCCACGCTTGCCTGTCGCACGTTAACGGCAAATTATCCCAATGGTGAAATCACCCTCATGCCGCTACCTGGCTTCGAGCTGATTGGCGACTTATCGGTGAACACGGGTAAATTTATGCGTGAATTAGCCGAACGCTTAAAACTGTGGCTGCACCCTAGACCCGATGATCAGGACATTCATCGTCTCGAAAATCCAATGGCACCCGAAGAAGCCGCGCGGATCTATGAGCTAGAACGCTGTGTCGAATGTGGCGTTTGTGTGTCGGCCTGCGCCACCAAACAAATGCGTGACACCTTTGTCGGCGCGGTTGGCATGATGAAAATTGCCCGCTTTGAAATGGATAGCAGAGACAGCCGCAGCGCGGATGATTTCTACCATGTGATTGGCAATCAAGATGGCGTGTTCGGTTGTATGACGCTACTCGGCTGCCAAGATAACTGCCCCAAAGATTTGCCGCACATGCAGCAAATCGCTTACCTGCGCCGAAAAATGGCCGCAAGCATACTCTAATCCTCCCTCTAACATCCCGCTGTTTTGGCGGGATGGATAGGATTGCACCTTTCCAAAACCAGCTGACACGTTTTATCTGTCAGCTGCTGAGTTACGAAGCCTAATTTTCTTAGTTAGGCGCCTCCCCAGCACTATCACAAGTGCAGCTCCTTACTACTAGCGATACAGCTCAATCGGCAACAAAATCCATTAGCGTAACGCGAGTAGTTGTTATGTAAGGAAACATAAATGAAACCGTCTAAACTTACATCAGCCATACTTGTGCTGAGCTTTGCCACACCTATCTTTGCCGTTCAAGCCAATAATACAGCAGAAACCAATGACGAATTACGCACTGAGTTACAACAAATTCAGCAGAGACTCGCCATGCTCGAAGCTCAAGAAAATGAGCCATCAGTGCCATCGGATACCCAGTTTAATTTTTATGGTTCTTTACGCCCAACCTTCGGCCTGACCCACACTAACTCGGACGATGTGTGGGATGTAGGCGATGCAAACTCGCGGATTGGTTTTGCTGCAGAGCACCAACTCGGTAATGGCTTAGTCGGTTTTGCGAAAGGGGAATTTAAGGTCGATATCAAAGATGACGGTGACTTTGGCGATGCGCGCAAAGCCTATGTCGGATTAAAGGGATTTTTTGGTAGCGTTGCCATAGGTAAACAAGCCGTCACGCAGGAAATGATTTCCGATCCCGTTGATATATTTAACCGCTCAGGAACGCCTCTGGCCTATGACAGTGCGAGCCCATTCAGGCTCAATAATCTCGTGACCTATCGTAAAGAGTTTGGCGACCTGTTATTTTCGGCCGATGCACAATTCGACGGCAATAAAGGCAGTGGCGGCAGTGACTTCGTTAACACAGGTATCCGTTATAAAACCGACTTCATCTACATTGCCGCAGCTTTTTATAATAAAGAGTTAGAAGACAACAAGGATGAAAATACATTCGGTGTAACCCTAGCGAAAAATTTCAATTCTCTGTTCCTCGCCGCAGCCTACCAAAACATTGAAAAAGACAGCGTCGATGGCACCACATTGGATGGTTCAACACTGGATGTAGTTGCAAGCTATCCCATCACTGACAGCTATAAAATCAAGCTAGGCGTGTCCAGATATGACGATGGCGACAATGACATCACCTCCGCGAAATACAATGCCTATAACACTACGCTGGAATGGCATAAAACACCGAAATTCAGCACCTTCATCGAATATCAAAAAACAGATTTTGAATACCGCGAAACCAATGACCAGATCATGCTAGGCATGCGTTATAACTTCGATTATACGTTCTAAGTTTCTATCTCAAACGTATCGTTATGTGAGCAAGCGAGGTGAAAGATTTAGCAACCTCGCCCACGGCCTCAAAGCACAAAACTTAAAAGCATAAAGACAAGAAACAACAAAGCCACGACTCGCGTGGCTTTGCTTATTTAAGACGATACCGTCTTTATGCTTCGATACGTTCCAAATTAGAATGGAATATCGTCATCCCAGCCATCATCCAAATCTGGAGTGAAGTTTTGCTGTGGTTGTGGCGCTGGACGCTGTGCTGGTGCTGCAGGCGCTTGATAAGCTGGCGCTGGAGCGGCTTGTTGCTTAGGCGCATAACCACCTTGTTGTGGTTGTTGAGCCTGTGGCTGACCATAACCTTGCTGCTGGGCAGGAGCTGGCGGAGCATATTGTTGCTGAGCTGGCGCTTGGTAAGCAGGTGCAGCTTGAGGCGCTGGCGCATATTGATTTTGCGCAGGCGCGGCTTGTTGTGGTGCAGATTGATAACCTGCGTTTTGTGGCATGCCGCCCATTGGCGCGCCTTGTGCTTGTCCACCTTGACCACGGCTACCTAGCATTTGCATGCTACCGCTTTGGTCGATAACCACTTCAGTGCTGTAGCGGTCTTGACCACTTTGGTCTTTCCACTTACGAGTTTGCAGTTTACCTTCAAGGTAAACCTGTGAACCTTTACGCAGGTATTCACCGGTAATTTCAGCTAATTTGCCGAACAGAACCACACGGTGCCATTCAGTACGCTCTTGCTGTTGACCCTGTTGGTCTTTCCACGATTCGCTAGTCGCTACTGTGATGTTTGCGACTGCATTACCGTTTGGCATATAACGCACTTCTGGATCTTGTCCCAAATTGCCAACCAAAATTACCTTGTTAACACCACGACTGGCCATTGAAATCTCCTGCGATTCTTTAAATAATCTATTAATTCAGTATGTTGTTTATCTTTATTGCCATAGAGGAAAATCAGCTTCCCCAAATACCACACGGCAGACCAGATATTATTGAGCAGAGCCTAACACAGCTCGTGCTTCTCTTAAATCGAAATGCTCGTCTACCTTGAGATAAGCCACTTTCTCGTCCAGCACGACTATGGCTTCAACAACGCCCATTAATTGGGATAACTGGGTTGCCATATCGCGCGCTTGCGCCTTGTCTTTCACTTCAGCTTCTAAGGTGTAACTCTTTAACAACACAGGATTTTGCATGCCTAATGTCAGGAATAACCAAATAGACATTAAGATCACGGCAACAACAAATACCCCGACTGCGCCCACGAGCTGGAAAGCACCGCCACCGAGCATACCACCACAAAAAGCCCCTAAAAACTGGCTAGTTGAATACACGCCCATAGCCGAACCTTTTTCGCCGACGGGGCAAAATTTGGCAATCAAACTTGGCAGTGAGGCTTCTAAATAGTTAAACCCAGTAAAAAAAAGCACCACGGCAAAACTCAATACCCAAAGATTGCTCGCAAATGCGGCCATCGACAGCAATGCCACTATCATGATCACGAGGGCAATTTGGAACATCGCCTTAGTATTTTTGCGTTTAACCCCTATGATGATTAACGGCACCATCAAAATAAATGCGCCCACAAAAGCGGGGAAATACAGCATCCAATGTTTTTCTTTCACTAGACCCGCATCCACCAGATCCAGCGGTAGTGCCACAAATACTGCGGTGAGCACTAAATGCAGGATAAAAATCCCAGCGTTAAGCCTAAATAATTGCGGCTCGAGGAACATACGTTTGAGCTTAGCGGGCGTTGCTAAAGTGTCTCCCTTCGGCGCCTGAGTGATGGGATTAGGCACTAAAAACTGGATCAACAGCATACCGACAATAGCAAATACCGCCGTTAACCAAAACAATCCAGTCAACCCAAGATGTTGCGCGACGATAGGCCCCATTAGCAAAGACAGGGCAAAAGATAACCCGATACACATGCCAATAATCGCCATCACCTTAGTGCGCTGCTCGTCGCGGGTTAAATCCGCGGCAAGCGCCAGCACGGCAGCGGCAATCGCGCCCATACCCTGTACAGCTCGACCAAAGACAACGCCATAAATCGTATCTGCGTTAGCAGCGATAACACTACCAATAGCAAACAACACTAAGCCACCGAGAATAATCGGCTTGCGACCATATTTGTCAGATAAAATCCCCATGGGGATTTGCAGCACGGCTTGAGTCAGGCCATAGGCGCCGATAGCAATACCCACCCACAGAGGCGAAAAGCCTTCGAGATGCTGACCATAAAGTGCAAAGACGGGCATGATCATAAACAAGCCCATCATGCGCAAACCAAATACACTGGCTAAAGAAAACGCGACTTTTTTCTCAGTACCCGAAAGTCCGTTGTTACCCATGATTTTGCCCTGGATTGAAGTCTTTTAAGGGGCGCATGTTACCACACCCAAAAGGATTTGCTCAAAAGGAAATAGTGGCCTAAACCACTGACTATACACTTAGCTTTTATCCCGTTAATCACGGACCTATATTGACTGTGTCTGAGTTAACATCTTTATTTTTAACGCTCAGGCACAGGGGAATGAGTCTAACATAGTGTTCACAATTGTCCTGTGAGTCAGTGCGCAACAACAGTATTAATCTTAGTTAATCCATTCCATCCACAACATCCCGCGAAGCAGGTCGACTTAAAGCCAGTGCCAGCCCTAGGATTGGTGCAGATCACAGAATCAACTAAACTCAGCGGCGGAACTGTGCGATACTTGTGCTCATTTTTTTAAGCATATGGCATTAGAGCGATAGATGGATAAGATTGAAATACGCGGCGCACGCACCCACAATCTCAAGAATATCAACCTGACTATCCCAAGGGATAAACTGATTGTCATCACGGGCTTATCGGGATCTGGCAAATCCTCCCTCGCTTTCGATACTTTATATGCCGAGGGCCAGCGACGTTATGTCGAGTCCCTATCTGCCTATGCTCGCCAATTTTTGAGTTTAATGGAAAAGCCCGATGTGGACCATATCGAAGGCTTAAGCCCGGCGATATCCATAGAGCAAAAATCCACCTCCCATAACCCACGTTCGACCGTGGGCACGATTACCGAAATTTACGATTACCTGCGCTTGATGTTTGCACGCGTGGGTGAGCCGCGTTGTCCGACACACAATCAACCCTTGGCGGCACAAACCGTCAGCCAGATGGTCGATAAAGTGTTAGAAATGCCCCAAGACAGCCGCTTGATGCTGCTCGCACCTGTGGTCAACGCCCGTAAGGGTGAACACGTTAAATTGCTCGAAGGTCTATCGGCACAGGGTTATATCCGCGCGCGTATCGACGGTGAAGTGTGTGACTTAACCGATCCGCCAACCTTAGACTTACACGTTAAACACACGATTGAAGTGGTCGTAGACCGTTTTAAAGTGCGTGACGATATCAAGCAACGCTTAGCGGAATCCTTTGAAACCGCGCTGGAACTCTCCGGCGGCATAGCGACCGTTGCCAGCATGGAAGACGACACGGGTACTGGTAAATCCAAAGGCGAAGAACTGATCTTCTCGGCCAACTTTGCCTGCCCGCACTGCGGTTATTCGATGGCGGAATTAGAGCCAAGGATCTTCTCCTTTAACAATCCCGCCGGCGCGTGCCAAACCTGTGATGGTTTAGGGGTACAACAATTTTTCGATCCTGAACGAGTGATCACCAATACCGAGCTGTCACTGGCGGGCGGTGCGATTCGCGGCTGGGATAGGCGCAACTTCTATTACTTCCAAATGCTCAGCTCACTCGCCGAACATTATAAGTTCGATGTCGAAGTGCCCTACGAGCAGCTTAGCGAAAAAGTCCGCAAAATCGTACTTTACGGCTCAGGTAAAGAAAGTATTGCCTTTAAATACATTAATGACCGCGGTGATGTGGTGGTGCGTAATCACCCCTTCGAAGGCATTCTAAACAACATGGACAGACGCTATCGCGAAACCGAAAGCAACTCGGTACGTGACGAATTAGCCAAGTTTATCAATACCCAAGCTTGTCAAAGCTGTGGTGGTTCGCGTCTGCGCGAAGAAGCACGTAACGTGTTTTTAGGTGATATCAACCTGCCACAACTCACCACTTGGTCGATTGGCGAAGCCTTGGACTACTTCGAGAAAGTCGAATTTAGCGGCCAAAAGGCGCAGATTGCCGAGAAGATTTTAAAGGAAATCCGCGATCGCTTAGGCTTCCTCGTCAACGTGGGTCTCAATTATTTGAGCCTATCGCGCTCGGCAGAAACCCTCTCCGGCGGTGAAGCCCAACGTATTCGACTCGCCAGCCAAATTGGCGCCGGACTCGTCGGCGTGATGTATGTGCTCGACGAACCCTCAATCGGCCTGCATCAAAGGGATAACGAACGTCTGCTGCAAACCCTGATCCACCTGCGGGATTTGGGCAACACTGTGATTGTGGTTGAGCATGACGAAGATGCGATCCGTATGGCGGATCACGTGATCGATATCGGCCCTGGTGCTGGCGTACACGGCGGCGAAGTGATTTGCGACGGCCCAATTGAGAAAATCATCGCCTGTGAAGAGTCAGTTACCGGACAATATATTTCTGGTAAGCGCTGCATTCATATCGATACACCGCGCATTCCGTTCGACAAAACTCAAGTGATTGAGTTGTTTGGCGCACGCGGCAACAACTTGCGTAATGTGGATTTAACCATTCCCATTGGCCTATTCACCTGTGTGACGGGTGTATCAGGTTCGGGTAAATCAACCTTAATCAACGATACCTTCTTCAAGATCGCCCATAGAATGCTCAACGGAGCGACGGTGGATGAGCCATCACCCTATGACCGTATCGAAGGGATGGAACTGTGCGACAAAGTGGTCGATATCGACCAAAGCCCGATTGGCCGCACACCGCGCTCAAATCCGGCCACTTATACCGGCATCTTCACCCCAATTCGCGAGATTTTTGCCGGAACCCAAGAGTCGCGGACTCGCGGTTATCAGGTCGGCCGTTTCTCCTTTAACGTAAAAGGTGGACGCTGCGAGGCCTGCCAAGGCGATGGCTTGATCAAGGTCGAAATGCACTTCCTACCCGATGTGTATGTGCCCTGTGATTCTTGTAAAGGTAAGCGCTACAACCGCGAAACCTTAGAAGTACGCTATAAAGGCAAGAATATTCACGAAGTACTGCAGATGACAGTGGAAGATGCGCGTCAGTTCTTCGATGCCGTACCTGCCATTGCCCGTAAGCTACAAACCTTGATGGATGTGGGTTTGTCCTATGTGCGTCTCGGCCAAAGTGCGACCACACTTTCGGGCGGTGAAGCCCAAAGGGTGAAACTTGCCAAAGAGCTGTCTAAGCGTGACACGGGCCAAACCTTGTATATCTTGGATGAACCGACCACGGGCTTACATTTTGCCGATATTCAATTGCTGCTCGACGTGTTGCATCGTCTCAAATCCCACGGCAACACGATTGTGGTGATTGAGCATAATCTGGATGTGATCAAAACCGCAGACTGGATTATCGACTTAGGCCCAGAAGGCGGCGGTGGTGGCGGTATGATTTTAGCCACAGGCACGCCGGAAGAAGTCGCCGAGCATCCAACCTCCCACACGGCACGCTTCTTAAAGCCACTGCTAAAACGGGATATCGAGCTGGCAAAGGCCAATAAAGCTAAGGCTTAACATTCGGCTCACGCCGCCGTTGGTCTGAATAATAGAAGCGCAGTCGCCCTAAGCACTGCGCTTTTTTTCTCTCAGCAATCCAATATGCTTAAGCTATCGCATACATATAGATCTCATTGAATTAGAATCGGATTTAGGCAAAGATGATATTCATCTTCTGGCGAAGGCTTCAGCGATAAGGAATGTCCATGCGTGATAGCACTCAGTCCCCAGTGACTCACCTTATGTTACCGAGGCAATATCAATCACTTTTAAGTAAAAACCTAAGCGACATAAACCTAAGCGCATCGACTCTATTCAACCACAGTCGTATCGGTCAGCTGCTCGCCAAGTTCAAGATCACGCACCTTATAAGACATCAATCCCAAAGACTTGGCTTATTAGCACTGGCCTGCGTTGTTACAACGACCCTCACTGGCTGCGCTAACTCAGCCGAAACCTGTGCACGCACAGAGCTAAAACTCACTTGGGCCGAGCCCACAGAGTTACAAGCGACAGTCACAGTATTAAGTTCGGATGAATTTGAAGGCCGCAAAACCCAAACCCAAGGTGCGGCAAAAAGTCGTGACTATATAAAGCAGCAATTTCAGGGGCTAGGTTTACAGCCTTGGGGAGCGGACTTTATCGTGCCCTTTGAATATAAAACCTTCTTCACCCAAGAAAACGGCGCCAACGTGGTCGCCACCGCGATGGCGACAGAGCCGACAAATCGATGGCGCATTATCGTCGCCCACTATGATCACTTAGGCATGAGCGGCAGCAAGATTTACCACGGCGCCGATGATAACGCCTCCGGCGTCGCTGCTATGCTCGCCATTGCCAAACATTGGCAACAGCAATTTGCCCTACAACCCAATACCTTGCCTAAGGTAAACCTGATGTTTGTGGCAACCGATGCCGAAGAACCCGGTCTCTATGGCAGTATCGCCTTGGTAGAGCAACTCAAAACCCGCCTGCCAGAAGCGACTTTTGAGCTGATGTTGAATTTAGATATGGTGAGTCACCCCGGCAGGCCCTATGGGATTTACCTCGAAGGCAGTCGAAACTTCACTCAGTTCAATCAATTTAAACCCCTACTGAATCAACAGAACCGACTTTGCATTAAGCTCACGCACCCTAAACCCGTTGGTCGAAGCATACAAAGTACCGATTGGCTGCGGGCGTCGGATCATTACCCCTTCCACAAAGCGAATATCCCTTGGCTGTATTTTGGTGTGCCGACCCATCCCCAATATCACACACCAGAGGATACCGTCGCGACAATCGACATCACTTTTCTTGCGGCAGTGACAGAGTCAGCATTCGAGTTACTTCAATTAAATGTTGAATATTTAAAGAATTAATGGGAAGTGGCGCGTTTCTTGCTCAGTTTTAGCGAAAAAAATGCAGAAAACAGGTTAAATAGCGTGACTCTGATTGGTAAAGTGGCCGCCATGCTGCTATAATCCGTCGTTCGCGGGAAATCGACACGGGGTTGATTTTCTGTCTGTGAAACTTTAGCGCCATTTCGCGCGCGCATCCACAAGGCTACAACCCAATGTCATCCGATGAAAGAACTTTCCGTGAACTCGGCCTATCCGAGAATTTGTTGCGTGCTCTTGACGAGCTAGGTTATGAAAAACCAACGCCAATCCAATCAGCCAGTATCGATCCACTTATGGCTGGCAAAGATATTTTAGGTCAAGCGCAAACAGGTACAGGTAAAACTGGCGCCTTCGCGTTACCACTATTAAACAAAGTTACCAGCCAAACGACACCGCAAATTTTAGTATTAGCACCAACACGTGAATTAGCCGTGCAGGTTGCCGAAGCGTTCAGTAGCTATGCCAAATTTATGAAGAATTTCCACGTTCTTCCAATTTATGGCGGCCAAAGCATGCAACAACAGTTGAATGCCCTGAAACGCGGCCCACAAGTTATCGTTGGTACGCCAGGTCGTGTTATGGACCATATGCGTCGCGGCACCTTGAAACTCGACTCATTACAAGCTTTAGTGCTAGATGAAGCCGATGAAATGTTAAAAATGGGCTTCATCGATGATATCGAATGGATCCTTGAGCACACGCCAAGCGAACGCCAACTGGCGTTATTCTCTGCCACTATGCCAGAGCAAATTAAGCGTGTTGCTAACCAGCACTTACGTAATCCTGTACATGTTCGTATCGAATCAAGCCAAACTACGGTTGAGTCAATCGAACAGCGTTTCGTACAAGTATCACAACACAACAAACTTGAAGCCTTAGTACGTGTATTAGAAGTTGAAAACACTGAAGGTGTAATCATATTCGTCCGTACTCGTAACTCATGTGTTGAGTTAGCTGAGAAGTTAGAAGCCCGCGGTTATGCTTCATCACCACTACACGGTGACATGAACCAGCAAGCCCGTGAGCGTGCAGTTGACCAACTGAAACGTGGCAAGTTAGACATTCTGATCGCGACTGACGTTGCGGCCCGTGGTCTTGACGTTGAGCGTATCGGTCACGTTGTGAACTACGATATTCCGTATGATGCCGAAGCTTATGTACACCGTATTGGTCGTACAGGCCGTGCTGGCCGTACTGGTATGGCGATCCTGTTTGTAACTAGCCGTGAAATGCGCATGCTGCGCACTATCGAACGCTCAACTAACAGCCGCATTTCACCAATGAAAATCCCAAGCCCAGAGACTGTTGCAGAACGTCGTCTGTCTCGCTTAGGTGAGCAATTGGCTGAAACAATCAACGGCGATTTAGATTTCATGAAAGAAGCTGTTGCTCAATTATGCCAACAGTTAGAAGTCGATACCGATCTGCTAGCCGCAGCATTGTTACAGCAAGTTCAACAAGAACGTCCTTTGCAATTGCCAGCAATTCAAGAACGTGTTCGTGATGAACGCAGTGAGCGCACTGAACGTAGCGACCGCGGAAGTGATCGTAATGACCGTGGTGGTGAGCGTGGCGAACGCAGAAGCCGCGAACCGCGTCCAATGCCAGCAAGCTTAGGCTCAGCTGAAGCGTTGAAAGACAACCCAGATTTAAAAATGTGCCGTTACGTGATCGACGTAGGTCGTGAGAATGGTGTAGGTGTGGGTAACATCGTTGGCGCTATCGCGAACGAAGCTAACATCGACAGCCGTTACATTGGCGCAATCCAACTTTACGATGCAGTGACCACTGTTGACCTGCCAGACGGCATGCCAAAAGACGTGTTACAGCACCTACGTAAAGTACGTGTTTGTGGCAAGCCATTGAACATCCGCGAAGCTGGCGATCAAGTATTTGTTGATTCAGGCCGTAGTGCTCGTTCAGACCGCCCTGCTGGTGACCGTAAACCACGTGGCGATCGTCCAACAGGTGACCGCCCATCGGGTGATCGTAAGCCTCGCGCTGCGTCTACTGGTGACAAGCCATTTGCTGACCGCAAACCACGTGCAGACAAACCTGCCGGTGAGCGTAAGCCACGTAAACCACGTGAAGACTAATCTAGCTTAAGCTAGAGACTAAAAAAGGAGCCTAGGCTCCTTTTTTGTTGGCTTGATTTTGTCTTAGTTTGCCTTTAACAAAGATAAAGCTTAGTGTCTAATCTCCAAAGAGTTTAATGGTATAAGTAATCGACTCCCATGAAAAAAGCCCTTACCGCTGGACTATTATCCGCCTTCGTCGCCCCTGGCAGCGGCCATTTCTATCTGCAACATAAACGCAGCGCCCTAGTGTTTTTTGTACTGGCAATACTGAGTCTCGGCCTGTTGCTGCAACAAGTCATGCAAGTAGCGCAGCTTATCTCGCTTGATATTCAAACTGGCGTTTTGCCGCTGGATATAGGCGTGATTACAGCCGAAGTGACCAAGCAAACCACGGCAACCATTCGTGATGGTGCGGACAAGCTGATGTATGGATTTATCCTCTGCTGGCTGATTGCCTTATTAGATAGCGTGCGCTTGGGACTAAAACAAGATAAGCAAGATGCAGTCACGGCCCAAAACAATGCCTAGTTGCCAACTGTCCATGCTTCAATAAAGCTATGGTAGCAAGTAACGAGCATATCGGCGTTGTGGGCATAATCGGGAATAATTTCAGGACAATAGAGGGCACAGTGACTACCCGCATTGCGCGCAGTTTGCAGATCAAACAGATAATCGCCCACATACAAGATCTCTGCGGGCGCGAGTTGCCACTGCTGGCAAATAAGATGAATACCTTCGGGATGCGGTTTAGGCTGCGCATCATAGCGCGTTAATACTAGTGCGATATCTATGCCGAGTTTATCGATAGTGATTTGCGCCGCTTCTGGCATATTGCGAGTCAAAATAGCCAAGGGCAGTGACTTGGCCCGTAGGCATTCGATAAGCTCCCTAGCGCCATCAATCCAACTGGCCTTGAGTGAACTTTGTCTTTCGTACTCATGGACGATTTCTAACGCTTGAGCACGTGCTTCATCAGTACTAAGACTCTCGACATGGGCCAAGATATCCGTACCAGAATGAATCCCCAACTCACGCCGCAGCCCTGCAAAATCGGGATTAGAATGCGCTAAGGTGCCGTCGAGATCGAAGATGACCCCACGGATATCCTGAAGTTTTAATTCGCTGAGTCTAGTGATCACTGACCTTTCCCATAGATAAAATGTATGCGTTAGACAGCCTGCAAACGCTTCGCCTGACGATTACGGTACATAGGCAGCAATTGCACCACCATCACAGAGACAATAATCACGCCAATCCCCAGCAGAGATAAACCATCTAATTCATCAGCGCGGAATACTTCTGGCCACCAGCCAAGGCTCACCACTAACGCCGTGGCACTAAAGCTAAATACTGGCGTTAGGGCCAACATGGCACTGACCTGCGCCGTCGGCCAGTACTTCATCGACTGGCCAAAACAGCCATAGGCGATCAAGGTATTGGCGGCGCAAAACAGTGCTATCTGCCAATCGAAGCTGTCCATACTAACAAACTGACTAAAGTCGCTAAAGGGAGCCATTACGAAAATACCTAAGCCATAGATCACTAAGAGCACGTTCGCGGGCGACAAACGATTCAGTAAGGATTTTTGTAATAAGGCATAGCTAGTCCACGACAGTGCCGAGAACTGGATGATCATCACCCCAATCCAAACCTGATGATTATTAGCCCCAGAAAAATTTAAATTAGGATGGAAAAACATCAACATACCTAAAGCTAAGGTTGCAAAACAGCTGAGTTGCACTGCATTAAGCCGTTCCTTAAAAAACAACACACCACCAAACGCGAGGAAAAAGGGCGAAGTCTGGAAATTCAGTTGGGCGGCGCCCGGTGCGAGGTAATCGAGTGAGTAAACAAAAGACACATAATTGAGCATCAAGAAGATGCCAGCAAGCACTAACCTTAACCAAACTTTGGCATCAAGTGCTGCAAATTGCTTAAGACTACCTGCGCTCCATTGGATCACTATACTGACTAAAAGCGCGACCAGAAAACGAAACCAAGTAAGAGTCACGGGATCGATAAAGGCCGCCGAGAGCTTTAATGCTATAGGTAACATGCCCCAAAATAAAACCGCAACTGAGATGAATAGGAGCCCAAGCTGAGCATGATTATTTGCCTGAGGGGCGTTATGGCTAAGGTTCACGGAGGAGTCCAGTAGAAACCGCAAAATGGACAGCCATTCTGGCACTGAGCCAACACAATATCTAGCGGCGAATCATGGAAAGATTCGCGTTAGCTTGGATACTTTAGCTGACACTTATGTGAGGCAAGTTTCAGCATCTTACGATAATTGAATATTGGCCGCACTCTTGATTCAACTGCAGCAGATTTACCCCGAAAGCCAACATTGGCATTTCCCGCATTGCCAATAACCGAGTATATTTGGCCCATAAAAATGGCTTCTGCCACACTCTCTCTAGGCCACTTCTTTTTAAGCTAACGCTTTAAATAGGAAAGTTAATGTTATCTACCGCCACGATCGAACAAATTAAAACGCATATTAATATCGCAGCCAAAGAATTAGCCGAGCGCCGCGCAGCAGGCACGAGCGGCGATTTACTGATCCCAGAACTAAGGCCAACCAGCTTCGAACAGGCCTTCGCTATTCAACAAGCCGTAGCAGAAATATTTAAGGCAAGCGATAACAATCCTATCGCGGCGTGGAAATGCCTAGTACCCACGGCGGAAAAAACCGTCGTAGCGCCTATTTATCAAGCTGATGTGTATCAACAATCGACCACTTGCCCACTCTATCCATCGACTAAAGGCCTGGCCCGAGTCGAACCCGAACTCGCCTTCGAGATTGCTCGCGATTTACCGCCAAGAAGCACGCCTTACACAGAGGCTGAAATCGACGAGGCCTTAGGCCACACACGCTTAGCCTTGGAATTGATCAAAAGCCGCTACCACACACCCAGTGAAGCGACGCATTTTGATGCCCTCGCCGATGGCTTAGTCAATCAAGGACTGTGGTTAGGGCCTGTGCTTAATCCGCAAAAAGGTTTAGAAATGAGCTGTTTTGAACTCAGCGTTGATATTGCCAATGACGAGCACCAGCAAAGCGACACACTGCAAAAATCCGCCATTCATCCTAACGGTTTCCCTAAGGCGGGACTCTACTGGTTAGTTAACTTTTTATCCGCCCAAGGCATTGGCTTAACTCAAGGGCAATATGTGATCACAGGCTCTTACGCTGGCGTCCTTGATCTGCCATTGGCACAGGTCTGCAAATTTGAATACGGCGCGCTTGGACAGTTCGCCGTGACTTTCACAACTAAGTGATTGCGACTTATAAAGCGACAAGGCACTGATAAATAAGCGAACTCAGTTTCAGCTGGGCTCGCTTATTTTCAATCTCAGTGCTCAGTTATCTGCATTCCCCACAAGCATCATTAACAAAAGCCAAACTAACTTGCCTCAAAATGTACACCTATGTATCATCTAAATTCATAAATAATAAGGATATATAGAATGTCGCATGGAAAAATGCTGCCAATCGCCTGTCTTCTTGCCCTCACTTTAGGCACTTCTCTTAGCGTGCATGCCTCAGAAAATAGCTTTGCCAAAGCCTATAGTGACTATCAAGCCGCCGTAGAAAAAGGCGATACTGCAAATATTGAAGCAAGCGCAAAAGCCGCTTATCAACTCGGCGAAGCTCAATATGCCAAAGACAGCGTCGACTTAGCTAACCTCGCCATGAACTGGGCCGCGGCGATAGAAAAGCAAGTCGCCCCTTACCCATTTACAGAAAATAATCTGCCAAAAACGGCGAAGGCGAATGAGTTGTATCAACTCGCTCTGGCTAACTATAAAGTTCATTATGGCAAAGAAGCGCTTGAGCTTATAGATCCCTTACTGGGTGCTGCACAAACCGCCGTTGAAGCCAAAGATGCGAAAAATGATTTGCTTACTGCTATCGCAATTGCTGAAAAATCCGATAAAAATAAACTGCTCGCCGATGTAAAAATGGCCGCCTTCAACCGTTTATCAAATACAGAGCTATACACCAAAAGCGTAAGAAGCTATGCCTTCGATGCCTATGATATTTATAAAGAGATTTTACCAGAGAACGCCATAGACAGGGTCAAGGCAACCTATGTGGTGGGTGCCGTTGAGTATGCAGAAAAGCATGACGACAAGGCGATTCCATTGCTTTTAGAAGTCGTTAAGCAGTTTGAAGCCCTTAACTTTAGCCATCCCTATGCCTTAAGTGCCCACGCTTATTTAGTCGAACTCTATGAGCGCCAAGGAAAGCGTGACGAGTCCACCGCCCACTGTATTGCTATCGGCAAAATGCGTCCTTGGGCCGACGCACAGGAACAACAACCTATTTTCCGTATCGTACCAGACTATCCAATGTCCTATGTTAAGCAACGTAAAAGTGGCTGGGTTCAGCTTAAATTTACTGTCGATGAAAATGGCTTCGTCAAAAATCCTGAAATTTTAGCTTCTAAGGGTGGTGCTCTCTTTGAGAAAGAAACGCTAAAAATGATAGATAAATGGCGTTACGCACCCAAGTTTGAAAATGGTATAGCCGTTGAGGCACAAACCACTGTGCAACTGGATTACACCATAAATCGATAGCTCATTACTTCAGCCCGCTATTTCACCTCATAACCTAGCCCATCGCTCACACTCGATGGGCTTTTTTCATCCTGCTCTGCAAGCTGCCCCAGACTTAACCCCTGCTTAAGTTGGATTAAACAAGCTTGGCAAATACACGAATCAGCAGACGGTAAAATATGGTTGATTGCCCCTAGCGGCAAATCTAATGCTTGCGCTTGCAAGGCGACCAAAGGTGGAAATGTTTGCAGAGCGCACCAACAGTCCTCAATACCCTTACCAACAATCACAGCACATTGATTCGCGCCTTGGCACAAAGGGCAAATTTGTGCAGTTTCTAACTTAGGTTCTTCCAATGGCTGAGACATGGTAATCCTTATAGCAAGATAAGTTGTTATAGCGCGGAGATCATAATAGATTTTTGCAACTCAAACTTAATTGATTGGCACCAAAGTGAGACTTTAAAACTTTCCAAACTACGTTTGAATGCTTTAGTTAAAAAGTCGTGGGGCTTCACCCCTCAGGCTAATATTGGTGCTGTTTAGCACAATACTATATTGATTGCGGCCTTACGGCCGAGATAAATCAAAGTCGTGGGTCTTCAACCCACACCCGACCAAGAGGGGATCGACAGCAATTCCCTCTTGGATCTCCCTTGCCGCCCCTAGCGAAGTTACATGCATTAGAGACTGGCCTTGGTCTTATGGATAAATTGCTATCGCTTCCGAAGGATGCGTCCCTGCACCTGCGAAAGCTAGCCGGACATCCATGTCCGGACTCACGCAATTTATTCCAACGCCCCGCGGCAACTTCGCAGGGGATGGTGAACTTCTGTAGTTTTGGTGTTGCCTGTAAATCCCAGAGATTTGTGTCCTTTCCATTTTTTTAAAATTGGGTGTCCTGTTTTGTTGTTCAATAGTTTGTGCTCATCAAGTTATCTAACTTAAATGATATTTGGATATATTTATTTGGCTCAGTGAACCGCATTCCTGCGTTATAGCAGTAGGGTTCACAGATGCGCACACGGTGAATACGGAAGGCGAGTTGAAATCACGTTAATTTTATGACTTTTTGAATCCTTTAAAGAATTCATCCTGTCTTTCAAATTGAGCGTTTAATTCTTCTTCAGTGATATCAGGCAGAGAGTCATACCAATGCTGTATTGAACTGATATTTGTATCTGTTTCTTTTATTCTAGCTATAAGCTTCTGAAAATTATCTGGTATCAAGCAGGCTAAATTTTCAGCTTGGACTGGACTATAAAACCCCGACATTGGTGGATTAATGCCAAATTTACGCTCCATGTCAAAACCTACTAAAAGTACAGGATTGCTTAATGCAACCGTAAGGGCTATTAATTCAACTGTTTTCAGGTAGTAAGAAAGACTCTGGCTACATGCTTTCTTATCAAATTGCGGGACGCCCATTCCATTTATATGCCGAAACCTTGGAGATATGATGTTGAAGCTATTTTCCAAGCCGTTTACATGAATGACATTACAGATATCCCAATAATGCTCTAATAAAACGTCTGTCCATGACTCGTCATTATCTTGGTCATACTGCGGAGTTGCCTTTTTTAGTGCACTTAACGCACGCTTAAAATTTGGTGTACCGTTATCTGAAACCGAATGCATCCACTTTTTTGCCTTTTCTGACTCAGTACTATCCAAGACAAAAAAACTGCCCGCTACTACGAGTTCTAAAGCTCTCCTTAAAGAATCAAAAGCATTTTTGTAGTTGCCCTGAAAGATCACCGTCAAACAACTATCCAACTCATGTACCGCTTCAACCCACGGGAAAATGCTTACTTTTTCTAAGTGATCGACTCTTGCCGTAGGAGCTTCCATTAACTCATGCGTACAAAATGACTCAGCTTGCTCAAGCTTTTCGAGGTTTGGATAATCATTATAGATATAGTTAGAAGTCTCTGTAATAACACTTTCCAAACTAGAGAGCAGTATATCTCGTCTAGCGTTAAAACTTTCTCTTGGTAGGTTGAATGGATTCAAGGTCAACTCTTGTTAATAAATTTGACGTGCTACATACGATAACTGAAAAGATAGTTATCCACCAAAAATTAGAGTTCAATACTCTCCAAATCAGTTGATATTTTCTATCAATAAAGAAATACAGCAAGGTGTAACAAACCTTTGCTTAACCTGGTAAAACACTTGAAAATCAGTTTATTATGAAACACAGGGAGTGTTAACCCACCCCGATATATTTTGCCCACTCAAGATAGTTTAATGAGCCACCCATGGCTAAATTCTCTGTGTACTTTAGATCAACAGATGACACTAATGCTCGAAAGGTGAGTCATGGTGATTTGCGAGGCGACCGTCCGCCCCATGGACGGGGCGGTCGAGCATCCACGGATGGACTGGCTGCGTGTCGGTGAGCGAATACCATGACAAGCCGATACTAGCGGGCTAAACCACTAAGTATTAATACCCTGAAATCACAGAGCACTCAGTAGAATTGACCAACACATATTTGACCAATAAAAAAGCCAGCAAAGCTAAATGCTTACTGGCTTTTCTGTCTAACTTATTTACTCGCTTTATAACATCACACGAGCACTTAATCTCAGCGGCTCAACTATGACTTCTTAGGAAAAATCGGATAGGACTCAGTGCCTAACACTTTGCCATCAACAGTGAGACCATAGTAATCACTGTCATTGTGGTATTTCTCCTGCGCTTGCTTAACATCACCTTTGCTACGTGGGTCCTGCGGACGCTCGTGGGAGTTGATGTAAGCGGCAACATCCCAAGCCTGTTGGTTCGTCAGCTGCATGCTCTTACCAAAGGGCATGTTTTCATAAATGAAAAATGCGGCAGTATTGACCCTGTGCATTCCCGCTCCCCAGTTATAACTTTGAGATCCCCACAGCGGCGGCAGTGCATACACGCCGGCAATGGCTTGACCTTGCCCATCAACACCATGGCAAGTTTGGCAATGGGCGACATACACGGCTTTACCTCGTTCAGGTGAATAGGCTTGTTCGGGTTTTGGGATCTCAGGATAAGCTCGACCCGGCAAGTTAGCACGTTGCTCAACTGTCATCACCTTAGCTAATGCCTCTGGTAGTGGGAAGTCATCCCGCTTAGCACCTTTGACTAACTCAGCATCACTGATCTCAGGAACAGGGTCACTGATATTAGCCTCATCCATCAAGCCGCCCATGCCTAACCAATAAGCGTAGGCAGAAAGCGCCACTAACTCAGGGCTACTTGATGCGGGGGCTTTACCATTCATCGAATAGTTAAAACAACCTTGGATGCGTTCTTCAAAGCTACTGACTTTATTGTCTTTTTTACGATACGCCGGATAAGCAAAATACGCGCCCCAGAGGGGTGATGCATTGGCTTTACGGCCTGCATCCATATGGCAATTGGTACAGTTAAGCTCATTACCCACATACTTATCACGCAGCTGTTGGGTATTCACAAACAGTTGATAACCTAAACGCACTTTATCACCAAAGGCGCCTTCGGGAATCGCACTCAAAGGTCTAGGGGTAAGATAGGTTTTATCTGCTACCTTAGGGAAAGAAGGCAGCGGAGCTTGCTTATCTGGGCGTTCTTGTACTGGCTCAGTTTCAGCTTGCACCTGAACGGTTAACGACCCCATCGCGGCCAGTAATAACATTGCGGAATATTTCATGGCCGGCTCCTTATTTTAAATTCGCAAAGTAGTTGGCTAACGCATCAATCTCGGCGACAGTGAGCTTATTCGCGACGCTCCCCATCATGCCATCGACGTCACCTTTACGTGTTCCCGACTGCCATGCCAATAATTGCGTTTTGATATAACTCGCCTGTTGACCTGCTAAGCGAGGAAATAAGCCGCCACCTAATGCAGAAGGACCATGGCAGGTCACGCAGGCTGGTAAACCACGGGACCAATCACCTTGATAGGCTAAACGGGCGGTATCGTCATTAAAAACAACTTGTTCACCGCGGATAACAGGCTTGACGTCATTGGCAGGCTTTGCAGAAAAATAGCTCGACACTTGCTCAATACCGTCACCTTGGAGTGTCATTGCCATCGGCATCATGGTCGCGTTTTGGCGAACGCCCGCTTGGAAATGCTGCAATTGTATCGAGATATATTCTTTAGATAATCCCGCTAATCGAGGGCCGAGTGGTTCAATACCCTCACCCGCTGCCCCATGGCAAGACACACATAACTGTGCAGCTTGTGGCATAACGTTCATCGATTGTTTGTCAGAAGGCTCGGCGGCAGCGGCATAGCCGCTACATAGCGTTAAGCCTATGACTAATGTTTTAATCTTCATGTTCTATCCTTGAAGAGAATTAAGCTCTAAAGCATAGGGGTTATTGTTATTTATGTTTGTGCTCACACACTAAACCCATTTTAAAATCAGCCGCTCATTTTTAAAACAGCCAATAAATGAGCCTTAACATTCATTAAGAGTCACTTATCGTTCAATTCAAACGGGATAAATTTACCTTACTCTGTACAAGGTTAAGCTGCAAGCCTTCAAGACTTAATGGCCTGCTCAATAACCAAATCGCGTCGATTCGAAACGATTCAATAACTTATGTATCAAATAGCATAAAAGTAACGTGCCAACGATAGCGATTAAAATACTGCTCACTCGGTATAAGGCACTGAAGATTAAGTCGTTACCTGGGGTCAAATACTGCCCAAACAAAATCCCTAACGTGGTCATAGCACCAAAACCCACGCCAGAGCCATTCGCCTCGCGCACATGGGCTTGGCTAAAAATCATCAGTCCGATCCACAACAAGGGGACAACTAACATCAATAGCCCTGACCAATCATAGAGCAGCAACTGCACGAGTATCCCAAACGACACCCCCAACAGGGTGCCTATGGCGCGCTTACGGGCATAGTCGAGTGCACCATTCCAATGCATAGGAAACAATAGCAAAAGAGTGGTCGCTTGAGCCGACATCGAATCCCGCAGATCAAATATTTGGAACACCAGAAACGATGCCGTCGCTATGGTAGCGCCGAGCAAGGCTTCGTGGCGCATTCGATGCGGCGCCTTAGGCCCAGGTTTGTAAGCCGCTCTTGGTTCAACATCGGGCCAGAGTACCGTCATAGCGTAGGCGATAACAACTGAAAGTGCTGTCGCCCAAAAGTTACTGAAAACTAAGTCGTTTAAGTCAGCGCCGGGATAGCTTGCAAAGTGCAGCATGATACTGAGACTCAGCACTCCGTTGGCACCAAAGAGAAACAAACTGCCGCGGGACATGGCCGCAAAGCGGTATAAAAATAATAGGAAAACGATGGGAGTCATCATACCGGGATGGCTGCCAAAGAAACCGCCGAGTAACCCAACCTCTAACCCAGCCATGGCAGATGAAGCCAATAATTGGCGCATAGCATGGCCATTCATCACTGGCACTAATCCGAGTAGTAGCATAGGTGTCACAGTGAAGAAGACTCCATTGCTCCAACCAAAAATTTTACACAGGGTAAAACCTAAGGTCGCGCCAGTCGCAATCCGTAAACACTGGCGTAAATCGTTGGCCGTCAATGGGCTATGGCGTAGTAACATGCTCGTCGCCTTGTTCTATCGATACATTAAATGAGGATGTTTAGCTGGCTTATGCTGCGTTCACACTTATGTTGCTTTGAAGCGTTCACTCAAGCCACTCGCGGCAAATACAAACCACCGCGAGTCACTCGTGCTCGTCAACGCAGATAAGTACTGATGGATATGCCGATAAATATGCTGGTAAATACGCTAGTAAACATTCTAGTAAATAGGCTAGTAAATATAGTGCAGCAGGCTGATTGCTTTAATCTGCACCTTAGCGATCAAGCTAAAAAGGCTATTCTCGGGCAGCAATTGCACGGTCGCGCGCGCACCGGCTGGTAAGCTGTTCATTGCCATACCATCTAACACTAGATGTAATCTCAATCTTTGGGCATCACGTACCCAACGGTCCGATTCCTGTGGCGCGGCTAAACGGCCATTGGCATCGAATTGCCCTGCACTCACGCCCGCATCAACACTGCTCACCGTCGCCCGATATAAACGCCCAGGTTCGCCATCGAACGCAATCAAAGCGGTCGAAGTAGCATTGACGCCACGCAGGCTCTTCTCGCGAAAATCGGCAATAATATCCACTTTATCCGATACCACGGCCAACAGAGGTTGCCCCACGGTCGCAAAACTACCGACTTCTAACTGCAGGTTAGTCACTATCCCATCTTGATCGGCACGTATTTGGGTGTAAGACAGATTAAGCTCGGCTTGGGCTAAATGGTTTTGCGCCTGACGCACTTTAAGATTCTCTTCGCCATAACTGCCACGACTCACTTTGAGTTTTTCTAAACGCGCATTGGCGGCAAGCAAATTGGCTTCTGCTGCTGCGGCATCGCTATCGGCTAGCTCCTTTTGCTGCTGCGATACACCATGGGTGGCATACAGGGCATCGAGACGTTTAGCCTCGCTGCGTTTTTGTTGTGAGGTGGTTTTATTGGCATTGACCTCGGCCTTAGCAGCCAATAGCGAGGCATCTAACTCAGCATTATCTTGACGGGCTTGCTCTAAGGCCAATTTAGCCTGCGATACCGCTAACTCATAGGGTGCGGGATCGACTTGAAACAACAAATCACCCTTGGCAACCGCTTGGTTATTGGTCACGGCTATGGTCTGGATTTTACCGCTGATCTGCGGTGTCACTTTCGTCACTACACGGGTCGCCATGGCTTGAGGCGTCAATGGCATCATAGTGTCGGCCAGCATGAAATAGCCAAAAACCATCACAAAGCCAAACATGGCAAATTTTACTAAACGGGCAAACTGTTGATCCGGTGTCATCTTCTTTCTCACAAAAGGGTGTCTGTAACCTTGGTTAATTTGGCGCTTGCGTTGTCGCTGATCAGGCTAATAATGCGTTCAAATTCGCTCAACTCTTCGGCACTGATCCCGCCTAATAACTCACGGCGCACTTGAATAATCCGCGCTTCCATTTGCTTTAAAACATCTAATCCCGCTGGCGTCAGGCTCACAATCCTTGCCCGCTTATCTTTGTCACAACAATGACGCTCGACTAAACCTTGCTCTTCTAATTGCCCTAAGGTGCGCATTAGCGAAGCCAATTCAATTTCTAAGGCATCGGCCAACACTTTTTGGCTAACACTGTCGCCTAAACGCAGCAGTTTCCATAGGGCAGTCCAACGGGGATGAGTTAATCCTAAAGGTGCCAGCTCGACATCGGCCACGGTACGCCACAGTCGATGCAGACGGCCTAAATGCTCCGCCAGCGATAACTCTTTAAGTCGCTCTAATTCTTTTTGCATCTTGCTCACCTATTTAGTTAGCGTGCTAAGCATTATACTTAGTTAGCAGGCTAAGTAAATATTTAGGCCAAAAATAGATCTGTGTCCAAGGGCACGAAACGAGCGTAAGAGGGAATAAATAACTTAAAAAGGTTCGCGTCCTCTCAAATCTTATCAAGTTGTATCTCTATAATATCAAACGGATAAATTGAGTTGATTTGCACATGAATTGGAGGCTGTTTTGATAAATCTAAAAATTAGTACGAGGATCGTTATTGGGATCTGTCTATTACTGTTAACAGTAATGAGCTTTATCATGCCGCTCGTTCTCTCTGAATTCAGTCGCCAAGTTGCAGAATCCGAGCAAAGAGAACTCCATAAGATCTATGAAACCGCTGTTGCCGAGATAGCCTCATCGGGCAAATTAGCCGAAGCAATGGCAACCATCATCTCACTCACGCCAGAAGTTCAAAGCACCTTTGCAACAGGCGAGCGTGATGAACTCACCGCCCGTACCTTACCTATATTTACCCAACTTAAGCGCGATTTTGCGGTTCAGCAATTCCAATTTCATAGGCCACCAGCCACTTCTTTTCTACGCTTGCATCGTCCCGAAAAATTTGGCGATGATCTCACCAGCATACGCAAGACCATAGTTGAAACAAATAGCCAAAAGCGCCCTCTTTATGGCTTGGAATATGGAGTGGAAGGATTAGGTATTCGTGGTTTAGTTCCAATGACTTACAACGGACAACACACAGGCTCAGTTGAGTTTGGCATGTCCTTCGGTCAACCCTTTTTTGATAATTTTAAACAAGCCTATCAAGCAGAAATTGCCCTCATCTTGCCAGATGATTCAGGGTACAAGTTATTTGGCGCTACATTCACGCCTGATACCCAAGCGACAGATGAACTCAATAACGTCATCCAAGGCCATGAAGTCATACGCACTATTTCCTTAAATAACAAAACCTACGCCCTGTATCGCAACGCCATAAAAGATTATTCAGGAAACGTGTTTGGCGTACTCGATATTGCGATGGATAGAACCCATTCAGAACAAGCGATAGCGGATATTCGCCTTAAGTTGATCCTTATCGGTTTAGTGGCTCTGGTCATTGGAACTGCCATTGCTTGGTTTATTGCCAAAGGGATTACTCGCCCTATCGCTGAAACCACCCAAGCCATGAATGATATCGCTGAAGGTGAAGGCGATTTAACCCGCAGAATCGCGGTAAAAGGTAAGGATGAAATTGCTGAATTATCGATGGCATTCAACCGCTTTGTAGAAAAAATTCACAACACAGTTTCCCACGTCGCCGACTCAACAAGCCTGCTCGCCACCTCTGCTGAAGAAATGTCGAGCATTACGCGGGAAACCCAGAAGATGGCGAGTCGCCAGCACCTCGAAACTGAGCAAGTTGCCACCGCAATGAATGAAATGGCCGCAACGGTTCAAGAAGTTGCCCATAACGCGACCGATGCGGCCGATGCCGCCAATCATGCCAATGACTCAACCGAACAAGGCAAATTGGTTGTACAAAAAGTGGTAACCACTATCGCCATATTGGCCGAGGAAATAGCCACAGCAGCGAGTGAAATCAATGAATTAGAGCGTAATACCGCTGAAATTGATTCTGTGCTTGTGGTTATCCGTAATATTGCCGACCAAACTAATTTACTCGCACTCAATGCGGCAATTGAAGCCGCAAGGGCGGGAGAACAAGGTCGAGGGTTTGCAGTCGTTGCCGATGAAGTACGCACTCTGGCGAGTCGCACTCAAGCATCTACAACGGAAATTCAGCAGATGATCGAAGCGCTTCAGCATAAAGCTAAGTCTACAGTCAATGCGATGGAAACCAGCACCCGCACCACCCAAAGCTGTGTATCCCAAGTTCACCAAGCGGGTGAAGCACTCGAAGCCATTACCCATGCGGTTTCCACCATTAGCCAGATGAATATCCAGATCGCCAGCGCTGCAAATGAGCAATGTGCGGTTTCGGCTGAGATTAATAAAAATGTTAATAACATCAATGATATTGCGACCAATGCGACAGATAGTGCGGTACAAACCGCACGCGCTGGCGATGAACTTGCCCAACTCGCAGCCCGTTTAACAACTTTATTAGCTCAATTTAGAATTTAAACAAAACAAAACGCCGCATTCTCTGCGGCGTTTTTATTAGCTTATTTTATAAAGTTTTATTTAGGACGCACGCCTAAAGTGTGGCAAATCGCGTAGGTCAATTCGGCGCGATTTAAGGTGTAAAAATGGAAATCCTTCACGCCTTCGCGGGACAGCACTTTCACCATGTCGATGGCCACGTTTGCCCCCACCAATTGGCGTGTACCCGCATCGTTTTCTAGGCCGTCGAATTGCTTATGTAACCAATTCGGTAACGACACATTGGTCATGCCCGCGAAACGTTTTAGCTGGGTAAAGTTAGTCACAGGTAAAATGCCCGGCACAATTTCAACGTCGATACCGGCGGCAACGCAGCGATCACGAAAACGCAGGTAAGATTCCACATCGAAGAAAAACTGGGTAATAGCACGGCTGGCGCCCGCATCAATCTTGCGCTTGAGGTTGATCAAATCCGCCTGTGCATTGCTCGCATCGGGATGCACTTCTGGATAGGCCGCAACGGAAATATCAAAGTCAGCCACAGAGCGCAGTAAACGCACTAAATCGACCGCAAAACGGGTTGGCTTTGGGCTGCCCGCGGGTAAATCACCACGCAGTGCCACTATGTCACGAATGCCCGATTTCCAGTAATGCTTAGCCAGTTCTAATAGCTCTTCATCGCTGGCATCCACTAAGGTTAAGTGCGGCGCGGCAACGAGGTCGGTTTCCTGTTGGATACGCTCAATCACACCGTGGGTGCGGTCACGTACGCCTGAGTTAGCGCCGTAAGTCACAGACACAAACTTAGGATTCAGCGGCTCTAAACGACGGATAGAATTCCACAGGATCTGTTCCATTTCGGGGGTCGATGGCGGGAAAAACTCAAAAGAAACATTAATATCGCCATTAAGCTCAGACAAACTCTGGTTCAGCGATTGTGAATGTTGTGCGTGATGAAAAGCCATGTGTATTTCCTCAACCGCCCTTGGCGCTACTCTTTGCTAGTATGAATTAGTTCAAATGGACGTTTGGACGTCTATATGTCCATATACTAGAGAAACTGAGATGTAAGTCAAGCCCAAAAATACCCATAAACCGCATTTAATCTCGGTTAATTCGATAGATTTATTCTAGCCAATAAAAAAGGACTCGAATGAGTCCTTTAAGAAGCTTGATACCGCGTTATTCCTGCAGCAGATCGCGACAGATCTGGGTCAGATCCGACTGCACCGCCGCCGCGGTCACTTCGCGTCCTGCGCCCGGTCCACGGATGATCAGCGGATTACCTTGGTAGAAGACACTGCGGATCACAAACACATTATCACCAGGGGTTAAGTTGGCGTAAGGGTGATGGGTATCAATCCACTGCAAACCCACCTCGGCCTTGAGCTCTGGGCCGCTGTTGTCTAAGGATGCCACATATCTGAGCACCTTATTTTGCTCCGCCGCCGCACCATACTGTTGCAACAGATCGGCATCTAACTCGGCAATGCGGGTGAGAAATTGATCTAAGGGAATATCCGCCAAAGCGGCTGGCACGAGTGAACGCAGTTCAATATCTTCAAGCTCGATTTCAAGGCCAATCTCACGGGCTAAGATAAGCAGTTTACGCTGCATATCACGGCCGGAGAGATCGTCGCGGGGATCGGGTTCAGTAATACCTAAGCCTCTGGCTTCAATCACTAATTCTGAAAATGGCTTGCTGGTATCGTATTTTTCAAATAACCAACATAAGGTGCCAGAGAAAATCCCGCCCACCGCTTCAACGCTATCACCGCTGTTACGCAGATCATTTAGCGCATGTTGGATGGGTAAACCAGCGCCACAGCTGGCGTTATAGCGCCAAAATAAGCGACGATTACCCAGTTGCTGCTTTAACTCTCGATAGAAAGGCAGTGGACCCGAGCCCGCAAGTTTATTCGCGCTCACCACATGGATGCCACGCTCGAATAGCTCTGGATATTGCAGCGTCAAACTGGCGCTGGCACTGATATCTAAGGCCACCAGCTCATCGCAGTTAACTTGTTCTAATTGCTCGAATAAATGTTCATACTGCCAAGGCGTTGCTTCAGTATTAAACTCTGTTTGCCACGCAGCAAGATTAATCCCAGTGGATTTAATCAAAGCTTTACTCGAACTGACTAAACCGACTAACTCAACACTGGCTTCGAGTTCATGGTCCAATGATGGTGAAACCGACTTAAACAGATCGATCCAAGCCTCACCGATATTACCCACACCGAGCAGCAGGACGCCAATGCGTTTACGCGGGCCAGCGCAGCGACGGTGAACTTTTTGGGTTAACAGATTCACCTGTGACTGGGGCACTAACGTCACTAAACTTAAATCGCCACTGAACAAAGGTTTAGCATCACGGCTCAGTAAACGGGCGAAACTGCGACGATAATGTTCGGCGTCGGCACTTACTAATGCGACTAAACCAAAATCTGTGTTGATCTGCTGATCACTAATCCCTAATGCTTCTGCCTCGGCATCGAGTAATCTTTGAACTTGTTTTTGATTCTCAGCGGTATAGGCAAGTTCAACCCTTTGATGGGCAGAGGTCCAATGGGCCAATGGCGTTAAACCCGCGGCGATCAATAGATCTAATAAACGAGTTAATTCACCCGTGAGTTTAAAGCCGAACAGCACAACAGCATTAAGGTTAGTCACCACAGGTGCGCTCGCCGACGAACTGTGGGGAGCGATCAAGGTAAAGTCGGTGTGGGATGCATAACTTGAGCGTACCGCTAAACTCACTTCGGTATTAAACAAAGGCTGCAGAGTGCGCGAATGTAATACTGGCGAGCCTAAACGCGCTAGGCGATCGGCTTCGGCAAGTGACATGCTTTTCAGTAACTTGGCATCGTTGATTTTATTAGGATCGGCGTTGAACACCCCTTCCACATCGGTCCAAATGGTCACGCGCTCGATATCGGCGAGACTAGCAATCAGGCTGGCGCTAAAATCTGAACCATTACGACCAAGTAACAGGGTATCGCCACGCTCGTTAGCGCAGATAAAACCTGTGATCACTAAGCGTTCATTGGGATGCGCGGCTAATAGGGCTTGTACTTTAGCGCGGGATTCTTGTACCCGAATTTGTGGCACAGCGGCTTCATCGGCCACTAAAATTGAACAGGCATCCACATGGCTTGCCGCCACGCCAGATTCGCGCAGTAGCGCCGCCATTAAACGTGCCGACCAACGTTCGCCAAAGCTCACCACATGGTTGATTTGGTATTCATTGCGCTCATCTAAGGACAACAAGCTGATGAGTTGCGCTTTATCAGTGGCCAAACGCTCACGCAGATCGCGGGCTTGTTCATTCGACAACAACTGCTCAATCAACCCCTGTTGGTAGCTGATCAGCACTTGTAATTCTTCTTGCCATAGCTGACCCGCATCACGCAGCGCTAATAATTTATACAGGAAATTCGTGCTTTTACCCGCCGCAGAGACCACCACGAGATCATCACTATGACCGTGGGTTAACAGGATATGGGCGACTCGGCGATAACAATCGGCATCCGCTAAACTGGAGCCACCAAATTTATGTAAGTGACAACGTGCCATCTATTATTCCTCTACTGACAAGCCGCAACGGCGGCTAATCCTGCTTGAATATCTGCAACTAAATCGGCGGCATCTTCAATACCCACCGATAGACGCAATAAGGTGTCCTTAATACCAGCCTCGAAGCGCGCCTGCGGCTCCATGGCTCTGTGGGTCATAGTGGCGGGCACTGCCACTAAACTTTCGACGCCACCTAAACTTTCCGCCACACTAAATAAGCTGAGTGCACCTAAAAAGGCCACCACTTCGGCCTCGCCGCCTTTGAGCTCAAAGCTCAGCATAGCGCCAAAGCCCTGTTGTTGCTTGGCCGCAATGGCGTGACCTGGGTGATCCGCAAGACCTGGATAATAGACTTTGCTCACCACAGGGCTTTGCGTTAATACCTCAATAATACGCTGGGCATTGGTTTGATGCTCGCGAATACGCACAGCTAAGGTACGTAGGCCGCGCAGGGTCAGATAACTGTCGAAGGCCGACCCCGTTAAGCCTAGAGTGTTCGACCACCAATGTAAGCTTTCGCCGATTTGCGCGTCTTTGGCGACCACAGCGCCGCCGACCACATCGCTATGACCATTGATATATTTAGTGGTGGAGTGGATAACGATATCCGCGCCTAACAATAGGGGTTGTTGCAATATTGGCGATAAAAAAGTGTTATCGACCACCACCAGCGCGCCGACACCATGGCTCGCCTTAGCAATGGCTTCGATATCCACCACACGCAATAACGGGTTCGATGGGGTTTCGAGCCACACCATCTTAGGATTCTGCGCAATGGCGCCGGCTAACGCTTGGCTGTCGGTTTGGTCGACCACAATGAGCTTAAACTGGCCTTTCTTCGCCAAGTTGGTAAATAAACGGTAGGAACCGCCGTAACAATCGTGGGGCACGACCAATAGGTCATCGGGGCCGAGCAAAGTAGTCACTAAGGTGATGGCCGCCATGCCAGTGCATGTCACTATGCCAGTCGCCCCCTTTTCTAATTGCGCTAATGCTTCGCCTAAAATGCAGCGCGTTGGGTTGCCTGAACGACTGTAATCGAATTCGCGGGGATTTTTATGACCATCGAAGGCGTAATTAGTCGACAAATAAATCGGTGGCACAACTGCGCCATATTGAGTATCGCTTTCGATACCCTGACGCACTGCCAGTGTGGCTAATTGACGCTCTGCCATGGGGGGACTCCTAAATTCGGTAGACTGATAGAGATGTCTGGACGTCTAAATGTACCTAAGCCCAACGCCATCGTCAATAGGCGTGAAGACGTTTAGACGTCTGAACATAAAGAAATCTGTTTGCAATCACAAAGAAATAGTAGCAATAATTTGACTGTTCTTTGTAAGGGTTTAAAATCTGCCCCGAATTTAGCGTTATAACAGGTGAGTCAATGACTGAATGGAATGGGGAATACATCAGCCCCTATGCTGAACATGGCAAGAAGAATGAACAAGTAAAAAAAATTACTGTGTCTATTCCGCTCAAAGTGCTTAAGGTCCTCACGGACGAACGTACTCGTCGTCAGGTCAATAATTTGCGTCACGCCACCAACAGCGAGCTGTTGTGTGAGGCATTTTTGCACGCCTACACTGGCCAGCCATTGCCCAACGATGAAGATCTGTCAAAAGATAACCCAGACAGCATTCCTGCAGAAGCCAAGTTGTTGATGGATCAAATGGGAATCGAGTGGGAAGACATGGAATAGCGACTCGTCGCTTTTAAAGTCATATCACAGTGCTCATCAATAGGGATCGTTAACGATCCCTTTTTGTTTATACCCAAGCGACTTCAAACTTTAAATTTCACCATCTTGAGGTGGTTTGGGATATAGGAAATCCTATGTTTTCTATGATAGATCCACAGACACTCGCCTTAGCCTCGCTGGTCGTGTTTCTGGGCGCATTAACCCAAAGTCTTATTGGGTTTGGGCTTGCGGTTGTCGCCAGTCCTTTGCTGTATATCGTCGATCCACAACTTGTACCTGCGCCTGTTATTGCTATGGGTTTCTCCATCGCCCTGCTGACCTTAGTGCGTGAACGCGGTCACTTAGAATTCAATGGCTTGCAATATGCGCTCCTAGGTCGCGTGCCCGGCGGTTTTATCGGCGCGAGTTTATTGCTGTTTGCGCCTCAACCCATACTCGGTTTATCCATCGCCGCCATTGTGACTGTCGCAGTGATCCTCAGCCTGTATAAATTCAGCCTGCCAGTGAATAAGAAAACCCTCTTCGGTGCGGGCGTGGTTTCAGGGATCTTCGGCAATATCGCCGCGATTGGTGGCCCGCCGATGGCGATTTTATTGGCAGGCAAAGATGCCTCGCAGTTTCGTGCTGCCCTGTCGGCCTTCTTCATTTTTAGCTCCATGATTGCATTGGTCATTTTAGCGATCACTGGCTTATTAGAATTAAAACATCTGTGGCTGTCGTTGATGCTGCTCCCCTCAGTGATTTTAGGTTACTTAGTCGCAGGACGATTAGTGGGCCGTGTCGATAAAGAGAAGACAAAGATGGCGACGTTAGTCCTGTGCAGTATCAGCGCCTTAGTGCTAACGGTGAAGTCGGTTATCGAGTTATTACCCCAATAAGCGTCCTGCTTGTACTGGCAAACCTTCTCAAGATTCAAACAATAAAAAAGCACTGACATTGCCAGTGCTTTTTCTTTATCTATCAATATGTAAAGCCAGATTACACTCAGCTTAAATAGCTTTGCCCTGCGTACACAATAAAGTGTCTTAAGGCGAGTACGCCCGTTAAGCTCGCACAAGCCACCATGATCATCGCCCCCTTAGTGTGGCGAGTCGCGGCGGGTAGCAGCATAAACAGCAATGGAATACCAAAACCTATACCGACAACGCCTATCCAGAACACGCTTGCCCATAGCCCAGAAGTTAACGATGCTAAGGCCGCTGCCGCCGCGCCGCCCTTGAAGTACAAGGCGCAGAACAGCATGAACAGGAACAGGATTTCAATCACCATCACAGGCAATTCTAAACCGTGCATCTTCACTAAGGTTTTGTCGTGGCTGTCAGTCTTAAACATCAGCAAAGCCAGTACCGCATTTGCCGCAGCGCCCGCCGATAGACCTGACACTAAAAACAGCGCAGGCAGTACCGCAGTGTTGAGCATAGGATAAGCATTCATCGCCGAAATTAAGAAGCCAGTGTAAGCCCCTACGCCAATGGCGAGGACAAACAACAATACTTCAATCAGCTTTCGAAATGGCATAAGTAACTTAGCGATAGGTGTTAGGAAACCCAACCCCCATTTTGGTAAGTCATCCCGCAGCACAATAATGGCGTACGCAAAAGCTAAGGGAGAATACGCCAGCAGCGCCAGTACCCCGATTGCCATCACAGACTGGAAGTTATAGTGAATTAAGATCAACCAGAAGTGGAATGGTTTGGTTAAGTCAAACACTAAGCAAGCTAGACCTAAGCTAATTGCTACAGGCCCAATAATGGCTGCCGCCTTAAGAATGCTGCTTTCAGCTCCTGCGCTGAGTTCCTTATTCGCCCAGCGTAAACCAATGCCAATCAATAAACTGCCCGCGGATAACCCCGCCATAAACAGGTAAACGGCGATGACCCAGTGCCAAGTGACAGGATCATATTGCGCCATGTCGCCCCAAGTATTGTTCATAATCAAATCCCCCCTCTTTTGGTAGGAACGCGATATACCCTAGGTTTTGTGCCCAAATGGGTTTTATCTTGGTAAGTGATTTTAGTGTTGAGCATGATGGCCACTTCACTCTGCGGATCATTAGCATCACCAAACACTAAGGCATCGGTTGGACACACAGTCACACACGCTGGCTCTTCGCCCCGTGCTAAACGACTGTCTTTACAGAAGTTACACTTATCCGCCGCCTTGGTTTCTGGGTTCATAAAGCGCACTTTATAAGGGCACGCTGCCACACAGTACATACAGCCGACACACTTCTCGGTATGGATAGAGATAATGCCGTCTTCACCCACATAGGCCGCGCCTGTTGGGCACACTTTAACGCAGGGTGCATCTTCACATTGCTGGCAAGATACCCTGTGATATTTGAAATGCAGATTGGGCATCTCACCAAAGGGGCCTTCCACACGCACTTGCAGACGAGTTACGCCTTCGGGTACGCCATTTTCACTGCGACACGCCACGTTACAAGCTTGGCAGCCGATGCACTTATTCTCGTCGTGCACCATTACATATCGTTTATTCATTTAAGCCTCCGATTAGCGCTTTGCCAGCGTGACGCCCGTGGTGTGCACTGTCATGCCACACACAGGAGCAGTAACGTGCGGCAATAAGTTACCGCAGTGGATACCTTTGCCCGTTGCTCTGACCAACTCTTTGTTTTTAGAACCAAAGCCCATGTAAGCAAACACAGTATCTTGGCGAATACCCGGCGTGACTAAGGCATGGCCTTCTTCTGTGCCAACACTGCTGGTGAGGCGGATTGGGTCGCCATTGCTGATCCCTAACTTGCCCGCAGTAACAGGGTGAACCCACACTGCGTTATCCGACATCAGGTTAGCGAGCATAGGCACATTGTGGGTGGCGCCATTGGTGTGCACCGCCACTTTGCCTTGGATAAAGTACAGCTCATCTGCTTTTTTAAGATTCACTTCGCGGAACTTGATCACCCCACGGCCCGGTGCCATGGCTTCGACTTTCGCGGAAGTGAGTTCAATCTTGCCACTAGGGGTTTTAAAGGTCAGTGCACTGGCGTAAGTGCCGTCTTCATCGGCAGGTCGCGCATTGGGGTATGCCTTAATAAACTCGGTAACCATCTTAGGCTCGCACAACATAATTGGCTTACCGAAGCTCACAAAACCTTCGTCTTTGATCCGGCGCAGCAGGTCAGTGTCGCGGCTCACCTGCAGCATTTGCAGGGTTTCCATGTTTTCCCATGGATAGAACTCGCCAAGGCCCATAGCCACACCCACATCCTTAAAGATCTGCCAAGAAGGCTTAGTATCACCTAAGGTTTCAACGACCCGTTGGCGCACATAATAGGCCGGATTTTTACCTGACTTATCAGCAATTTCTTCATCACGTTCAAGATAAGTTGACTCAGGTAAAATCACGTCCGCATAGGCGGCGGTTTCGCTGATATACACATCACACACGGCGATAAAGTCGAGCTTTTTCATCGCTTCAACAACGCGTGCTCTGTCTGTCATGGTTTGCATTGGGTTAGTGCGTGACATCACCCAGCCGTGTAACTGGTAAGGAACAGCGCTTAACGTGGCATCGAGAATAGTTTGGTAAACGCCGCCCGATGTCCACATCATGGCGTACTGTTCTTCCACCTGATCGATACGTTTCGCTGCTGGTTTTGGCATGTCTTTCACGCCAGGTTTTGCCAATACGGGCGCCACCGCTTCACCGGCAAGCTTGTTGTAATCACCGGGTTTCTGGCCGATATAAATCCCGCCCTTACGCTCGATGTTACCAATCAAGACGTTGGCGGCGTAAAGGGCGCGGCGCATCTCAAACTCTTCGGTGGTAAAGGTGGCTCTGTGACCAAAATCGACCACAGCATGGGGCGCTTTAGCGGCATATTCGTGGGCGATACGACGAATGTCTTTGGCAGGCACATCGGAGATGGTTTCTGCCCATTCAGGGGTATAGGCTTTCACTTCGGCGGCAAAGGCTTCGAAGCCTTCCACATAACGCGCGACAAATGCCTTGTCGTAAAGATTATCTTCAATCAATACATGGCATAACGCCAAGGCGACGGCCACGTCTGTTCCGGGGCGAATGGCATACCATTCATCGGCCTTGTCGGCCACAATGGAGAATCTTGGCTCGAACACCACCAGCTTGGCACCTTTGTCCATTTGCGCCGCCATCATGCCACGGGTTTCGGACATATTGATGCCTTCGTACAGGTTATGGCCGAAGTTAATGATGTATTTAGAATTACTTAAATCACGTTTAACCTTAGTGCCAAAAATAGCCTTAGCGGCAATTTCATAACCACCAGGGCAAGTCGACGCGTGAGTAAAGGTATTTGGACTACCAAAGGCGGTCGCAAGGTGAAACAAATGCTTTTCTTGTGAGCCAGATTTTGACGAGAATGCCACAGCTTCTGGGCCATGTTCTTTTTTGATTTTATTGAGGTTTTCAGCGATTAATTTATAAGCTTCATCCCAACTGATCTCAGCCCATTTGCCTTCGCCGCGCTCACCGACCCGCTTTAACGGTTTAACGATACGCTGTGGATCGTACAATAAACTATGGCCTGCGCCGCCACGGGCACACACTTTACCGCCAAAGGATTTAGCGGCCTTGTTGCCACTAATGAAGACGTTTTTGCCCTCAATCACCCGCGCCGAAATCGGGCAACGGGTCGAACACATTTCACAAATACTGGCAATGTCTTTGCCCATGCCCTTTAGCTGCTTATTCTCTAATGCCGCTAAGCTGCCCGGCAGCAGACTGGCCAACGCACACGTGGCGCTGCTCGCTCCTGCTCCCTTTAAAAAGGTTCGCCTATTAAGCTCAATCATGGTTACCTCCATCACGCTCATCCCACCCGTCAGTCGCCACATTGGGCGCCATCGAGCAGAGGTTTGCTCACTGATTTGATTACTTTTTTAGTTATAAAGCGTTAAAACAGCGTCACCATATCTTCAAAATACACGGCATACGCTGAATACACTGCTCATCCACAGAGATTGTTATCCCGAAAGAGGTAGGTGGGTATTGTGGTAAACCACATAGGGAAGCTCGGTGTGATCTACCGCAACTAAAACCTAGGACTGACCTTGAAATACGTGAATAAGATCAATAGGTCTTAAAAAACGGACAGAAAAAGCCGCCAGATGGGACAAATGGCGGCTTCAAAAACAAACAGATATTTCAGTAAATTGCGATAACACTCGTGGGATGAACATCACTATGCTGAGTGAAAAGCTGAGTAAAAACCTACCACAATCCTTAATCCATTAATTCTATATCGAGGCAGTTGAGCAGCCGAATCGCTTCGTCGCGGCTAAACTTAGCGCCTTTGATTTTATTGTTAAAAATGTCGATATCGTAATTGGATGCCTCGCTGAAATCCGCCTCCAATAATTGAGTTCGGCCAAACAGACTATGACTAAAATCCGTGTAGGTGAAATTGGCTTGATTAAAACTGCCCTCGCGAAAATCGACATCGTGGGCCTTACACTCTTCGATGATAATTTCATCGAGGGACAAACCTAAAAATGAGCAATCATTTAAGATGGATTGTTTAAAGGAAAAGGGTGTGGCAAAGGATAAACGCGACCACGCGGCGCGCGTCCAATCGATACCGACTAACTTACATTCTTCAAACTCCACCCCGCTGAACTGACACTGGGGCACTTTCACTAAACTTAAGTTGCAGCGTACAAAGCGACAATCGATAAACTTACATTTACGAAAAACGCTCTCGCTAAAATGGCAATCTTGAAAGCAGCAATCCTCAAACTCTATGCCCTGTAGCTCTTGGGCTAATTCCGACAAACCATTGAACTGTTTTGATAAAAAACTATTGCCCTGCAAAGCCGCGCTTTGCGCGAGTTGGGATGGCGCAAGCTGTGATTGTGTAAGCTGTGATTGTGTAAGCTGTGGCACTTCTTTCTGTGACGACATAACACCTCTAATCCTGCCCAATCCCCAACAATATGATAATGCAGGGCAATTGGGCTAGGTACGACCTAATGTTGACTCTCTGATACGGGATGCCTGCTAGAGACTCGCGACGAGTTCCTCAAGCTGATCGGTCGCCTTAGACCAACCCTGATGAAACCCCATATCCTCATGATTCTGCCTATCTTCGCTATTCCAATGCTGCACCCGCGCAGTGTACTTGGTCTTACCGTCCACAGGTTCAAAGGTGATGGTTGCCGTCATAAAAGCTTTATCGGACGGCACCCAAGCCTCGGTAAAGGCATCGGTAAATACGATTCGCTCATTCTCAACCACCTCGAGATACACGCCACGATTCGGGAAATCCTGCCCCTCAGGGCTGCGCATCACGATCACATTTGAACCACCGGCACGCACATCTAAGCTCGCGCTAGCCACTGTCCACGGCCTTGGCGTAAACCAAATTTTGAGGAGTTCTGGCTCGGTCCACGCGCGGAACAGCTTTTCTGGCGGCGCATCTATAATCCGCTCTAATACTAGCTCTCGTTGATTATCATTATGTACATGCTGACTTGTGCTCATATTCCCTCCATTGGATATTTGGCTTGATGGTCTTGTCGGCTGCAGCTACGTCATAAGCTCGCACATCAGCGCGCTAAAATACAGCCCTTCAACATTAGCTCGTCCGCAGAACACCTGCCCTCCATCATGCTCAGCACTGAGTGTTAGCGCGTGATTCCCTTGCAAATCCTTATGCCCGCTAGATTCAAGCCACAGAACTATATAAAGAGCAGTGTAAAGGGCTGTGTAAAGATCTGTGCAAAGAACGATGCAAATAGCCGTGGCAAATTTTGTCAAAAAAGGTAGAATGTCGCCACTTTTTCGCGGCAGTCTAGAACAAGGTTCTCTCGGATTAATGGTTAGCATTTTCGAGCAAAATGGCACGGGCCCAGCCCGCTTTCGCAGACCACTTTCACTGTGGTGCCAACCTTGCCCTGCGTTTGTTCCCTCCCTTGCATTATCTCCACCCAACCCAATTCAAACACCGCCCGAAAATACCCCTTTTGCTGTTCAAGATTTAACATCAAATCCCGAAAACTGGCTGAACGATTTACGCCCTAAGCCAAGTGCGAATAATAAAGCGGTTGCAATGAATCTGGCTGTTGCTAACGCCATAGTCCATCTGCAAACCGACACTTATAAAAACCTTATCCCTACACTCTCTATCCTAAGGAATACTCGTCATGAGTCTTGCTGATTCCGTATTAGCCGTGAATAACGATTTGCCAATCCGCACCGACAGCCCAGTCCACAGCGGCAAGGTTCGCAGCGTTTACTGGTTAACCGATGCCGACAGCCGCCGTTTAATCAAAACCAAGGGTTATAACGTCCCCGAAGATACCCCGCTCGCCATCATGGTGATCAGCGACCGTATCTCAGCCTTCGACTGCATCTTCCACGGTGAAGGTGGTCTCAAAGGCATTCCCGGTAAAGGCGCGGCATTAAACGCAATTTCTAACCACTGGTTTAAACTGTTCGCCGAAAACGGCCTAGCCGACAGCCATATTTTGGATATCCCGCACCCGTTCGTATGGATAGTCCAAAAAGCTCGCCCTATTAAGGTCGAAGCTATTTGCCGCCAGTACATCACAGGCTCAATGTGGCGCGCCTACTCTAAGGGCGAGCGCGTATTCTGTGGTATCACCCTGCCAGAAGGCTTAGAGAAAGATCAAAAACTGCCTGAGTTACTGATCACCCCTTCAACCAAAGGCATTTTAACCGGCATCCCAGGTGTGCCAGCCCAAGATGACGTGAACATCAACCGCAGCGATATCCAAGCCAACTACCAAGCCTTTGGCTTTGAAAAGTTAGAAGATATCGACCTGTACGAGAAGCTGTTAAAAGATGGCTTTAAAGTGATTTCAAAAGCACTGGCCGACATTGATCAAGTGTTTGTCGACACTAAGTTTGAGTTCGGTTATGTGACCGATAAAGATGGCAATTCAAAACTGATTTACATGGATGAAGTTGGCACTCCAGACTCATCACGTATTTGGGACGGCGCAGCCTACCGCGATGGCAAGATTTTGGAAAACTCCAAAGAGGGTTTCCGCCAGTTCCTGCTAAATCATTTCCCTGATCCTGATGTGCTGCTCAACAAAGACAGAATGCCAGAGCGTGAAGCCCTCGCCCGCGACAATGACCTGCCACTTGAGGCCATGATGCAAGTGTCACGCACTTACACCGGCGTTGCCGAGAAGGTGACTGGCGCTCCAATCCCGCTGCCAGCCAATCCAAAGGCAGATATTATTAAGATACTCAAAGATGAGTATGATCTGATTGTGTAATAGTGAGTTGTAAGCAAATCTGAGGTTTTGGGTGGTTTACCCATAGCTGAATAGTAGAAAAGGCGCTTAGGCGCCTTTTTGTTTAAGTCATTCACAAACTTAACCAATACATCGCTGATGATTAAGCACTGTCATTCCAGTGACACGCCATGAACTCATCCATGAGGGCTCGACGACGGCATCCATGCCGTCAACGGTCACTTCCATGCCAATGCTTAATCCCGCCAACCCATCTAGTAATCTGTATGCCTTCTAACAAGCATGCAATCAGGAAATTTAACAATGTCTGGCTCGTTAAAACCATGATTAAAAAAAATATGCATGTCCCATCTTTGATATTCAACTGGTTATGAACAATGCATTAAACAAAACGAGCAGAAATCATGCGCATGCGTACTTTCTACCCAGAATGATTTTTGCTATTGTATAAATCGAATTTTAAATCAGTAGTTTGTGAATAAATTTACCAAGTGGTCTGAGGTGATATTATGCGCATGCACACGATACAAATGTTATACGCACAATCGTAATCAGCTATTTCCGAGGAATTTATGTTAGAAGATGGAATTTTTGAAATTAGACTAGATTATAAACCTGCAACGGGTAGCGCAGATCGTGTCTTTCTCGCGATGGCTGGATATGTAAGTGCTTTTGAAGAATTAGTGCATGTCGTAGGCCACAGTATTGATCCTGAAGCTGATTTTTCTTATCAATTATCAGCTGTTGAAAAAGGATCTATTAAGGCTGTATTAAATTGTGCATCAATCATAAAATCCTTCAGTAAAACACTATGTAAAATCCCAGAATATATCGCAGGTTCTATGATTGAACTTGATGAAATAGATTCTGAAGAAGACATTGAAAAAATAGCTACACACTTAGAAGATAGAGTAAAAAGCTCTATAGACATTAGATTTCCAAATGAGTTAAACATTAACAGAGTACGCTTAGCCGAAGGTGTTAAAAAACTTGTGAAAGCTTCAGAAAGACTAATAGACGGTGAAACTATTGATATAAAATCTGGATGCAGTAATCTTGTATATTTAAATACTAAAATTCGATTTGATAAAGACCCTAGTTCTTTATTTATTGAAATTCTTCGAGAGGTAAAAACGACAGAGACTTTGTTAATCAAAAAGCCTGTTTTTTTTGGTGATGCCATGTGGGATTTTAAAAGCATTGAAAGATGTAAATCTTTTTCAGCCCCCTTATTAGATGAACAATGGCTCAAGCGATATCAAAATAGAGAATTGGCACATATAGACCCAGGTGATGCAATTATTGCATTAGTGTCATATGAAGCCCATAAGGAAAAAGGTGCAAAGCGCTTCTCTTTTTCAAATCACAAAATATTACACGTAGAACGCCAAATTAGAAGCGAAGAATTACAGAAAAATTTAGATTTAGATTTAGATTTAGAGTACAATAGTGATGAAGCGTAAGCCACAGGGTGCAGCAATGTATTTAATGGCATCGTATTTATTTGTTATATTGCCATTTTTTATTCTTACAATTGTTAAGTTTGCACAAGATCAAACTAGTGAACTTTTGTTACTTTCAGATTGGTCAATTGCATCAAGCATTATTTATGGTCAGCTTATTGTAAAATTAACGACTGCGCTAGCAGCAACTAGTAAGTCTAAAAAAATGCCAGGGATAACCTTTAACATCACTTTTTTGGTATGTCTTGGTTTGACAATCAATATAGTTGTGTACGTTTTGATGTTGGTCATGCCGAGTCAGAATATAGGTATTATTCAACTAATATTATTTGCTGTCGCTTCAATATTTCACTTTATTTATGGTTCTGCTGCTTACCATATTAATAAAGAGCAAACAGCGCAATAAAGTGCGTATAGCAATTTGCTTAAAAGATAGGATATGCATAACTCTTTTAGGTTTAACAGCAGACTCCAAGACCCCAGAAGTTCAACTTATCCTGCGAAGTTGCTGAAGGGTGTTGAAGGGTGTTGAAGAAAATAGTGTGATGCAAACAGGACGTCTGCATAGCTTTCAGGGGGAAGGGGCGAATGAAAATCGGTGATTTTCGCGCTTATGAGCGAGAGGCAGGGACTGCCGAACTGGGGTGCTTTACATGGATGTAAAGCGGAGCCATCGGAAGCGTTAGCTATTTTCGAATAAGCACGAAGCCACTAACTAATGCATGTAACTTCGCTAGGGACGCCGGGGGATTTCCAAAAGGGGAATAGGCGTTTTTTCCCTTTTGGTCGGGTGTGGGGTGAAGCCCCACGACGTTGATTTTGACTTTGATTTAAAAAATAAAAACTCGGAGGGGCTTATTAGTAATATAAAAAAGGTGTGACACTTAACGTGTCACACCTAGATAATTAATATTTAAATTATAAATATTAACAACAAATAATTAGAAGCGATATTCAACACCGATACTGGCTTGATTAAAGTCTGTATCTGTTTTTCCGCCATTGGCGACGCTATCGACATTAATATCTGCATCATACCAAGTGTACTCAGCATTAATTAAAAATCGATCTGTGACTTTAAATGCCACACCGGCGCCGGCGAATACACCTTCACCATCGTCATTGCCAGAAAAACCGACGACGTCATAATCTGTCGAATACCATAACTGACCACCTTTAGCATATAGCTCTACTCGGTCTGCAATGGGAAGCATGACTTTAAGGGCTGCCGTATAACCATCGGTTTCGGCATTGGCTAAACCATTACCATAATCACCAAAGTTAATGTAACTACCTTCAAGAGCAAGGTATTTATTAAACTTATAACCAACAAGGCCCTGCATTACATCACTATTATCATCAAAATCATCATCGCCATCGACTTTTAAATAACCGTAGTTAGCGCCGACATAGATTCCGTTTTCTGCGGCATCACTGTTGCTCATGTTATCTGCATGAGAATATGCACTAAAAGAGGCTAAAGAAATAATGGCAGCTAAAGTAAGAATGGGATTTTTCATAAAGTACTCCTAGTTAATTATTTAAATACACTAAGGACATTACAAAAATAATGCCAACCTCGCAAAACCACACTCAGTTCAATACATAATGAAAACAATAACCTTACTTATCAATGCGATATATTTATTTTAATATTTTAAATTCAAGTTAACTATTTTTATAAAACACATGAAACTTTTTTCATACTTACACTAAAGCCGTGCTAATTCTGTCTTAATGTATTTATTTCCTGTGAAATTGTAACTATTTCATAGGCAATAAAATAAACATACAATTTTATTACATTCAATTAATTCTATTATCATTTCTATTGTGCGGCTTCTTTATTAAAGCAAGTTTATCAAAGCAGCTTTAACGGGAATACTGTGCGGCAGCGTTATGAACAAGAGTTATGGATGATGAACTGATTATTAAGCATGGACGTTATTTGGCAAGGAATATCCAAAAGGGGAACTGGTACCTTCCCCTTTTGGTCGACTCTTGATGAAAAATCAGGAGTGAAGTCTACTACTTTCATTTGGGTTTAAATAAAAACAGACTGAAAGAGAAGCGAGATTTAACGAGTAACAGTGACATTATGAGCAGGCCTTCTGTTACCAACCTTCAACAAAAGGTCAAATCTTCACGCAAACAAACAGCGCGTTACCTGATGCTAAATCCCACGGGACAATTCTTTCATAATCGTGTTCGAAAACATGCACTTCAAAATAGGGCGCTAACAATTCCTGCAGCTCAGTGAAGCTGGTAGCGACCATAGCATGTTGGTCTTGCCATTGCTCAATACTGTGGACTTCTTGTAAGCCCACTTCTTGCAAACCTGCGGCGTGTAACCCGGCTTCCAGCGAGCTTAAGCCTTTCATATCAGAGACAGGTAAAGGCGAGACCTCAGCAAACGGCTGACTGCTTTTGGCAATACTCAACTTTAATGACTGTTTCTCACCTTGCCCACTGTAATGCCAGCCGGATTCGAAGGCGAAATGGCTACCATCAAACTCGGCAAAATGCTTAACCGAACTGGTGTTATCGATTCTGTGCTTATCGACAGTATTAAAACAAAACAGCCCACCGTCATTAAGTGCGCTATGCACACTGGCGATACAGCTTTTAAGGCGTTCGATGCAAGCACTGTAATGGATGGAATATAAAAAACAGGTAATCAAATCGACGCGCTCTTCTAAATAAAAAGCCGTCATATCTTGGAGGTTAAACTGAGCTTCAGGACAACGACGCATGGCCATGTCTAGCATAGGCTGATTAATATCAAGGCCACTGCACTGATAACCAAGGTCGATAAAATGCCGCACATGCGGACCAGTGCCACAGGCTAAATCAAGATGTTGCTTACCATTATTGCCGAGGAACTGATGCAGACGATGGATACTCGCGCTCTGTTGCTGGTAGTTGATATCGGAACACATTAAATCGTAATAACCGGATAAATCGGTATAGAGCGCGTTGGAAGACATAGTAGCGAATAGGTAACAAGGGCAATTTTAGGTGGCGCATGATATATCAGTTAGCCGATATCAGAAACAAAGAATTATCCATCGAGTCTCAGCACGTGTTATCACTCTAATCGTGCAACGATATCAATCCACCTAACCATTTACTTTGGGGCGTGAAAGCTCAGCTCATCATAGGAACTTAAATATTCGAGTTGTGGTTTGGCAAAATAATACCCCTGAAAATACTCAATCCCTATTCCAGCGAGATAATTAAGTTCGGCTTCTGTCTCAATGCCTTCGGCCAAAACTCTTGTATTAAGCTCTAAACAAATACGCAGTATTTCATCCACAGCTAACTGCTTTTCTCTATCGAGATCGATATCACGGATCAAGGTCATATCAAGTTTTAATACTTGAGGGCGCAGGGCTTCGAGCCAGCTTAAATCAGCAAAACCACTGCCAAAATCATCGATTGCCGTGATAAAACCACGCTTAGCATAGCTCTCGAAGATACGGACTAATTTTGCCCGATCGACAATTTGCTCGCCCTCAGTCACTTCGAACATGATTTTGTGAATATCAAACCCATACATGTCGGCGGCTTCAATCGTCGCGCGGATACAGGTCTCAGGGTTATATACGGCATTAGGTAAAAAGTTGATACTGAGCATCTTATCGAGTCCCAGCTTTGAAGCGGTTTCTATCGCTTTAACACGGCAAGCCTGATCAAAATAGTATTTATTATTTTCATTAATCCGCTCAAACACCCACGCAGCCCCTTCACCATCAGGGCCTCTGACCAGAGCTTCATAACCGCTAATCTCACGACTAGGCCAATGGATAATAGGTTGAAATGCCATTCGAATTTCAAATCCTAATGACTTACCACTTAAGCAATCCATGCAAGTTTGTTGCTTTATTCGAGCGGGAAAATCCATAAACGGCCTCCTAAACATTAACCTTACTAGTGTGAGGATAAATACTTAAATTTGCCAGTTTTTACTGTTCATCATCCTAATAAAATCCATCACATATAGAGTGAAGAATGCTATTTCCAAAAATATAAAACGATTGTAAACGGCATAAAAAAATGGATGAATCCCAATAGGAGCTTCATCCATCACCATATGCCTCTGACTGATTTACTTCAGTTTATAAACCACTTCAACTCTATCTTCTATGCTCACTTGACCATATTGATAACTCTCGGCGGCGCCCATGGCATCGGCTTTAGCGCTCATGCGTAACATGACCGGTTGCACAGGGCGTTGATCGTAATAACGGATCTGCCAAATCTTACCTAGGTTTTCACCAAAGCCTTTAGCCAAAGATTCGGCTTTTTGTTTGGCATCCACAATCGCAGCTTGACGTGCCTTGGCGACGTATTCAGCTTCTTTACTCGACTTAAGGGCAATGTTATTCACCCGATTCATACCCTCTTCTAAGGCTGAATCTAAGATTGCATTCAAGCGGCTTAAGTCTGTTACCGTCACGGTAATTTGGCGACTGGCGGTGTAACCCGTCAGCTCAGGCGCTTTATCCTGCACATAGACGTATTGCGGTTGAAGATTTAAATTCGCGCTCTGGATCTGATCTTTAGTCACACCCGCTGTGGTGAGACGGGCGATAAACTTAGCCACGGCGGCATCGGAATTATCCTTGGCGGCTTTAGCGGTTTTTTCGGTCACGGCCACTTCCACATTCACATCCGCCATATCAGGCTCGACTTGGATTTGACTCACACCCATGGTTTCAATATGCGGGAAATCGACCTCAGCGGCGAGTACCGCTGGCGCCATAAACGCGCTAGAAAAAAGACCACCCGCCACCAATACCGCTAAAAGAGAATTTTTCATAACTTACTCCAAAATAATGTGCTTATACCTAAACCACTTCAAATAGAACGCATATTCAAAACGAGACGGCTAAAACGACTGTGTCGCTTATTTAGCGCTTAGGCTATCAGTAAAAAGTGCCAATACTTGTGCCAATATGTAACAGCATCAAGAAATTGTCTCTTGTCCCTATAAACGCGGCCAATTTTAAAAAGGGTTAATTTTTCTGAAAAATGTTTAGCGCTTTTTATCCAGATGAGTTCGACCTTGGATCTTTGGCTTGTCTTCCTATATCCACACCCAAAATAGGCCTTAGGGTTAACTGGCATATTCAGCGCCCCAGTTGTACACTTTTCAGCCAAAGCTACTGTACCTTTTAATCACTTCAGGTATAATCCGCCAACTTTTTTAAGGCGGCTTATACCTCAGCGAGAAACCATGACAGTTGAAACTTTTAAACCCAAGCAAACGACCACGCTTGATATCCCAGTCAAAACATTAGAAGCAGCAAGCACTAATGCTGTTACCACTGGGAATCGCATCGGTTTCGTGTCTTTGGGCTGCCCAAAAAACCTCGTGGATTCAGAGCGTATTCTGACTCAGTTACGCATCGACGGCTACGAAGTCACTAATAGCTACGACAATGCCGACTTAGTTATCGTCAATACCTGCGGCTTTATCGATGCTGCGGTGGAAGAATCTCTGGATGCTGTGCGTGAAGCCTTAGAAGAAAACGGCAAAGTGATCGTCACTGGCTGCCTTGGCGCCAAAGAAAACCAAATCCGCGAAGTGCACCCAGATGTGTTAGAAATCACTGGCCCACACAGCTACGAAGCGGTGTTGAAGCACGTTCATAAATATGTGCCTAAGCCAGAGCACAACCCTTTCACCTCGTTAATCCCACAAACTGGGGTTAAGTTAACGCCTAAGCATTACGCTTATTTAAAGATTTCAGAAGGTTGCGACAACCGTTGTACTTTCTGCATTATCCCTTCGCTACGTGGCGATCTCGACAGCCGCCCAGCGGGCAGCATCTTAGATGAAGCTAAGCGTTTAGTGGAATCAGGCGTGCAAGAAATTTTAGTAGTGAGCCAAGACACCTCGGCCTACGGCAAAGACAAAGGCGGTCGTACCGATTTTTGGAACGGTATGCCAGTCAAGCAAGACATTACTAGCCTAGCGCGCCAACTGGGTAAAATGGGCGCTTGGGTGCGTCTGCATTATATCTATCCATACCCATGGGTTGACGATTTGATCCCGCTGATGGCGGAAGGTTTGATCCTGCCATATTTGGATATTCCAATGCAGCATGCAAGCCCACGCATCCTCAAGATGATGAAGCGTCCAGGCCGTGTTGACCGTCAGTTAGAAGCAATTCAACGCTGGCGTGAAATTTGTCCAGATCTAGTGATCCGCTCAACCTTCATCGTCGGCTTCCCAGGTGAAACCGAAGAGGATTTCCAAATCCTGCTCGATTTCTTAAAAGAAGCTCGTCTTGATCGCGTAGGTTGCTTTAAATATTCTGAAGTCGATGGCGCTGTCGCCAACACTATCGCCGAGCTTATCAGCGAAGAAGTTAAAGAAGACAGATACCACAGATTTATGGAACTCCAAGCCGAGATCAGCGCCGAGCGTTTAGCCCGTTTCGTTGGCCGTACTTTAGATATTCTGATTGATGATGTAGACGAAGAAGGCGCTATTGGCCGCAGCTTCGCCGATGCACCAGAAATCGACGGCATGGTGTTTATCAATGGTGAAACTGAACTTGAGCCCGGTATGTTGGTTCGTGCCCGCATCACCCATTCAGATGAACACGATCTGTGGGCCGAAATAGTCGACGCTGACACCCAAGACTAAGCTGTTCTGATACAGGACAGGCTATGACTCAAAAAGCGAACCTCTGGTTCGCTTTTTGTTTTTATCATTTCGTAAGCATTAACACTGCGAATGCTTCACCATCCTTACTCCACTGTTTGGCCTCACTATCTCATCACACTGTTTCTTTTCATTATCTTGGATCACTATCTTGATTCATTGCCAGCCTCAATTTCGCTGATTTATCAGCAGCTAGGATGAGACGTTATGAATTAAGCATTAAGCATCGGGTCCCAACATCTTATTGGCATCGACCCAAAGCTCGAATTCTTCTGCCGTGACAAACTCAAGTTCTAATGCCGCTTGGCGCAGTGTCTTATGCTCGCTATGGGCTTTTTTGGCTATCTTAGCGGCCTTTTCATAACCGATATGTTGATTAAGCGCCGTCACTAACATGAGTGAGTTCTCCACATGCAGCGCGATTTGTGGCTCGTTCGCCACTATGCCGACCACGCAATGATCATTAAACGATTGGCAAGCATCCCCCAATAAGCGCCCCGATTGCAGCACATTGGCAATAATCATCGGCTTAAACACATTGAGCTCAAACTGACCATTGCTGCCGCCAATCCCAACGGCAACATCATTACCCATGATTTGCGCGCACACCATAGTCATAGCCTCGACCTGAGTCGGGTTCACTTTTCCCGGCATGATCGACGAACCGGGTTCATTTTCAGGCAGTAATAACTCACCAATGCCACAGCGCGGGCCAGAACCTAACATCCTAATATCATTTGCGATCTTCATTAAACTAACCGCCGCCACTTTATAGGCCGCCGACAGGGAGACTAATTCATCGTGGGCAGCAAGGGCAGCAAACTTATTCGGCGCCGTCACAAAGGGCAAGCCCGTGAGTTTTGCGATATTGTCCGCCACCTTAACGGCGTAATCCTTGTGTGTATTCAGCCCAGTGCCCACGGCGGTCGCACCTAAAGCTAACTCGGCTACACGCTTGAGACTGTGCTCAATGCCTTCGATGGCATGACTTAACTGCGCGGCGTAACCCGAAAACTCTTGGCCTAAGGTTAACGGTGTTGCATCCATAAAATGCGTGCGACCGATTTTAACGATTTGCGCAAACTCCTCGACCTTCTTCTGTAAACTCTGCTGCAATAACCTCATGCAGGGCAAAACGAGCTCAACGGCTTGGCGATAGGCGGCAATGTGCATGGCGGTGGGAAAGGTATCGTTGGAGGATTGCGAGCAGTTAACATCATCATTGGGGTGCAAGCATTTAACCGCATCGATAAGTTGCCCACCCGAGAGCACATGGCCGCGATAGGCAATCACCTCATTGACGTTCATATTGGTTTGCGTGCCCGAGCCCGTTTGCCAAATCACTAAAGGAAATTGCGCATCGAGTTCGCCTGCAATCAGCTCATCGCACACTTGGGAAATCAGTTGAGCTTTATCTTGGAGCAAGACGCCAAGCTGTTGATTGGTAATGGCTGCGGCTTTCTTTAAATAGCCAAAAGCGTGGATCACTTCGACAGGCATAGATGCCTCAGCACCAATACGAAAGTGCTGCCGCGAACGCTCGGTTTGTGCGCCCCAATAACAATCGGCGGGGACTTTCACCTCACCCATAGTGTCGTGTTCAACTCGATATTGCTGTGCCATGTGCATCTCCTTCGCTAAAACGCTCTAAGCGTTCACCATACTCGCTCAGGGCGAAAGTACAATTAACCTCCAACAAGGAGTATCAATAATAAGGCTGATTTAAGCGTAAAGATTGGCGTAAAGGCAGGTGGAGGAGCATGAATTGGCAGGATTAACGAGGCACTAACACAGCAGACTAAAGCAGCGAACTAAAGCAGATTAAAAAAAGCGCAGACCTAGAAAGTCAAAAGGGGCATCGCCCTTGTGCTGATGCCCCTTTCGGTTTTGTGCTTTACGGTCGTATGACCCTTTGCCCTTTTTCGCTTTCTCGGTGCGGGTCCTAAACAAGGGACTCGTCACTAACGCTTTTAGTGCGTTGTCGGTAATGGTGCCTCGACCACTTTCGTGTTCTAAGGGCATATTTTGCGGTTTTTGCTTAGTCATTTTATGCCTCACTGCTTAATGAAAGTTAAGCCCATAGCCTAACAGCGCAAACTATAACGCAATCAAATCAGATGTACAGAGTTTGTGCACTCCAACATAAAAAATGACTTTGACTAGTAGGAAAGTATGATAGATTATTTAAATAAAAATAATATATTAGCTTAATAATCAATAAGATTTTATTAATAGGTTTAGTGAGTGGATTTTGCCATAACCTTTATTGGCACTCAGGTTACACTTTGTAATCGACAGATAAGGAGATCAATTTGGCATCCGTGTTAGTCGCTCAACCTTGGCTCGGCGCACTGCTCTTACTGATAACACTTCAAGCCCCGCTTGCCAGTGCTTTTTCCAGTTCAGACTCCTGCGTGATGACTATGGGGTATCGCACCAGCGAACGCTTACCCTTTATCGGAGACGAGTCCAATAACACGGGATTTTATCACGAACTCTACCAAGCGGCGGCGAACAAGATTGGCTGCAAACTCAATGTGGTACGCGCACCTAAATTACGTATTCTGCGGGATCTCAAACTCGGCAATATCGATTTTTATCCCGGCCTTAATTTCACCGAAGAGCGGGCTCAATACGCGCATTTTATCCCCAATGGACTTTCACAACGTGCGATTGGCATTAGCCGTGCTGGCGCCGCCGATATTCGCTCCATTGAACAGTTAGCCCATAATGAGATGACCCTCTTAATCGCCCCCGGCAGTTATGACTTTGGCGGCTTACCCGACAAAATTAAGGTACGCAAACCGCCTGAGCTAACCGTCCCTAAAGCCTTGGATTATTTACTTTCAAACCAAGGTGACTTTTTTATTTATGATCAAACCACTTTGTATTATTACCTCAAAAATCGTGACCAAAGCCAGTTTAAACTCCACTATCACTACAGCGAATTACCGCAGGAAATGTACCTCGGTTTCTCGAAAAAAAGCCGCCACTACCGCGGTAAACACAACCCCAACTATCGCGCCGATATCCCCATCAGCCCAGATAACAGTCCCACAGTGTTAACACCAGATTCTAAAGTCTTTGAATTTGCCAAAGCACTCGCCGCCATGGATTCCCACGGTGAAACTCAGCGCTTGTATAGCAAGTATTTTGGCTAGCTTAAATCACAAAAAGTACCGCTAACGCAGAGTTCTATTGGACCTCTTATCAATTGAGGTACCAATAAAGAGCTAAGAGAATCATGCCTAACTGATTAAAAAGTGGAAAACTTGTCTTCTGCTCAAGCCATATTCTGATGTTTTAACTCGCTTTGTTACCCTCTGCGACAATATGCCGCACCTGCCACACTGAGATGCTCTTTATAATGCAGCGCAATTAATCCAAGTGAATGGAAGACAATAAGATGGCTGCAAATTCTGCGTATTTATCTCACCCGTTTAAAACTTCAGTAATTTCCTCATCCCTCGCAATCGCCATGGGTTTATCACTAGCGCCACAGGCCATGGCTGACGACAGCGAATTAGCCAATATTGAACGCTTAGAGGTCCATGGCCAACAGACCGAAAACCGTAACGCCTTAGGTTCGGCTGAAAATCTACTGAAAGGGCAAGGAGTCGATTTCTCCGAAGCGGGCGGCGTATCGGCCCTACCTATCCTCAATGGCATGATGGGCGATCGCATCAAAGTGCTGGTCGATGGTGCGGACATTACTGCCTCCTGTGCAAACCAAATGAATCCACCGCTGTCCTATATTTCCGCCAATCAAGTCACCGCAGCCGAAGTGATTGCGGGCGTATCGCCAGTCAGTGCCGGTGGCGACAATATTGCGGGCGTGATTAAGGTTAGCAGCCTTAACCCTAAATTTGGTGAAAGCGATAGCATCAAGTGGAATAGCGGTGATATCTCAACGGGATATCGCAGTGTGAACGACACCTTGCTACTCGGCACCAATGCCACAGTTGCCAGCAAAAATGTCAGCCTTAGCTATCAAGGCGCCTATGAAGATGCCAACAGCTATAAAGATGGCAATGGCGATAAAGTCATAGATACTCTATACCGCGCACAAAACCATGCACTGACAGCCGCATGGCGCGATGAGACTCAAGAAGTTGCCATCAAATTGACCCACCAAAATATTCCATTCCAAGGTTTTGCTAACCAATATATGGATATGACGGATAACAAGAGTTACGGTGCCCTGGCCCGTTATCAACTCAAACTCGACGATGACGGTGAATTCAGTGCCCAAGTAAACTGGCACGGCGTGAAACACGAGATGGGCTTTTTCACCCCAGAAAAAACCGGCAAGATGCCAATGAACACTGAAGGTGATGACTACAGCTATCAACTACACTGGCGTTTGCCAATGGGTGATGACAGCACCTTACTGGTCGGCCAAGAATACTATAGCTACCAGCTCGACGATGTTTGGCCTGCGGTGCCTGGCACTATGATGGCGCCCAATGACTACATCAACATCAACGATGGTGAACGCCGCCGCGCCGCCGTTTATGGCGAATGGCAGCAAGATTTAAGTCAAAGCTGGTGGTTATCGGCGGGCGTTCGCTTTGAGTATGTCACCACCAATACAGGTGAAGTCCAAGCCTATAGCAACATGCCTATGATGGGCATGCCCAATGTCGACGCAGAAGCGGCAAAAGCCTTTAATGCGATGGACAGAAAACGTGATGATAATCTGATCGATGCCACCTTACTGGCACGCTATCAATTATCGACCAATCAACAACTTGAGTTTGGTTTAGCCCGCAAGAATCGTGCACCTAATCTGTACGAACGTTACAGCTGGGGCCGCGGCACTATGGCGACCACTATGATAGGTTGGTATGGTGATGGTAATGGTTACGTAGGTAATCCGGATCTTAAACCAGAAACCGCCCATACCCTGAGCGCAGCCTACAAATATAACGATGATAGCTGGCAAGTCTCGACCACAGCTTGGTACACAGCTGTGACTGACTATGTCGATGCCGAAGTCATTGGTAGCTTCAATCGCACCAGTTCGCCTGATGGCAAACGCAATATTCTCCAATTCACTAACTTAGATGCCAATCTCTATGGCGCACGTTTTAATGCGCTCTACCAGTTTGCCGAAACCAGCACAGGTAAATGGCAAGTGTTAGGCAAAGTGAATGTAACCCGTGGCGAGCGAGATGAAGGTGATGAACCTTTATATCAAATCAAGCCGTTGCAAACTGAGCTGGCACTGCAACATCAGTTAGGTCAATGGGAAAACAGTCTTTCATGGCAATGGGTTGCGACCAAAGATCGCGTAGATGACCGCCGCCTTGAAAATGAAACCGACAGTTACTCCTTGCTCAATTTGAACAGCAGTATGAAATGGCAGGATCTGACTGTCACCTTCGCCGTGAATAACCTGTTCGACAGCTACTATGAGCTGCCACTGGGCGGCGTAAGTGTAGCGGAATTTAAGGCCGATAATACCAATGGCTTTAACCAAATTGCCGGTGCAGGTCGCTCGTTCGAACTCAGCGCAAGCTATGCATTTTAACGACTGATTTTAAAGGCACTGTTTTTAACAACATCGTTTTTAACCACATGGTTTTTAACTGCACGGCTTTTTAGGTCGAACAGATCTAATCCGAACGTTAAACAAAAAGGGCAAGCAGATTAAGTGATTAATCGCTTGCCCTTTTTTATGCTCAAACCACATTCATGCTACCAAGACTAAAATACTAGCACTAAAGCACTGAGACGACTTAAGCGCACTATGCAGCACGGCTGAACGAGTGACACTATGGATTAGTTACCCGCAATCTTCATTTCAGATAACAAGATACCGCCGGTACGAATCGATGAGCGCAAATCAAAATCCTTACTCACGGCTTGCACGCCACGGAACATCTCTTTTAAGTTACCCGCGATAGTGATCTCTTCCACTGGATATTGGATCTCACCGTTTTCAACGTAGAAACCCGCCGCACCACGGGAATAATCGCCCGTTACCATGTTCACGCCTTGGCCCATGACTTCGGTCACAATCAAACCTGTGCCCATGTCTTTCACCAATTCGTCGAAGGTTTGGCCTGTGTGGCCAAGCGTCCAGTTATAAATACCGCCCGCATGGCCCGTGTTGGTTAAGCCTAACTTGCGCGCCGAGTAGCTGGTCAGCAAATAGGTTTCTAACATGCCGCGGTCAATAATGCGTCTGTCTTGGGTCGCCACGCCTTCACTGTCATAGTTCGCGCTCGCCAGTGCGCCCAGTAAATGCGGCTGCTCTTCGATATTGAACCAATCGGGGAAGATTTGGGTGTTGATCGAATCCAATAAGAAACTGGATTTACGGTATAAACTGCCACCGCTGATCGCTCCGATAAAGTGGCCGATTAACCCTGTGGCGATATCTGGCGCTAATAAAATGGGTAAACGCGTCGTCGCGATCTTGCGCGCACCGAGGCGGCTTACTGTCTTCTCGGCGGTCTTTAAACCTACCGTTTCAGGTGCAAGCATCTCGCTGAATTTACGGGCGATAGTGTAATCGTAATCCCGTTGCATATTGCCTTCGCTATCTTCACCAATCACGCTGCAACTCAAGCTATAACGCGAGCTGCAATAACCGTTTAAGAAACCGTGGCTGTTGCCATACACTTTAACCGCGGTGTGAGCATTGGCACTGGCGCCGTCGGAATTATTGATACGTGGATCGGCATCGAGCGCCGCAGTTTCGGCGCGGATTGCCAGTTGCGCTAACTCATCGGGGGAAATATCTTGTGGATAATACAGTTGAAGATCGCGGATCTGATTTGCCATCAAGGCTTTATCGGCAAGGCCACTGAATGGATCGGGAGAAGTATAACGGGCGATATCGTCGGCCGCTTTCACCGCGAGGGCAATGGCCTCTGGACTTAAATCCGACGTCGATGAACTGCCCTTGCAACCATCGCGGTAAACCGTAATCCCTAAGGCACCATCTTTATTAAATTCAACGGTTTCAACTTCTTTTAAACGGGTAGAAACCGACAAACCTTGTTGTTTACTGATCGCCACTTCGGCAGCGTTCGTTCCTAATTTGTTGGCATATTCCAGCGCCACGGCCACCGCATCTTTCAGCGCGCCTAATTCACTATCGATTCTGTTCAAAGACACAAAGCTACTCTTTCGTTGTCGGCAATTGCCGTAGCATAACAAACACAAAACCCATTCACATTAATTATTCGCGGCGGACTTAGGCTTGAGAGCGTATCCTATACCCAAACAACCTGAAGATGCAGGATTCAGCGGGAGTTTAACGCACTTTAGGCAAGGCGGTTATTTGCAGACCTAGCGGGCTAAGTTAAAAATAACCAACACAGCATAAAGTGCGTTAAAACCCGCCGGGACGGAGCGCCTAGGGCACTCCACTTCCGTGTTGCATCAATTCAAAAGGTGGCCGACATTCTGTCATTGCTGCGCCTTGAATTGAAGCACCCTAGGCGCTCTGAAACTCGTATATTCAGGTAGCTTGGGTATAAACACATTCACCTAGGCGATTTTTGGCTGGAGATGTTATTATTAGCCAGTTATTTACTTGAGGTTTTATCTATATGAAGATTGTTGGTGATTCAGAACATTTTAAACAGCCCTACGACATAGATGAAGATTATGTCAGCAGCAAAACAACGGACAAGCGTGATAGCGAAGCCGTGCAAAAAGTCGGTATGGAGCTTGTTTCACTGAGCAAGACTCAGCTAGATAAAATCGAGCTGGATGAGTTTTTGTACGACGCTATCCTGCAAACACGTAAAATCAAGGTCAATACTGAGGCGTATCGTCGTCACATGCAGTATATCGGCAAATTGATGCGTAATTTTGATATTGAGCCAATCAAGGCTTCACTCGCTATCGTGTTGAATAAAAACAACAACGAGACCGCGAAGTTGCAGATGTTCGAAAAAATGCGTGAACGCTTACTCACCCAAGGTGATGATGAGATTCAAACTGTCGTCGAGCATTATCCGCAATTAGACAGACAAAAACTGCGTACTTTGGTGCGTCAAGCCACCAAAGAACTGGCCAAAGGCCCTGAATCAAAATCATCTAAAGAGCTGTTTAAATATCTACGCAGCGAAATCCAAGACTAATTAACTTCAGCCCCACAAGGATGTTGCTTATGCGACTTAGCAAAACGTTATCGGTATTTTCTTGGGTATTACTGGGCGCATTAGCGCTCAGTGGTTGTAATGGCGCAGCTGATGGCACCGACACTGACGGAACAATAGACAGCTACAGCTTAACGCTGGGCTATAAAACTGTAGTTAACGGCAAGTGCGCCGATGCAACCACCAATTTAAGCTTTGCCTCCGATACGAGTTTTTGTGCCGTCGCTACCTTAAAAAAGGGTTCGAGTAAACTTAGCGGCCAACTGATTAGCTTCGCTGCGACCTTAGGTACTGTTGCGCCAGCAACAAAACTCACCAATGCAGATGGCGTTGCTGAAGTCATCATTTCTAACCCTGCATTAACAGCAGAAGCTGGTACGGTAACGGCGAGCTATACGCCGTCTGATGCAGACGCATTAACTGCAAGCCGTAACTACGAGTTCGTTGGTTCAGGCAATGGCAACACCATTGAAACACCTAAACTCAGCGCCAGTATTTTAAGCAGCTCAGCCTTAGTCACTCGCTTTAAAGTCGATGAGTCGGTGCAATTACAAGCCATATTGCTCGATAGCGAAAGCAAAGGTATCGAAGGCGCTAAAGTCACCTTTACTGCAGGTTCAGCGGCGCTCAATCCTGCCAGTGCGCTGACCAACACTCAAGGTATTGCGCAGGTACCCTATACGCCAAGTGCAACTGAATTAGGGGCAAATGCCTTAACGGTCACTGTGGACTATCAAGGTCAATCGCTGCAAACCAGCAGTTTGTATGAAGTGTTGAGTAAAGATGCCGTCAATCAAGAAGGCACGCTAAAACTCGGCTCATTCAATGGCGCAGTCTTTACCGAAGGTCAATTGGCGAGCACCTTAACGGCCGATGCCAATGGCAAATATAAAATCAGCGCAGGCGGTAGTTTTGGTGTAAGTGCAAGTTTAGTATTAGAGGCCAATGACGGCACGGTTACGCGAGTACAAACACCCTCTTCCATCAGCTTTAGCTCAGATTGCACCACAAACAATAGCGCCACACTCGATACCCCAGTTACAACTTTATCGGGTAATGCGAGCTCGACCTTCCAAGACACAAGTTGCAGTGGCAACAGTGAACGTAGCGACCAAATCATCGCCACAACCGTAGCTGGCAATCAGACGTTAACGGCAAATTTCCCATTTACTCTACAACGCCAAACGCTTGCTAGCTTAAGTTTTGAGTCGGCAGAGCCTGCACAAATTCGCATCAAAGGTGCGGGCGGTACGGGTTCAAGCGAATCCTCTTTAGTCAGCTTCAAAGTCACCAGCGCCAATGGCCAACCTGCAGCGCAACAGAATGTCAGCTTTACCTTAGATACGGTTGTCGGTGGTTTAAGTTTTGCCAATGGCACTGCGAATGCGCAAAGCCTGACTAACTCCCAAGGCATCGCCAGTGTGCGCGTATTATCCGGCACAGTACCCACGCCTGTGCGCGTGGTCGCCACTGCTGTTGATACTGATACTAAAGAAGTCATCACTAGCCAATCTGAACAGTTAACCGTGAATACTGGTCTACCTCAACAACTTGGATTTAGTTTAGCGACGAGTAATGCCAACCCTGAAGCGGGTAATATTGATGGTGAGAAAGTCACAGTGACAGCAAGACTGTCTGATAGTTTTGGCAACCCTGCGCCCAATGACACAACAGTCAACTTCACCAGTGAAGGCGGCCAAATAGAGCCAAGCTGCTTAACTCAAAATGGTGTCTGCAGTGTGACTTGGACATCAAGCGATCCAAGACCTCAAGACCATCGCATAACAGTATTAGCCTACGCTTTAGGTCACGAAACCTTTTTCGACACCAATGGTAACAACCAATTTGATTCGGCCGATGGTAGCGCCATTGCAAAAGCTTGCTTGATAAATGGTGTTCCTGTGGCTTGCAGTGGTAACGGCTTAGATGTAGAAACCTTCCACAACTCAGGCTTTAGCGATTTGCCGACAGCCTTTCGCGATGATAACGAAAACTTCGCCTATGATAGTGGTGAACGCTATTTCGATAACCTCGCTAGCGACACCTATAAAGGTGCCGATGGCAAGTTTAACGGCCCTCAATGTCAAGGCGCACTCTGCGGGACAGGACAAGCGAATAAGACTTATGTTCGTAAAGCAGTTGTGATGATAATGTCTGGCTCAAAAGCCTATTTCTCCCTATGGCAAGATGGTGTCAAAGTATATGAAGATCGCCTAGGTCAAAATATTCTCAACAATCTTGAGTCTTTAACGGCAATTCCTGCAGGGCAAACATCCGAATTTACCGTAAAGTTCTACGACAGTGCAGATCAAATTATGCCCTCTAGTACAACGCTTAATATCGATGCGGATAAAGGGGAATTGCTATCAACAACCTATACTGTGCCTAAAACGAATGATGCTAATGCAAGTATGGCGGACTTTTACCTAAAGAATACTGAAACCGCTAGCAGCCAAGTGGTACTAACTGTGAATACACCAAGTGGCGTTGAAACCTTGCTTAAGTTCAATGTGTTGCTGCAATAATAACGAACTGATAGATAATAAAAAGACCCGCTAATGCGGGTCTTTTTATTGGAATATTTTATTAGAGGATGACAACCCACAGTCCTTAGATCTACTACACATCTTTAGTTATAGCTGTGCATCTATGAGCCATGACTCTCACTAATTTTATAACTCTTAATTTTATAGCTCTACTGCGCGGCGTAAACGGAAACTCCGTAAAGCCAAATACAATGCTCCCACTGCCGCCCAAATGAGCCCTAACTCTAGTGATTGTGGCTCTAAGTTCACCCAAAGCACGCCAATAGTGCCGGCGCCACACAGGGGCAATACTAAGTATTGCAGGTGGTCTCTAAAAGATTTATTACGTCGATCCCTTAGGTAAAACTGCACAATCACGGATAAGTTCACGAAGGTGAACGCCACTAAAGCACCAAAATTCACTAAGGCTAGCGCCATTTCTAAATCAAATGAGACGGCAGATAGCGCAAGCGCTCCCACCAACAAGACATTAAATGCAGGGGTTCGCCATCTAGGATGGATATAAGCAAACCCTTTACGTGGCAACATATTATCCCGCCCCATCACATATAAAATCCGTGCAACCCCAGCATGGGCAGCCATACCGGATGCCAATACAGCAACAGTGGTCGCGACTAATACGATGGACTGGAATAGATTACCACCCACATAGAGTGCAATTTCAGGCAATACCGCATCAAGCTGTTGAAAGCGCGAGATATCGGGGAAATAGAGCTGCAAAAAATAAGACACGCCAACAAAAATCACGCCACCGAGCAAAGCCGTCAACACAATCGCGCGAGGGATAACACGTTGAGCATCTTTAGTTTCTTCAGTCAGTGAACTTAACCCGTCAAAGCCGAGGAAGGAGAAACACAGAATCGTCGCCCCAGTGAATAATGGTGCCATCGCCATATTATCGGCATAAAATGGTCGCACACTCGCGACGACACCTTCGCCTTCACCGAGGGAAATGCTATAGGCCATTAGACCAATGAACACCACAATAATGGCGATCTGTGCAAACACTATCACCCCATTAAAGTTCGCGACTAGATCAATCCCCTTGAGATTAAGCAAGGTCATTATGGTCACAAGAGTGAAAATAAAGATCCAAGGTTCGACGCAGGGAAACATGGCGGTTAAATAGATTTTTGCGAGCAACATATTGATCATTGGCATAAACATATAGTCCAGCAGCGATGACCAACCCACCATAAAACCAACATTCGGGCTAAAGGTTTTTTGAGCATAAGTGTAGGCTGAACCCGCATAGGGATATTTACGTACCAAATGACCGTAACTAAACGCGGTAAATAAAATCCCCGCCAATGCGAATAGATAAGACGTAGCCACATGGCCAGAGGTGATCTCGGAAACAATACCAAAGGTGTCAAAAACGGCCATCGGCGTGAGATAGGCAAGCCCCATCACCACCACTTGCCATAAGTTGAGGGTCTGCTTCAAACCCGGATTTTGTTGGCTCATCAGCACACCCCCATTGTACAGGGTTGAACACCTAAGCACGCATCTGCAATTAGTTTTTGCTTGCGGCTAACCGTCTGCACTCTCGGTTTAATGGCTAACGCAACAACTTGATTTACAACAACTACCGACAATCCGGTACACAACAGCCCCATTGGTCTTTCCTCAGTAAAATAGGTTCAACTGAACCTCATATCATTTCCGGATGTTTACCGGCCTCAATTGTTTTAAAACACATACGTCATAAATAAAAAATAACCGAGATACTGAGTATCTCGGTTATTTTTTCGGCGCGCATTCTCCCCCAAAACCAACAAGAAGACAACCCAATAAGGGCCGTTTGATGGCTATCTGCACGATGAGAGTTAAATTAACGGAATAGAATAGACAAGGATAAAGATGGCTTAAAGCAGTTTGAACACTAAGACACGCTACTAGAATATGACAGTAAGGCTGATGACATGCCGAAGGACAAGCTCAAAACTGAATAATTTTTTCACTTGTTTTAAATTTGTTATTGGAAATAAAGCAGATATAGATATAATCTTCCGGCAAAAATTAAACAGGGGCAGTTTAATTTGCGAAGCAACCGCTTCATTTGTTTTATCGCATCAAAAGGAAGATGAAATGCGTAAAATTACTTTAGTCTCTCTGACCATTGGCAGCTGTTTTCTCGCCGCCTGCGCCGCAAAACCACCTATTATCGCTCAAGAAAAAACCGTTGAAATCGAGGGTGTTAACTTAGTTTTTGGTGGCAGTTTTGATACAGAACGCAAAAACATTTCACTCTCAGTGAATGGCGATTCTGTTATGAAAGGCACTTTCCCGCCTTATACTCCGACTCAAAATTTGAGCGGTAAATACAAGGATTTCAAGATTTCTAGCCAATGCTATTTCGGTTCAGTACTCAGCAGCCAAGGTGGCGCATTTGGCGCGATTGCCGGCGTCATTCAAGCGACTAAGTCGAGCTCAGGCGATAAGTGCGATATGCTCGTCGACGGTAAAATTGTTGAAAGTCTCTACTTCTAAAGATTAATTGCAGAAGTACCTAAACTGCCCCTGTAGAGTACAAAACCTGTAAACACTCGCGAGATACTCTGTCCCGCGAGTCCCATCAAAGCTGATTAGCTTCATCCAACAATCTCGCTCGACGCTTAATCCCCAACATCGCTAGGCCGAAAAAAACCGCAAATAAGCCCCAGAGTTGCAGCCATTTTGGCATCACACTCGCCCAACTTGCGCCCATTTGATTGAGTTCTAGCATGCCCATAATCGCGGGCACGGCGGGAATAAACTGTGAGCCGAGTACTAAAGGTTCTGGGATCAGTGCTATCGGCCACACAAAACCTGATACGAATAGAATAGGCATAGAGATCAGCAGTAACACTTGGGTGGGTAAATCGCGGCGAGTGAATAAGGTGCTCATAGCAACACCTGCGGCGGCGGTAGCCAGTAAAAACGGCAATAACCACAGCGCAACTAAACCAAGGCTCGCTTGAATACTCACGTTATACCAGTGATAACAATAGCCCACATAAAAGCTGGTAAAGAAGATATAAATCAACATGAAAGCAAGAATACGACCACAGACTAATTGCACCGGTGACACTTGCTGCCAATACCCTTTATGCCGCCATTGCCCAGCCCCTAAAATGCCAGTACCTATGAGTAAGGTTTGGTGCAAAATCAGCAAGAACAGTCCAGGTACCACATAGGGCGTATAACCTAGGCTCTGGTTAAAGGCTGGCACACTGTTAAGATGAAGCGAGTTTAAACTCTCTTGGGCCTGCTTAGGATTTTGTCCTTGAGCAAGCATGCCAATCAATTGCACTTGTTTACCCGCATCCATTCCAGCACTAACTAAGCCTTCAACAACCGCGGAATAAATCAAAAAGTAACTAGCATCACCGCCATAGCTTAGCGTCACACCTTTACCGAGCAATAAATCGCGGCGGAATCCTTCTGGGATCACGAGTAAGCCGTGGGCCTTACGCGTCTCAATAAAACGCTTCGCCTCGGTAATCGAACCGACTTGGCCTATGACTTGAATTTTTGCGCTGGCATCGGCATGACGGATCAATTGACGGCTTAGGGAAGAATGATCTAAGTCCACCACGATCAGTTGTTGCTCGGTCGGCACTTGATTCAGATAGGGTAAAGGATACAAAACCGAATAAAACAGTACACCGCCAAATAAGGTCACTGCGATCGCTTTATCGCTAATAATGGCCTTAAACTCAGTGAGGATCAGTCGCCACAGACTGAGCTGACGTGGTGTGTTTGCGTGTTCGCTATTGGATAAATTCATCCTATTGCCCCTTCGCAGATATAGCTGCGTCCGAGTCATAAACCGTCACTGAAGCATTGGTGTTAACTGTGGTAGACAGTAATTTACGCGACAGGAAATATATCAAAGGGATCAGACAGATAAAGCCCCAATAACTGGTGATTTGGCTCGCCACACTTGGCCAAGTAGCGCCATAACTCACGATACTAACATGGGACTCAATATAATGGCTCGATGGCATGATAAGTCGCCACCACTGGGCTAATTGCGGCATTTCGTGAGTCGGGAAAGTAATGCCCATAAAGGCAAACGCTGGCGCAAATAAAGCGGTACAAAAGCTGATGACCCGCGCACTGTCACGCATCACTACAAATATTAATAACACTAAGCTCCAGACTGCCAATAACATGACTAATTGCGCGAGCAATAATAGGGCTAAACTCCCCGCCATCGGCAGAGCAAGATACAAATACAGCCAAGCTAAAATAAAGCCGCCCTGCAGCATCAATATCGGCGTAAACAGCACCATTTTCGCCCACACCTTAGGCCAAAAATGTTCAGTTAAGAGATTCGACATGCCATCGGCATGAGTGGTAGGCGCTAAATGCAGCTCTCGATTTAAACTGTTTGCCATCACTAACATAGATAACAACTGCCACAGCGCAATCAGCACTGGCGGTACTAAGAAACCTATGTAGTTGTTATTTCGGTTAAACAGGGCTGTTGTTTGGCTTTTGACTGGGCTTAAATTCACTGCGACTTGGGATTTCGGTGTACCATTTGCGAGCTGCTTTAAACCCGCCACTTGCTGTAATCCGGCGCCTAAACTCAACTGAATTTGGCTTGAGAGTAACTTACCCACCAGCAAAAATTGACTGTTGTAGCGCACATCAATTGTAGGCTTATGGCCTGTGAGTAAATCCTTTTTCATATCATAGGGAAAAACCACAATAGCGTAGACTTTCGCCTGTTGCATCGCGCTTATCGCCGAGGATAAGTCGGTAAAACTTTGCGGATCGGTAACTGGATTTGCCTTAAGCTGACGAGCCAACATGCGGCTCAATTGACTATGATCTTGGTCGACAATCGCCACGGGCAGTTGCCTTGGCAGACCTGCACTGAACAACCACCATAAGCATAAAATCCCCAGTAGTGGAATATAACTTATCAGCGCTAACTGCCAAGGGTCATGCCATAGGGCACGCAGCTCACGGCGAACTAACGCTGTGAGCAACGCCATAAAGCTTATGCTCGATGGCTGTGATTCGCCCTTAATCTTGTCCGCCGCGTTGGCGTGAGGCGTACGTTCAGTCACGACTTTTACTCACTGCGCAGCAGCACAGACATGCCGACACGCAGATCGGTAATCGGCTGGTTTGGACGCAATTCCACTTCAAAGGTTCGCATATCAAAATCATGGCCACTTTCAGTCGAACGCCAAGTGGCAAACTCACCCATCACACTGATATGGGACACAGTAAAATCCACATCCTGCCCGAGTGCCGGAATCGTTAATTGAATTTTTTGACCTTTTTTGAAACGTTTAAGTTGGTCTTCTCGCACTTGGAACACGGCCCAAGCATCCTGCATATCAATCAAACTGACAATCGGAAAACCACTGGGTGCCAATTCACCCGCCTGTAACAGCACGTCGCTGATCTCACCCGATTTAGGTGCGCGCATTTGGCTATCTTCCATAATGGCGCTAACTTCTTTCACTGCACCTTCAGCCTTACGGGCATTACCTGCAGCAGCCACTTTGGTTTCCGTCCGCGCGCCTTCTTCTGCCATTTGATACATGGCTAAGGCAGCTTGTTCTGTGTATTTTGCCGCTTGCCATTGGGTAAAGGCTTCATCGCGTTTTTGTCTTGCCGCCACACCTTCGTTAAATAAGTTTTCGACTCGGGTATAGGTGGTTTTAGCGAGCGTTGCCGCCGCCTGCGCCTTGAGCCATTGCTCCTTGGCTGCCATCACTTCTTGACTGCGAGCACCGTTGTTGGCTTCTAGCTGCATCGCCTTAGCGGCATCACGGCCACCTTCGGCCTGCATTAACTTTGCATCTAGCTCAGGACTGCGGATCGCGAATAATAAATCCCCTTGGGCCACACTATCACCGCGGCGCACGAGCACTTGCTCGACTCTGCCTGGCACCTTGGACGAAACATTGTACTCACGGGCTTCAATCTGGCCCTGCAACAAACTCGGCTGCGGGCTATAAGCGAGCTTGAGTCCATAGGCTAAGATAAGGCCTAATGCGACCAACGCCACAAGGGCAAGTATTCTGTTAGCGCGCATTGTTTGTCTCCTGCACTTGGGTAGGGGCTGTGGTACGACCGATAAATTCATCTAGTTGACCACTAATGGCCATTAATCTGGCATAGGCTTGCACATAACGATAACGGGCAGCCAATTGCTGAGTTTTCACTGCGCTCAGTTTCAGCTCCGCATCGACTCTGTCGATAGAGGTTGAAAGCCCTTGATTAAAGGCGACTTCCCTAAGACGCAGGTTTTCAATAGCAAGTTCGAGCGAAGTATCGAGCGCCGTCACTTCTTCCTCGGCCTGTAATAATTGGCGGTAGCTTTGATCCACCAGCAGGCTCAAGTCTTGTTTAGTTTGTGCCTTGGTATAACGAGCTTGTAAGAGTGCACTTTTCGCCGCTTCGACCTTACCGCTACGACCATCGCGACTGATCAGTGGCACATTGACCCCAACCCCAACCATCCAGTCAGGTGTGATGCTCGTCAAGAGTGTGTCTTCTTCATACAAGGTGTAGTTACCGAAGAGGAAAACCGTTGGATGGTATTTACCTTTTTCCAACGCTATTAAACCGTTCGCTTGCGTTTCTTTCGCTTCGAGCAATTTGAGCGCCGGATGTTGGCTCAGGGTAATTTGGCTGAGTTGAGCGAATGAAGGAGCCTGTGGCAGTACAAATAAGGGAGAATTTGTGCTCACCTGACTTTGCTGTAGCATACGTGCCAGCGCGATCACTGCCATTTCGTGTTGCCGACGAGCACTGCCTAAATTGACTTTAGCATTGTCTAGGGCGACCTGCGCATTGAGGCGCTCGACCTTAGCAATTTGCCCTTCGCGCTCTAGTGCTAAAGCATGATCAACATGCTTAGCTAACGAGCCAACCAGATCAGTCTGAGTATTCACCAATGCCAACGTTACATCGACAGCGTAATATCTATCCACCAGCAGGGTAAATAAATCACGCGTTGCCAATTGTAATTCTTGTTGCTTCTCGGCCACCATAGCCGCGTGTATACCTTGAGCCGCAGTGATCTGTCCGCCCGTATAAATCGGCCACATTGCCTGTAAGCTGGCGCTAAAAATATCTTGCTCACTTAAGGGCAGCGGCGGAATACCCGCAATAATGCCGCCAAGCGATGGCGGGATAGAAACCACAGAATTTAATTCTTTCAGATCAAACTCAATCGGTTTATCCAAATGAATATAGTTACCGCGAATGTCTAATGAGGGCAAATTTAAGCTCTCGCCCGCCTCTTGTTCACCCTTAGCGCGGTTAACTTCCTGCGATTGCGCTTGCAACTTGTCGCTCACCTTCAGCACTTGCTGCCAAGCATCAGTAAAGCTAATCGGCTGGGCATAGCCAGCCGAAGGCAATGATAATAGGCACAGCCATACCACACGTGATAGTTTCATTAACACCTCTAGAGTAGTTACTCTAATTTCCTTTGAGAATGATAACATTCATGGTGGGCAGCGACTAGAACCCATAAGCGTAAGGTTCTAGGTTTTATGCTGTTCCGCCCACGGTAAGCTTATCGAGTTTTAGGGTCGGTTGACCCACACCCACAGGCACACTTTGACCATCTTTACCACAAACGCCCACACCTTGATCTAAAGCCATATCGTTACCGACCATAGAAATCTGGCTCATAGCCTCAGGGCCATTACCGATTAAAGTAGCCCCTTTAATGGCTTGAGTAACTTCACCATTTTCAATCAAATAGGCTTCGGATGCTGAGAACACAAACTTACCCGAAGTGATATCGACTTGACCACCGCCAAAGTTAGGGGCGTAAATGCCCTTCTTCACTGACTTAATAATCTCACTGGGATCTGACTCACCGGCCGTCATATAAGTATTGGTCATACGTGGCATAGGCAAATGCGCGTAGGATTCACGGCGGCCGTTACCCGTTGGCGCAACACCCATTAAGCGAGCATTGAGTTTGTCTTGGATGTAACCCTTTAAAATACCGTCTTCAATCAATACGGTTCTTTGGGTTTGTACACCTTCATCGTCGATACTCAGTGAACCACGACGATTAGGCAAGGTGCCATCGTCGACCACAGTCACTAACTTAGACGCAACCTGCTGGCCGACTTTGCCGCTAAAGGCACTGCTGCCCTTACGGTTAAAGTCGCCTTCTAAACCATGTCCAACCGCTTCATGCAGCAATACGCCGGGCCAACCATTACCTAACACCACTGGCATTTCACCCGCTGGCGCATCGATGGCATTTAGATTGACCTGCGCTTGACGCACGGCTTCGCGGGCAAAGGCGAAACACATAGGTAAACCTGTGTCATCGCTTGCCATTAAAACACCGTAGTCATGACGACCACCACCACCAGCGCCGCCACGTTCACGTTTACCGTTTTCTTCCAAAATCACGCTACAGTTAAAACGCACCAGAGGACGGATATCGGCCGCCAGAGTGCCATCACTCGCAGCAACGAGGATTTCTTCGTGCACACCAGCAAGGCTAACCACCACTTGAATAATCCGGCTATCTAGACTGCGAATAAAAGCATCGGCTTCTTTCAGCAGGTTGATTTTTTTGACTTCTTCCATCGCCGCAATCGGATCTAAGCTGTCGTATAACGCCAATGCTTTTTGACGTTTAAAGGCTTGTACCTTAGTCAGATCACCCGCACTAGCAATGCCACGGGCAGCCTGTACTGCAGCGCTTAAAGCAGCAGGAGTGATGTCGTCAGCATAGGCAAAACCCGTTTTCTCACCGCTGATGGCCCGCACGCCCACACCGCGTTCAATATGGAAACTACCGTCTTTGATGATGCCGTCTTCCAGCACCCAAGATTCGTGGCGACTACCTTGAAAATAGAGATCGGAATAATCGATTTTGTGCTGATGTATGGTGTTTAGATAGGTTTGCAGGCCATCTAACGCTAACCCATTCTTCAATAAACTTTGCTCTACTTGTGCTAAAAATGGCATCTATGCTCTCTTTGACCCCAAGGGATCTTGATATTCTGAGTGTAAATTCGGTGTACTAATTCTATGTGTTAATGCTGCGTATCGACTCAAGCGCAAATTCAGCATTTCAACTCGTCTGCTGGCTACTGGCTACTGGCTACTGGCTACTGGCACATTATTTCAAGCTTGGTTCAAGGAAACGATTATGCTGCATGACGGGCATTTTACTGCGAATACTGTGCAGTTCGGTTAAGTCGACCTCAGCCTGTACCCAACCTGTACCGGTTTTGAGTTCAGCCAAAATATTCCCCCAAGGACCGACTATCATGCTCTGCCCCCAGGTTTCACGACTGCCTTCGTTATGCTGTCCCCACTGAGCTGCTGCAAGAATAATGCATTGGGTTTCAATCGCTCTTGCCTGTAACAATACCTGCCAATGGGCTTCCCCCGTCACCTTGGTGAAGGCAGAAGGGACTGTAATAATCTCAGCCCCCGCAAGGCGCATCGCCCTAAACAAGTCGGGAAAGCGTAAATCATAACAGATGGTTAAGCCAATTTTGCCAAAAGGTGTATCGATAACGCTAATGTGATCACCGGGGCAGAAGGTTTCGCTCTCGCGATATTGTTTTGTACCATCGGCAACATCCACATCAAAAAGGTGCAGTTTATCGTAATGCCCTAAAGTATCACCTTTATCATCAAACAGATAACTGCGACTATAGACACGACCATCCTCAGCCAACGCCGGAATAGTCCCCGCAACCATAAACACCCGATATTTGGCGGCCAGTGCACTTAAAGCCGATTTGAGCGGACTCTGATGGACATCGCCCGCATAGGCAAGTTGCTGACTTTCATGGCCACCAAACAGTAAACTGCATTCGGGTAATACCACTAAATGAGGCGCATCGGCATCCCGTTTGAGTTCGTTAAGCTGCGATTCGATAAACTGCAGATTGGCGCTGACGTCGCGACAGCTCTGACATTGCAACAGGCTGATGTGCATTCTGATCTCCCTGAATTTGCTTAATCGGTTCTACTACTGGCTGATTCTCTGGTGTGGCAGGCGTGTTCGGCGCTTCAGGCGAAGGCGTCGCTTGAGGTTGCTCCCGCTTTAAATCGGGCGCTTTAATTTGATCTGTTGCTGGCATTAGCTCTTCTGACTTTGATTCTTCAGATCTGGCCTCTTTAGGCTTAACGTCTTGTGACTCGATCGCTTCTGGTTGTGTTGCTTGAAGCTGTGGCTCAGATTTAGCGTTGCTTGGTTTGACTTCAGTTGACTGAGCTTCTGTTAATTGAGCCTCGGTCGATTTAGTCTCTACCGGCTGAGTGATATCGGCGTTATGACTCGCGGCTTCGGTCGGCACCGCTGGGTGCTCAACGCCAACCACAGGTAAAATAGATTCTGGAATTTCAATCTCTTTACTCTTACGCTCTAACTCTTCGACCACAGGCTCTGCCATAGTCCCAGTCACCCGAAAACGAATTTCTGAAATCACTTCAATCACAGGCTCAAGCACTTTTGTCAGGGCAAAGGCTCCCAGACCCAGTGTCCAAGCGCTGGTACTGAGCAATACGACAGTCGGCACACTTGAGGCCAATTGCGGCACAAAGCGGATATCGTAATTCAAACTTTCAGTGGTGAGATCCGTATAGCCACGCACCTTCATGTTACCCGCGATGGCATCCATTTCAGTATCTGTGGTTTTCACCACGCCATTATCAATCTGCAGATTGCCATTGAAAGAGTTGAAATACATGCCCTGACCGAAGACATCGGTGAAATCCAGCGACAGTTTACGCACCAAAGAATCTAAACTGAACAGGGAGAAAATCCGTGCGCCCTTGTCACTCACCTGAGATAAGTGGCCTTTGCCTAAGTTGAATTTCACCTTGCCATTTAAGGTTTCGAGGGAGAAGGCATAGGGAGCACCTTGCCAAGATAAGTCCGCATTAACCTTCAAGGGGGCTTCATTAACGCCAGGCTCTATACCCAATTGAGCAGATAGATAACTAAACTGAGTGGCATTTAACTCAACACTGAGATCAGTTTTATTCTGTCCAGCCTGTTGCTGCCAAATGCCACTGCCCTGCAAATTGACATTGGGCGTAGTCAAAGACAATGTTTGAATCTTATATCCTGCCGCTTGTGGGCTCGCCTGCAAAACGAGCTTTCCAAAGGATTTATCGAAGAAACGAAAATCTTCCACATTCACTGCAACTGGCGGCAAGTTAGTGAGCACTTGATCACTGGCAAAATCGGCATCCGTGTTCGGCTTTACCTCAGGTGAAAAATAGAATTTATTCGCCACAACTTTGAGACCTTGAGTTTTCCAATTTGGATAGAAATCGATCCAACCGTCAAATTCGTTGGCAACGGTATTAAAACGCCATCCCGTCTCGTTAGGCTTAGCATTAAGCCTAAGCTCCGTCAGTTGTTGCCCTAAAAGATCGAGCCGACCGATATGAGAATCGATGCTCACCACCGCGGGAAATAAACTTTTATGGGGAATATCATCAACTAAAATGCCCGTTTTCGGTATTTTCTCTTGACCAACAAAGGCATTAATCACAGGTAACCATTCGGCTAATTTGGCCTTACCGAGATCGACTTGAATATGACCTTGTTCCGTATTTCTGGCTTCATCCTCACCAAACAAACGCCCCAATAACAAGTCAAAATAACTAAAATTTGCGCCTTTATCGGCATCGAAACCACCGATAAACTCGGCATGACTGGCAAGTTTGACATCGAGCGTCGCATTATCTTGATCGCCAACAAACTCGGCGACTAAAGGTCGTGGTTCATTTTCGGGTTTAGCAAAGTATCCAGGGAGTAACAGTTGCGTCCCCAGCATATCCGAAGTCACTTTGGCTTGGATTTGATAACCTTGCTCAGTAAATAGCATAGTCATAGCACCGTCCCAACTGATTTTGCCCTGATAAAAATCACTCAAGGGATTGTGCAATTCATCGGGGAGACGACTGAGATCCCAACGACTTTTCAGCGAAAGATTAAGGCCAAAATCTTTACCTTTAGGCTGAGTGTCGAAAGTTAAACTGAGCGGTTGTTCGAACAACCGCGCTTTGATGCCTTTTCCTGTCACAACTTCATTCGCAAAGTCGACAACACCAGTCACGCCATGAAGTTGAAGCCCTGGCTGAGCAATATATACAGGCGTATTATCAAAACGGATTTGACCACGAATATCTTCAGCTTCACCTTCATACAGTGGAATGCTAATGTCTAAAGTGCCAGTAACAGCACCTTGCACTTGCACTACACCTAAGGTTTTGCCTACTGAGCTCGCCAAAGGTGAGGCTTGTAACACCTTTGTCGCCGCACTGCCTTGAGTAGCAAGTTCGGCTTCAATCCTTAGCAGCGTCTGTTCACCAATAGCGGGAATAAATACATGGGCACCGGTGGCATCCACATTCATCAGCTTGCCTTGGTTTAACCAAAGATCCATGCGGGTATTTTCAAACAAAGCGTTAAGGGACAGATCTGTGACTGCAGGCCAGTCGGGTTGAAACTGAAATTTGGCATCTGTTAAGGTAAATGCTGCCTGAAACACGCCGCTATTATCATCGAAGGGAAAACCACTTAACGGACCACGCCAAACAACTTGCGCATCTTGGGTCTGACCCGCTTTAAGCCCAGTATCCAAATACTCGGCCAGTGACTCCCCCATCGCCTTATTGGGGAAATACTTGTCGGCATTAGCCACATTGTTAATACGAACATTGGCCGCCAGCGCCATGTGTGCAGCACCGCTAAAGTCCAAATTCAATGCCGCATCAACGCCGATATCTTCGTTTTCAAGCTGCAACTGAGGCACATTTAAACTCAGATGTTCAGTATCGAATTGACCATCAATTGGCGCACCATTGAACACTAATGGCGCCGAAAATTCATCACCAAAATCAAGGGCGTACACTTGTTCAGGTAGAGAGAAATACAGCGTCTTATCTTGCCAGCGCAGGTTCACATCTACAGGATGAGTATTGGGAATACCGTCGGCTTTCTGCCAATGCAACTGCTTCACTTCGGTACTGGCGAGCAAAGGCTGGTCGGCTTTTTGATACAGGCGGATTGGTCCAATATTCGCCTCGGGAGCTAACGCATGCCATTGACGTAATACGGCTCTATCGACTCCAGGAAATAGCGGCAGCAGCGGCAATAGACTCTGAGTATTAACTTGATTCACATAGGCAAATAATTCATCGTTTTGACGCTTCGCGGCCAGCGTTAATGCCGGCCAATGCTCACCATTGGTGACAAAATCCAGTCCTGAACTTTGCACTTCCCAACCCGTCGCCTTTGGCTGCCAAACAATGTCACCCGCTTGAATTTCAAATCTCTGCGGCTCTTGCTTTAATGTCCATTGCAGCCAGCTCGGCTCAAAATGAACCATAGCAGAACTGATGCTGCGGTCGGCAAACGTAAGCCAAGCCTTAAGATTGACAACCCCTTCTAAGGGTAACTTTTGAGTAGAATCATAGGGATTAGGCTGACGTGAAGCCCATTCACCTAAATCCAAAGAGTTAGCCGCCAAATAAATCTGCCCAGTCAAACTGTCGGGATTTGCACCATCGCCCTTGATATCTAACTGTAATCCGAGAGATTCATGCTCAGAGGCATGACTATCAAGATACAACTCTCCCGCACCGCGGTGACGTTCACCCTGATTGCGCCAGTTCAAATGACGGATATGGATCGGGCGAAACTCTTGGTGCATGCTCAGCAATTGCACTGTGGCATTGGTTAAGGAGAATCTATCGAGTTGTTTGAGTAATAGGGCATAGAGCCAATCGAGTTGCGGGGCTTTATTAATTGTGGCGGGATCGTTCTCGGTAAGTTTATCCATGTCTAAAGCGACATGGACACCCTCAAAAATAACATCTTCGATTCGCGGGGTGAGCGTGAGCAGCGATTGCCAAAAATCTAACTTCACTTGTACGTTCTTGATCATCAAGGTCACAGGCAGTTGTTCCTGTGGCGGGATCACTAAGTCATCGATGTTAATTGCAGGGCCAAATGCTTGCCAATGGGCGGATAACTCCCCCACTTGCACATCGACTTTATATTCGCTTTTTACGTAATTAACCAGTTGCTGGCGAACTTCATCAACCTGCGGTAATAAACCACGGATCAAACTGACGGCAAGCGCAAACAAGACCAAAATAAGCGCCAGAAATTGCCAACAAAAACGGCTAAATTTTTTTGCAGTAAAAAGCGTAGCCACTACATCATCACCACATCGTATTTGTGCTGTGAGTACATAGGCTCATTTTGCAAACGGATGCGCTTACCTATGTAAACCTCAAGTTCAGCAATAAGATGATTATCATCGGTATGCAGACTTTGATACACGGCAGGCGAACAGTACAACAGGAACTCATCAGCATCGTAGGCACGGTTTAAACGGATTATTTCGCGAAAGACCTCATAGGAAACCGTCTCGACTGTCTTCATGCTCCCCGTGCCATGGCAGGCCGGACATTCGCCGCAGACGACATGCTCTAAACTTTCGCGGGTACGCTTACGGGTCATTTCGACTAGACCTAACCCCGAAAAACCACTCACATTGGTTTTCACCCTATCCTTAGATAAAGCGCTGGTTAAGCTGCTAAGAACACGAGCCTTATGATCCGCCGTCATCATGTCGATAAAATCGATAATAATGATGCCGCCGAGATTACGCAGACGTAACTGCCTCGCTATCGCTTGGGTCGCTTCGAGGTTGGTATTAAAAATGGTTTCTTCAAGATTCCTGTGCCCCACAAAGGCACCGGTATTGATATCCACAGTCGTCATGGCTTCGGTTTGATCTATGATCAAATAGCCACCAGACTTGAGCTCGACTTTACGGCCGAGTGCACGTTGAATTTCGTTCTCCACATCGTAGAGATCAAAAATAGGCGCAGGCCCTGAATAGTGCTCAATCTTATCGGCAATCTCTGGCATAAACTCCTGCGCAAAAGACTGCAACTCGGCAAAAGTGCGGCGAGAATCCACTTGAATACGGTCCAGCTCAGTACCGACAAAATCACGCACAATACGCACAGGTAAGGCTAAATCTTGATACAGGAGTGACACACCACTGCGTTTACGTCGCTCACTCACCTTTGACCAAACTCGGCGTAAAAATGCCGCATCTTGGGATAACTCATCTTCCCCTACGCCTTCGGCGGCGGTGCGGATAATAAAACCACCGTCATCATCAACATAGGGCAAAGTAATTTGTTTGAGGCGACTGCGTTCTTCTTCTAGTTCAATACGCTGGGAAACACCAACATGGCTAGAACCTGGCATAAAGACTAAATAACGGGAAGGCAGCGTGATATCGGTCGTTAGGCGTGCGCCCTTAGTGCCCAGCGGATCTTTAACCACTTGCACCATAATGTCTTGCCCTTGACGGACTAACTCGGCGATATCACGAACAACGAAATGACCTTTCTCAACATCGGCGACACACTCAGTGTGCGGTACTATGTCGGACGCATGTAAAAAAGCGGCTTTATCTAAGCCAATATCGACAAAGGCGGCTTGCATACCGGGTAACACACGGCTGATTTTACCTTTGTAAATATTACCCACTAAACCCCGTTTCATCCGGCGTTCAATATGGACCTCTTGCAGCACACCATGCTCAACTAAAGCAACGCGCGCCTCAGATGGAGTTACGTTGATCAGTAATTCTGAACCCATCTTGCGCTGTATTTTATTTGGATTTAAGCGACTGGTATTCACGACTCACCCCATTCGGGAAACTAGATTAATTAATCGAAGTTACAAACTCTCTAAGCATGAAAACCGAATAAAGGAACAAGGTCAACGTCATTGGAGTACTCGATTCAGAGCCCTAAACGCCAATAAGGTTCATTCTAACCTCAAGCCAAAATCGCAATATAAGCAACCAGCAGCAGTTAAATAAAGCCAACTTCGGCTAACAACTCACGCGTTTCAACCAGAGGTAAACCTACAACGCCAGAATAACTGCCTTCAATTGCAGCCACAAAGCAACCGCCGAGCCCTTGAATGCCATAACTGCCCGCCTTATCCATGGGCTCTTTTGAAGCCACATAAGCCTCAATGTCAGTTGTCGATAAAGCGCAAAAACGCACTTGTGTTTCGACTAAGCGCACTGAGGTTTTTAAGGTTGAGTCAGACTCGCCTGCTTTGTAGGTCAGTGCCACAGCCGTCATCACAGTATGCGTTCTGCCAGACAGTTCACTAAGCGTTTGCTTAGCATCGGCCACATCCAGCGGTTTACCTAATATTTGATTTTCAAGCACTACGATAGTATCAGAACCTAATACAGCAGGCTGTGACATATCTGCGCATAATGCCAGTCCAGCTTGGGCTTTTTCAGCGGCTAAACGTCGTACATAATCCCTTGGCGCTTCGCCCTGTTGCACAGTTTCATCAATATCCGGTGCCACTTGCGTGAAACTAAACTCAGGACGACCGAATCCAATCTGTGCCAATAATTCTTTGCGACGTGGCGAAGTTGAAGCTAAAACTAAATCCACAGTTAACGAACCTTATAATGACGTCGAACCCGACGTAAAATCCAAAATATCCAAGGCCAGATCACTAATCCTGAAATCGCAGGTAAAAATAGATCTGTTTTGAAAACAGCCTCTTGCATCACAAATTCCACCCAGTAAATCACTAAGTGATAAATACAAATCAGTAGCATGATCACTAACGACTGCTGCCATTGAGGGAAGTTTCGCAAACGCTGGCAATGCAAGATAGCGATATAAATAACCAAAGACATGGCTAAAGAGCGCACTCCTAAGGTGGCTCCCAATAAAATATCTAATACTAGGCCTAAAACCCATGCGGTTAAGATGTTGTATCTGTGGGGTAATGCGATAGACCAATAGAGAACAATCATTAATAGCCAGTCTGGACGCCAAGCATCAACAGCACTTGGCAAAGGCATGATCTGGCTGATCACGCCGATAAATAATGTCACCCAAACAATAAAGCGCCCATTGGCGGCCTGAAAACTCATTAATGCACCTCAGCCACAGGAGGAGTGGTTTCCGTTGACGGTTTGGTCGCAGGCGCGGTCACAGGTTTAGAAGCCTCTGCTGGCGTGACACTTCCGCCAGCAGGAACAGCGCTATCTGCTTTTGATACATTATCGCTCGATGAATGATCCGCAGCAGGCACGGTAGGCTGACTCGGTAAAGTCACACCAGAATCGGGGGATGGCCAAATCAACAATAAATAACGAATACGATCTAACGCCGCTAAAGGCTGGGCGGTAACTCGAGCGTAACTTTGGCCATCTTCAGTCAACACCTCCATTACCCGCGCGACCGGATAACCTTCCGGGAAACGATTCCCTAAACCTGAGGTGACCAGCAAATCGCCGACACGAATATCGGTACTCTTGGCCACATGGCGCAGCTCTATTTCATCTAACTCACCCGTACCATTGGCAACAAGGCGCACATCATTACGGGTGATACGCACAGGTAATCCGTGTGATACATCGGAGAGCAATAACACCCTACTGGTCATTTCACTGACTTGTACCACTTGGCCAACAACCCCTTGGGCGTCGACCACAGGCTGCCCAACAAATACACCACTGCGTGAACCATGGTTTAACACCGCATAGTGATGGAAAGGATCGCTAGCAACCTCCAATACTTCAGCCACCATTTTGCGCGAGTCGAGGTAGGCTGGTGAGCCCAACAGTGCGCGTAAACGTTCATTTTCTTGGCGTAAGTGTTCGAAACGCTGTAAGCGTTCACTCATCAACAATTGCTGCCTGAGCAGCTCTTTATTCTGCAACGCTAACATATTGCGGGTGGCAAAACTTTCAGACGACCAGTCAAGCGCAACACCGGGCACGCTCGCTAAATACTGCAATGGACTAAAAAAAGAGGATAACGATTGCCGTACAGGATCGAGGCGATGATTAGCCACGAGCAAAGCCACCGACAAAATAATTGCCAGTGTCAGACGGAATTGGTTTGAAATACCACGAACAAAAATTGGCTTCATAGGAAAGCTAAGGCGGTGATTAACCGCCCCATACCGAAGTTAAATTAGGTTTCTTCGGAGAACAGATCGCCGCCGTGCATATCAATCATTTCGAGGGCTTTACCACCGCCACGTGCTACGCAGGTCAATGGATCGTCCGCCACCATTACAGGAATTCCGGTTTCTTGCATTAATAAACGGTCTAAATCACGCAATAAAGCGCCGCCGCCAGTTAACACCATACCGCGCTCAGAAATATCTGAAGCTAATTCTGGTGGAGATTGTTCTAACGCCACCATCACAGCACTTACGATGCCAGATAATGGCTCTTGTAAGGCTTCTAAAATTTCATTGCTGTTCAGTGTAAAGCTACGAGGTACACCTTCTGCCAAATTACGGCCGCGGACTTCGATCTCGAGCACTTCATCGCCAGGATAAGCAGTGCCGATAGTGTGCTTGATACGCTCAGCCGTAGCTTCACCAATCAAGCTCCCGTAATTACGGCGGACGTAGTTGATGATCGCATCATCAAACTTATCACCGCCGATACGTACCGAAGACGAATACACTACACCATTAAGTGAAATAATCGCGACTTCAGTGGTACCACCACCGATATCCACCACCATAGAGCCGGTCGCTTCAGATACGGGTAAACCCGCACCAATCGCAGCTGCCATTGGTTCTTCAATTAAATACACTTCGCGAGCACCAGCGCCCATGGCTGATTCACGAATAGCACGGCGTTCTACTTGAGTAGCACCAACGGGCACACACACAAGCACGCGTGGACTTGGACGAAAAAAACTATTGTTGTGCACTTGTTTAATAAAGTGCTGCAACATTTTCTCCGTCACATAAAAATCTGCAATAACACCGTCCTTCATTGGGCGGATAGCTTGGATATTGCCAGGCGTTCTGCCTAGCATTTGTTTAGCTTCTGTGCCGACCGCGGCAACAGATTTCTGACCGGAGCCACTACGCTCACCACGTATAGCAACAACAGAAGGCTCATTGAGGACTATGCCTTCGCCACGAACATAAATTAATGTGTTAGCTGTACCCAAATCGATCGATAGATCATTAGAAAAAATGCCGCGTAGCTTCTTAAACATGTAACTAGCCTGTATTCTGTGGAGTCAGAAGAAAAGAAAAATCAGCTAACTTTATCAATGCCACCCTGATTCCACAAGACCGAGGAGGTTAACAATCGCTAATGAAGTGATTTTTTTTCAAATCGCCACGTAAAAAACAGTATTTAAGCGGAAAATACTGTTTATTGACGAAAATATCAGCAACAAAAAACGAGTAAACACACAATTCAGCAACAAATATCAAACTAAGGCATTGCATTTAGAATCTGTTACAAGCGTTTTCGTCGACTTCTAATAAGTAAAATGGCAGCCCATTTCAAGGGAAAGCCTGAGTTCAATTTAATGAGAGAAATAACTCAGATTAGTTTACCTCACGCCAATAGATTATTTTGTCATGCCCTCGATAACGACCAAAATACGCACTTGCCCGCGGTTCAGTGACCGCTGTTGGCGATACGCCATTCCAATTCCAGTACCATTCTAGCCATGTCGGCACATCCAAGGGCGCCGTCACTTGGCCGCGGTATGGCAACCCACTTGTTGTAACGGCTTGCCAGAGCAACTCAAATTGGCCAGCTTGGAATGTTGCAGTCCCGCCAGAACGCACAACACTTTGTCCCGCCACTAAGTCGGGATCAAAATTGTAACCAAGAGCGGAATGATCAACCTGCGAACCCAAAGCATACACTGCCGTTGTGCAGTTATCGGCAGTATTTAAGGCCCAGCTGCTGCCATTCCAATATTCGGCTCGAGTCGGCATACGCAGTATTTCTGTCTCAGGACCATAGGTGTTATCCATCACCACACGGCCATGACGAAGGGTTTGAGTGCTGATTTTCTTAGCATTACAGTTAGTGCAAGTGCCTGTAGATGCCGCATCCATGTCTGGTGAGGCCACATAGCTGTAAAGCCCATTCGGCCGAGGATCGTTATCCATCAATTGCACGCCAATATCGAGCAGCTCGAAGGGGCCATCCTGATACAGATTCGTCGCCACATTTGGGGTCACCCGACTAAAGTTAGCTAGGTAAGAAGCATCGACCGTCGCCACGCCTTGATCCCAACTATCAGCCTTTATAAGTAAGGCACTTAAGCGACTCTGTAAATCGACCCCATTGTTGTTGTTTTCTCCCACCAGTTTTGCCGTAGCAAGGGAAAATGGCTGGAAATAGTTTTTCGTTATATCCCCCGCGATATTTAAAGCACTGAGCTCCATCGACATAGGGAACAGCTGATCCATATAGCTAAAGCCGCCACAGGCGGGTATGACCGATACGTTACTGACTAAAAATCTATCGGGCACAAAACGGCCAATATTAGCTGAATATCCAATTGGAATATTTAAGCTGCTTGCCGTCCCTAAATAATTTGGGCTCGCCTGCGCTACAATTTGGAATACTCCAACTTCGCTGATAGTCTGATTACTGATGGTATTGAGATTATTGGCCTGCGCCGAGTGGCTGTAGGATGCCACGCCTAACGCCCCATCAAGTCCGCCGTTGGCAATGCTTGGCGCAACGACTTTACTGGTAAGCTTCATCTGCGCATCACTAAAGTTAGGCGTGGGTAAGTTGCCCGAACAAAAGTCCGGATCGCCATCTTTTTCCCATGCCATCGCTTGCACCGTCATACCAAAGGTTTGACCCGCTTTACGATAAACATTACACGTCATATTCGCGCTTGAGCAGCTAGCATCGGCATCTACAGACTTAACACACAATCCCGCTGGTACGCTGACAAATTGATCACTGCCTATCATGACTAAACCCATGTCTTCCCCGACGCCATCTAGCCTAGCACTGAGTTCCACCTTTCCTGCATCTGGATAATTGACCTCAACTGATGCGACACCGTTAGTAAACTTAACAGGGATAGGGGTTCGGGTAGATTCAGTTTTACCAATAACTGTCGGTGAAGGGGAGCTCGGGTTGCCTTTAATTGTTGTTGCTTGTTGCCAAGCAGCAGGAATAGATGATGGAGTAATGTAACTACTCCAAAAACCCACATTTTTGGTCGCATCACTAAACGCGGGGACGCATTCCAAACTCGAATTGGACTTTCTCACGGCAGAAATATTGATAGAGGTAGGCTTATTGGCCAGCTTATCAGGGACATCAAAAATAAAACCGCTATCAGCAAAAGCCAAAGTACAAGATGCAGTATTTAGCGATCCTGAGCCTTTGCGACAAAGGGTATTACTGCCTGCAACTGTCGATGGAATCGAACTACTTACACCAATAGTAACAGCTGGAGCCGTCACATTATATCGTAAAGCCGCAGTGGCTAAGCCGTTAACAAAGTTCAAACTCGGGGAGTTAACACCTCCTACGTACCAAGCACCATTCGTATTAGGATTGATGGACAGTTGCGCGGTAACAGGGTCGGTAAAGCGTTGACTGCAATCTGCGTTAGCACAGGCTCTGACCGTCATGGTTTCAGCCTTACACGTCAATGGCGATGCTGAGTAATCAAATTCAAAATGATGAACTTGCTGACCAATTGGCCTAGATTGCAAGGCACATACCTTAAAATTATCAATTTCATGATTGTTATTGGCCCCGCCAGTTGATCCCGTAAAAGACAAATAAAAATCTTTTGGAACCGCGCCTTGACCAGAGATAGCCCGCGCATTAAAAGCAGGCACAAGCGCTTGATATCCGTTGCCATTGCGCACATCGCGTTCCACAGAAACCCATGCTTGGCCAGTAATAGTGGAATCCACCTTTATTCGATATTTATGGTTGGGTTGCGCCGTAGAAGTGCCGCGCACATCAATTCTTGGATTTAAATTTGCCGCTGTGCCAGCCAAGTATTTATAATTTGCAGCCTCAGAACCTCGGAGCGTGATGGATTGTGCCCTAAATCCAGGTCCACCCACCTTACCTTCGTTGGGGTTTGAAAAGTTACCATATTCATCTAATCCAACGCCCAACCAACCACCTTTAAACCCTGGAGTGCCATCATCACGTTGTGCGTAGCCCAATGAACCACCAAAACTTCCTGGCTGTGGCGTGACAGATGCATCAGATAAAATCACCGCCACCCCATCGCCTCCAGTGCCGGAAGATGGCGACCACGCATAATAATCAAATTCAACCGTCACTAGGTTATTTTCTGCCGGGAACAATCGCTGGAACGTGCTAGCAGTAGCTTGATTTGCCAATGCGGGAGTTATTCTTAGTCTATTTTGCACTAAACTGGGCGGCGTTGACGACCCAAGAACTTTTGTCGCCCAGTCGCTACTTAATGCACTTTGGGAGAAAGTGTCATTAAAACACTGTAATACCGGTACATAATCATTAATACTGCCACTACTCATAACCAAATAACGGCTGGTGACTCGGCCATTGATAATCGAGTTATTATTTAGACTTAATGTTGCATCGCTATAAACTCGCCCATTGAGTACAGCATCACTATTTAGCTGAATATTGCTATAACCGATAATAAGAGCAGAAGCAGCATTATTTTCATTGAATTTACTGCCATTTAATTCAAACTGTTGCTTTATAAAAATGCGGACATTGCCTTGCAAAATCACCTTAGCATCTTGATTCAAAGTAAAACTATCTACCCAATAGTCCCCTTCAGGTAAAACGAGTGTCGCGCCACCCCCAATAGCGATAGCGTTAAATCGATACTCATTTTGAGTTGCCGATAGAGTCAGAGTACAAGCAGAATAAAGCGAAACATTGCTAAACTGACTTTGCCCATTACCACCAAGCGTTAATTGCTCGCCAGTATTACAAGAACCATAACCGCCACCAGCGCCGCTACTCGATAAAAAAGCGTTGTTCCCAGTTAAATTTAACCCTCGAATATCACTGCCATCAATAGTACATTTTCGCACTCCGCCAGACCCGTTATCACAACTGTTATCAGCAAGCCCGCTGCCATCGTTACTCGAACAATAATCTAATCTAGCACCACCAGTACCATTAATGATGCCATTACCGTTTATCATCAGCTGTGCCGATAATATTTGATGGCATACATTAGAATTATCACCATGGTGTCCTTGAGCAACCTTGGCAAAAATAACAGTCTGGTCAATAGGGTCGAATGCCATCACTGACGAGGGAAAACTCAAGATAAGTGCTGCCAATATGGCACGATAAAAAAGATTAATTCCCACGAGCTTCTACCTCAACTTGTCGGCTAACACGGGTCTCGCCGCTTTCACATACTGCTTTACTGTTGATTCGATATTGGGTGGTGGTACCTACCGTATAGGCTTTGCATGTCAAGGTCACAGTGCAGGCATGGAAACCAGTTACATTAGGTGGATTCCAAGTGCTCGTTGCTGGGCAAATGCCAACTAAACCATTTAATGGGAATAATGTTGCCAATGCGGCATCGGCGCCACTGTTCGCGGCGGCAAAGGCACGAGTCCCCCACACCTCCTGGGTTAATCCAGTATCCCCATCCTGCACAATATTGATCAGGGCTGACGCCAGTAGAAACATCACTGTGATCACAAACACGCCAATAATCAATGCACTGCCGCGTTGACGCGCAGGTAAAGCAGTTCGTTGCAACCTTGCTAGTGATGTTCTGGGTAAGATTCGCATTACCGAGTGATGACCTGTCGATTGACGATATAAATTAAGGGACATTGATCACCTGCACTTGATGTCGATATTGGAACGTCTCACCATTAACATTAAACCGCGGTTGTAAATGCACCATGGCATTATTCACTAGGCTAGATGGCGTTAAAATCAGCGGTAAATCAGCACCATTATTTAAAACATTTGCCACACTTTGCGCCATTAGCACGCCCGTGCCCATAGTGGCAGGCATAGCGGCAGGATTTGGCTGAATGGCATTAAAGCTATAACCAGCATAACGCAATAATTGTAATTCATTGCCGCTTGGCCCCTTTTCAAAGCAATAGCTCACTGGACTCGAACCAAAATAGATCCTTTGTCGTGGTGATGCTTCTGCAAAACGTGTTGGCGCAGTAAAAGTCAGCGTCACTTGATGCTCCAAAGGGGAAGGCGCAGTAGCAATCGTTTTAACCTGTGCCCGCTTTTGTCTCGCGCTGCTATACACATCGGCATCAATCAAGGGATAGATCCAAGCGAATTGATTCACACGAATCGCACTCACCGTATTATCTAGAATAACTATCCCAGTGCTCGCGGCAGCAGCAGGCACAATTGGCATGGTTAGATAAGTCGTGCTGGCTTCGATAGGCACAAATTCAATACATTGATAGGTTAGCGAATCAGTATTAACTCGCAGGCTATTAGGCAAGGCACTACGCAGCTCACGGGTCATTCGCTCAACGGCAAAACGGCTCTGACTGAGTACTTGATCGACCGAACTCGACTCCACAAAAATCCGCGTACCAAAAATAATAAAGCTACTCACCCCGACCACAAGAATCCCCAGAATCAAGATCACTGTGACCATCTCGACTAAAGTAAACCCCCGTGAGGATGCTTGCATACGCTGTGCAGTTAAAGAGCCCATTAGTAATTGCTCCTCACCAGATTGTAAGTGATCACTTCGTTGTCCGGCGTCGTCACATTAATCGTCACTAGCTTAGTATTGGACACTGCGCCATAAGCAACTGTGACGCTTAAGCGATAGTTAGGATAAGCATTTGCATAGGTTTGGGTCGAATTGAGCATAGTCGCGGTTTCATTTAAGCCGTTGTAATCATCCACATCGTTAAAGTTATTGCGACTCTCACCGAACTCAGGGCCTAATGACGTTGAACAATTACTACCGAGCGGACTACCACAGGCGGGCGTGCCGCCATTGGCATTGGTGTTTTGATCGTAACGCTTGCCCCAGATTTCATTCATCACCGAATGTGCAAGCTCAGCACTGCGTACTCTATGTAAGGTACTGGCCGCACGATCAGCTTGGGGGAATAACATGCTGGTTAGCATCACTATTGCAATGCCAATCACTAACATACCAATGACTAATTCGATAAGGGTAAAACCCAACAGGCGGGCTTGAATATGGCCTTTAGAGAGAGCATTACTTCGCATAAATATAGCCCTCGGAGGATATATTAATCATCACAGTGTCATTTGCGGTCACGCGAATACAATCACCATTACAGCTTGGAAAAAGTCGGCCATTGATATCGAAATCAAGGGTAAAGTTGCTGCTGTTAGTGCTCACTAGCACTAATTGAGCACCACCTTGAAAAGCTTGGGTATAAAGCGGGTTTGGCGATAATGCAGTACCAGAACAAACCGCCCCATTTCGGGCAGAGAATTGACTCACTTGATAACCAGTGCCAGAAACAGTTACACGAAAACATCTGTCGGTATTATTGAGCGCTTTTTGCTGTACTTGACGCAGCTCGCTAATGAACTCGTTACGTAAACTATAGGCACTGTAGGAAGACTGAGTAAACAGGCGAGGCAGTACAACCACAGCAAGAATTGAAATCAAGATGATGGTCGTTACTAATTCTACTAAAGTAAATCCGGCCTGTTTTGACATAGAGAATTTAAGCATCACTCGCGTTAATTGCTGATTTCATGTACTAGGTTCAGTTTCTGCCAACGATATGATTAACGCAAATAAATGTCGGAAAACTCTTGGCGGACTCATTTATTTAACATCATGCAAGAACCGTATTTTATCTAAAAAAAAGGCCTGCTAGGCAGGCCTTCTAATTAAGTAAAACTAACATTTATCGGCAGTAGGTAATGCTGTATATATTGGTTGAGTGCCTTTTACTGTCGGAGCAACATAACTGAATTTACAAGTAGCTGGTGCCCCACGCTGATAGAAAGTGACCCCCCCAGCAGGCGTAGTTGCAGTAGTAGTATCTATAATCCACTCGTTTGTTCCAGTAACAGTCGGAGTTGTACCTACATCAAAAGTGATATCTAAAATTGCTTGGATGTCAGCTTGAGTTGCTTTAACGTAACCAAAAACTCCAATAACATCATCAGTACCATCACCGTTTAAGTCAATATTCTTAGTAGTTCCACCATTATTACCCTCCTCTCCTTGAAGAGCTGCTTTTGAATACAACAAAGTGTTACCTCCTTGCAAGGAGGCTTTCAAACCATTTAGAGCAGAAAGACGGGCATCACCTTGCAAATTAATAAACTTAGGCGCGGCGGTAACAGCCAAAATCCCTAAAATAATAATAACAACTACTAATTCAATTAATGTAAAACCACTTTGCTTTTTCATTCTGTAAGACTCCATTAACACGCGGTAGCTACAACTGAATACACAGGTAATGTAGTGCTAGTTGCAGGTGTATATTCTAAACGGCAAGCGTCAGTGTCTTTCTTTCCCTTAGGAACAATAATGAAAGATGTTGCACTCTTATACACGACACCAAAGTCATTCACTGTACCTACAGTATCTGTCGCCAATGCATCAAATTTCATATCCAAGGCATTTTCAAGGTTAGTTTTCACAGCAGCAGAACTCGTAGCACTATTGAGATAACCATAATCAGTCGTGACATCAACACCTGTTGCAATAGTTACAGTCTGACCTGTGGCTTTTTCTTTACCAGCTAGAGCAGCCTTTGAATAAATCAGAGTATTCGCACCTTGTAAGGCGGCTTTAACACCCTCAACTGTCGATTTACGTGCATCAGATTGAAGATTGATAAACTTAGGTGCCGCTGTGACAGCAAGAATACCTAAGATGATGATCACTACTACTAATTCTATTAAGGTAAAACCTTGTTGTCTTTTCATTCTTAATTACCTATTCAATAACTTTACAAAAAAGTTGATTAACTTAAGCATGACGCTTTAGTTTCTATGGTACAAATGGTGTTTGAGTGAAGCTTAATACTCTGCCTGTGCCGGGGTTATACACTATTCCCTTAGCACCTACCGTTGTTAAATCAGGGGCAGGAGTGGGTACACCATTCGTTTGATTTAGCACCAGTGAAGCTACTTGGTGATAAACACATAAATCTAAACCTGCAACGACTGCGCCAGTAATTGAGTTAGCACTGCCGCCTGCGGCGTTAATAACACGAGCGGTATAACGTTGATTACGTGCATCTTGGTTAAATAATACGTTACGTGGAGCACTCTGCAACACAGTGTTAAACACTTCTTGGCAACTGGCATTTGTCATAGCTGTCGCACTGGTTACTGAAGTTCCCGTTGGATAGCCAAAACGTGTATCGACATTTACTGTGTTACCGTCGAGGATAACGCTGCTATTTTGACGCCCATCAACTTCCCACTGAGAACGCACAAAGCTAACTGCAGTCGATAAACCACCCGCAACACCGTCAACACTGGCATCTTCAGCATCATCGGTGACATTTAAGAATCGTGGAATCGCAGTTGCGGCGAGTAAACCCAAAATCACAATCACAATCACAAGTTCGATTAATGAGAACCCTGTTTGCTTAGTTTTCATATATATGTCCCCAGACCTCAGAAATTTTATTCTAACAGTTAAATCAATTTTAAAAAGCCATTGAGTTAACAATATTTTACGGAGCAGTCAAAAAAATGACCCTGCCAGAGTTCAGTTGATAGCCTAAACTATCGCCATTTTTAGACCGATAGTGACAGCTATTATCCTTAACCAAATAATCCGCCTCTAGACCTAAATTATCAGTTTCAGCACCCATTAACTGTTGCCACAAATCTTGGCAGCCTTGATCATTTAAGTGCTTAGGTTGTGGCCATCCTAAATCATTGATATCGACAACACTCAACTCAGTTTCTAAGGAGGGATTATCAAATACCTCCCAGTTCAATTGCAATTGTGGTGGCTTACCCAAAGACAACCACTGGGAACGCACCATCACTAGCACATTTAAAAAACGAGCGTGTTCCACTTCCAATCCACGAGCCGCTATTTGCGGTAGCGTAAAAAAGTACTTAGCTCCGATCACCGCCATGATAACCAATACAATTCCAATGGCGATCATACGTCCATAGATACGTAATAGATCGCTTTCAGCCTTTTGCTGAGTCTGCATTTAACCTCAGTCCCACGTATAAGATAGGAAATAAATATTATCCATATCGCTTACTTACCGCCTTTGACCACATTGAGCATATCCCACATTGGCAGGTATATCCCCAAGGCCAACACTAAGACAATCACGGCCACAAAACCGATCAAAATTGGCTCCAATTTCGCGGTGAGGTTCTTTAAATCATAGTCTACTTCGCCCTCATAGAAATCTGCCGCATCATTAAGTAATTGATCGATTTGCCCCGTTTCTTCGCCCACAGCCACCATTTGCAGCACTAGTGGCGTAAATAACTTGCTCTGATTCGATACCCTCAGCATAGAGTCACCAGACTCTATGCCACGGCGCATACCGACTATCTTGTCGTGCATGTAGGCATTATCTACCGCGTCGGCCACTAAACTTAAGGCCTGCGTCATAGGTACGCCCGCACTGAGCATCATAGAGAAACTGCGACAATAACGGGCTAAAGTCGAACGCTCAATAATCGACCCTACGGCGGGAATGTGTAACTTCCACTTATCCCACTGCTTCTCACCTTTTTCCGTATGGTGCCAGTAACGAATGCCGATAATAGTGCCAATCAGCGCCACCAACATCAGCGCCCAATAATTCACGAATAGATTTGATGTACCAATCAACACTTTTGTCGCCCACGGCAAGTCGGCGCCAAAGCGAGAAAACATCTCGGCAAACTTAGGGATCACCATGATATTGAGGATCACCATAGCGAGCGCAATCGCAATCAATACAAACATGGGATAACGCATGGCCGATTTAATTCGTCGCCGCGTCTCTTGCTCACGCTCGATATAACCTGAAAGTTGAATGAAGGCATCTTCTAACTTACCCGTGTTCTCCCCCACGTGCACCATAGAAACAAACAAAGAATCAAACACATCGGGATGTTGATTCATGGATGATGACAAGGGTCGCCCTGCGGTGAGCTGCTCAGAAATATCATTAAGCGCATCTTTCATTCGCTGGGAATGCGCCGTTTCAGATAAGCCTGCTATTGCCCGCAAAATAGGAATGCCAGAACGGGTCAAGGAGTACATTTGTCGGGTAAAAATCTGTAATTCTTCTAACGCGACTTTCCCACCAAATAACTTAGTCAATGAGAACGACTTAGCCACTTTGGCGACTTTGACTTCAAGGGGGATAATGCCACGCGCCAATAGCATGTCAGCAGCGGCACTTTCCGACGCGGCATCCAATTGTCCCGTAACGGATTGACCTTGACCACTGCGTCCACGGTATTGATAAATTGGCATAATTACGCCTCAACGCCTTGTTGGCTAATAATATCCTTCGACAAAGGTATCTGAGATTCACTCACGTCTTCCACCAACTTAGCGACCTCTTCAATCGTCGTCATACCTTCGCTCAGATATTGCAACGCTGACTCAGCGAGTGGGGTGAAGTTAGGGCTCTGCAACGCGGCTCTGGCAAAATCCTGCGGATTACCAGTACGCATAGCATCGATCATCTTTTCGTCTAGCTCGAGGATCTCAAAAATACCAATACGGCCACGATAACCACTGCCATTACAACTCTGGCAACCCGTGCCAATCCTAAAACTCGCATGGGTAAAATCTTTGCGGCTCACACTACTCAGCCAGGCTTTTTCCTGCGGTGTCGGTTGATACTCTACCCCACAGTTATGGCAGACACGGCGCACTAAACGCTGGGCAATAATCACCCTTAAGGCACTAGCAACTAAATAACTCGCAGCGCCCATATCGAGTAAACGCAGCGCACTGGTGACCGCATCGTTGGTATGCAAGGTCGATAGCACAAAGTGGCCCGTTAATGCACCCCTAAGGCCAATCTCCACGGTTTCTTGGTCACGCATTTCCCCCACCATGATAATATCGGGGTCTTGACGTAAGGTGGTGCGTAATACATTTGAAAAGTTTAAGCCAATCTTATGGTTAACTTGCACTTGGTTGATCCGCGGCAATTGATATTCAACTGGATCTTCGACCGTGATGATCTTACGGTCGGCGGTATTGAGCTCGCTCAAAATACCGTACAAGGTGGTCGTTTTGCCGCTACCCGTTGGACCTGTCACCAGTAGCATGCCGTGGGGACGTTTAATCTGTTTACGAATACGCGCCAAAATAGCAGGCGGCATACCGGTTTCGTTTAAGGTCAATAAACCCGCCGATTGATCGAGCAAACGCATCACCACAGATTCGCCGTGGTAAATCGGCATAGTCGACATACGCACATCGATATGATGACCTTTGATTTCCATATGGAAACGACCATCCTGCGGCAAACGTTTTTCGGAAATATCGAGACCCGCCATCAACTTAAGTCGCAATACTAAAGCCGCGGCAATATTAACTTCATTCAGAATCGTTTCATGTAACTGACCATCGATACGCTGGCGAATACGTAAGGCTTTATCACCGGGTTCGATATGAATATCCGAGGCGCGCATTTGCACCGCATCTTCAAAAATCGACTGCAGCAACTTAACCACTGTGGTTTCATTGTCACTATCACCCGACGTGAGGCTGGCTAAATCGAACATCTCATCGGCGGCGTATTCTTCTTCGAGCTTACCGGCGATCTGTGCAATTTGGTCTGTACGGCGATATAAGTTATCAAACGCTTGCAGCAGTTGCTGCTCGGGCGCTACCGCTAACTTCAAACGCTTAGGTGCGATAAGCATTTCGAGGTGATCGAGCGCCTGCAAATCCGCGGGGTCGCTCATTGCAACCAATACGCTATCGCCCCGGTCTTCAACCGCTAAAGCGCGGAAACGTCGGGCTTGCACCTCAGGAATAAGATGCACAACTTCCGCCGGGATCGGCATTTTACTGATATCAAGCAAAGGCACATTCAATTGTTGCGACAAGAACTGCAGCAACTGATGTTCGGTAATCGATTGCAAATCAATCAGAGTACGGCCCAGTTTTTTGCCCGTATTGCGCTGCTCAGCCAACGCCTGTTGCAACTGCGCTTCAGTAATAATGGTTTCCTGAACTAACAGATCGCCCAAACGCATTTTTAATCTGGGTTTCATTGGCTATCTCCTAGCTGAGTCAAACGTTGTTCGATAAAGGCACTCGCCTGCGCCGATAAGCCTCTATGGCCTAAAGCCGTCCGATAGGCTTGGCGTGCTTGGGGAAATTGCTGCTGCGAATCGAGCGCATAGGCCAGCCCCATCCACCATTTAGCCTGTTGAGGTTCTTGTTGTAATAATTGTCTATAGGCTTGTTCTGACAACGAAAACTGTCCTAAATTTTGCGCCAAATCCGATTGTGCCATCCACTTTTGTCTCGCCAGTGGATGCGTGTCAGGTATGTTAGCTAACGTCACTAATGCGAGATCAGCCTGGCCAGAGGCTTGCTGAACCCGAGCAAGCAATAAGGCAAAGTCTAACTGCTGTGGGAATAACAGCATGCCTTGCTGTAACACTTCACTGGCTTTGGCTAATTGACCTTGCCCATAATGCAGCGCAGCTAACTGCTTGCGCGCTTCATGCATACTGGGATCAAAGCCTAATGTTTGCTCATAATAACTAATGGCATCTTTGAGTTTGCCATCCCTTTCAGCCTCACTCGCTAAGGTGAACCGCTTCTGCGCCAGCTGCTTTGGGGTCAACTTCACCTCAGTAATCGCCATTTGCCCTTGCTGTTGGGGCGTGAGTCGATTAGTGCCTGCATCAGCTTTAACTTCTTGTACTTTAAGCTCATTGCTCGCATTACGGTCATTATCGGCGGCAATACTGGCACGTTCTGACATCATTAATGCCGATGGTGCGGCAGCAGTGACCTCGGCGCTTCGCACACTCGATGTCACACGATTTGACTGTGAATGACTTGGCTCGCTTGACGTATCAACTAGGTCATCTGCGAGTACTGAGCTCTCATCTTGTTGCCGTTGTGACTCTTGTTCAACCTCGTTTTCTGATTCAAATTCTTGCGGCTGATTAAGTACAACGTCGTCGACACTGGGTTCAAGCTTTTCACTCTTAGTCGTAAACTCCTGCGTAGTCGTAACTTTAAGCGGTTCTTCGACGACTTCGACGCTTGCTGAAGGCTGTCTCGAGGTAATCTTGTCTATCTGAACAGGCTCGATTTGAGTCTGAGTAGATTCATTTTGCCCATTTGTTTGAGCCGAAATAGTCGCTTCAGCAGGCTTTGCCATGAAAAGTTGCCAGCCATAAACCGCGCCGCCACCGAATAGCAATGACACACCACAGAGCAGCAGCCCATTAAACGGAGCCCGCCTGCGAGCTAAATATTGCACCTGTGGCTGAGCCACGTTGCTGAGCTCATGCCCCTGCTGACGCTTGTCGAGATCCTGCAGCATCTTGTTGATCACGCTCATACAACACCCCTGAAAAAGTGTTGTAATCCCAAACCGAAAGCCACTGTCATCAACGTGAAAAAAGGCAACCATTTCCACGATAATAATCGGCGAACACTTGCATCTTCGGTGTCTTGAATTGCGGCTTTAACGTGGGAGGTTTGCACACGAGTAGCGCCTTCGCCGAAACTCAATAACAAGGCTTTATGGGCAAGAATATTGATCAATCTGGGGATCCCTCGGGACGCATAAGCTATCTGACGTGTTTCCCGTGATGTAAAGAGTGGTTCGCCCGCACGCCCAGCGATAGCTAATCGGTGGCGAAGATAAGCGTCGGTTTCATCCCATGTTAGTGGGCGAAGGTTGTAGCTAAAAGTAATCCGCTGTCTTAATTGCCTAAATTCTTGGCGTTTAAGCCTGTCATCGAGCTCGGGTTGCCCAAATAACACTACCTGTAATAATTTGCGTGTCTCGGTTTCCAGATTAGTGAATAACCGCAGCGCCTCAAGACTGTCGTCCGGCAATGCCTGCGCTTCATCGAGTACCAATACAATGGCGTGCCCGTGGGCGCTCAAAGCTAAAAGCTGCTGTTGAATAAGTCCTGTGAGTTGCTGCTGGTCGATATTGCTGGTGTATTTAAGGCCCAGCTCACTCGCTACCGCCCAGCGTAATTCAGCTGGCGTGAGATAAGGATTAGGCAAATATGCGCAATGAAACTGACTCGGCAATTCGTTAATGAGCTTGCGGCAAATCAACGTTTTACCTGTCCCCACTTCCCCTGTCACCTTAATAAAGCCCTCGCCCGTTTGCAGAGCGGTTTGCAAGACTTGCAAGGCTTCCACGTGTGGCGACAGGCCGAAAAAAAATCCGGTATTGGGTGTCAGTGAAAATGGGGCTTGGCTTAGGCCAAAATGCTTCTGATACATAGAAGCTTACTTTGTCTCCGGATACCAACGATCTAATAAGGTCTTAGAACGTTGTAGCTCCGTTTTCCAGGTATCAACGCCAACTACCGTAGGTTTTAACAGAATAATAAGCTCGGTTTTCTTCTTCTGCTTACTACGGTTTTTAAACAATTCACCGAGGAAAGGAATATCACCCAACAAAGGCACTTGCGATACCACTTCAATGTTTTCACTCTTCATCAAGCCACCGATGATGACTACGTCACCGGAGGCGGCGCGGATGACAGTATCAGACTCACGAATTTCACTCTGCGCTAAAGGTAGCTCCAACGAAGCGTCACTCACTTTGATGTCTTTAGTCTGCTCTTTCACATCGATAACGGATGGATGCACGTGCAATAACACATTGCCGTCACTATCAATTTGCGGCGTAACGTCTAAGGCAATGCCCGAGAAAAACGGCGTGAGCTCGACTTGTGGAGTGGTCACAGGCGTTGTGCCCGCTACTGTGGTCGATGAAACATCAGTGACAAAGTACTCATCAGTACCGACTTTGATCACCGCTTTTTGGTTATTCGATGCAGTCACCCTTGGGCTAGACAATACATCCACATCACCTTGGGTATCTAATAGGTTGATCATGGTCGTAAAGTCAGAACCTTTAATACTCAGCGAGGTCACACCACCAATCGCCGAGGTGATTTTATCGTTTAAACTAGGGCCCGCTGATGTTCCAAAATTCACATTCGTATTGCCAACATGTCCCAGAACATTATCCCATTGGATACCTTGCTGATAACCATCGGATAAGGTGACTTCGAGGATCTTCGCTTCTAAAATCACTTGGCGCTGCAAATGACTTTCTGCGGAATTTAAGAAAGTACGCACTTGACGTAATTCACTAGGAAAAGCACGAATGGTCACTAAACCCGCCTGCGGCGTAACAACAACCTGACGACCGCCACCTGTTTCGCCGATTATCGAGGATAATGTCTCTTTCAAGTCCCCCCAAAAATCTGTCTTAGTACGCGAACGGATAAAAGTACCGTTGCTACTATCGCTACCGCTATTACTGCTCGAGTTATTGCCATTACTGCTGTTCGAATTATTGTTATTATTCGAGCCGCTATTGTTTGAATTGTTATTGTTCGAATTACTATTGGAATTATTGCTATCCGAAATCCGTCCTGAACTCACTGACGTCACAGATAAGCCATCGCGTTCCATATAGAGATAGTTCAGCGGAAACGTCTCGGTACGCATCCCAGCAGGAAACACTCTTAGGATGCGCCCTTCGCGACTCACTTCGTAGCCGTAGATATCTTCAACCACTTGAATTGCTTCAGTTAATGTCACACCTTTAAGGGATAATGAGATCGTACCTTGCACGTCAGGATGTACGGCGACACTCAGTGGTGTACCTTGGACTAAGCTTGGAAAAAATACTTTAGCATCAACATCGTGGGCTGATACATCGAAACGACGCTCAGTTTCCAATGTGGGGGTCAAACCTGATAGCAATGCGCCTGAATTCAATTCCCGCTGAACCGCGTCCGGCATAGTCGCAGGCGGTGGCGTCGTTGATGCCGTTGCCGTCGCCATTGAGGCCGCTAATTCCGCCTTACTCGCCTCCGGCTGTGGCCTATTTGTGGTCTGACACGCCACAAGGCAAAGTGAGAGCAGAGGTGTAAAGTATTTAATCGCTTTCATCTGAGGTGTATTCCCTATCTCTCTGTTATTGCTTGAAACAATGTCAATTTCCGTCCATCGGACAGCGATACATAAGTGGGGGTAATTTTAACGATACTCAGCCCCTGAACGCTGTCACCAACAGACAATATCTTGTTATTTATCACAGCATAAGCCGTGTTTCCTGAGCTTACTATGCTGTTAAGTACAAGCGCCTGATCCTGCGTTTGACTCGCATGACCCTGCACAGCAAAGCCTTTACCGGGCAAAGTCGGGTCGCGCAGCGATTCAGCAGACACCATAGTGCTACTAACCAATAACAACACACTGATAATATAAGACTTATTTAGAAACACTGATAAAGTCCTTATTAATACTCAAGGTATAAAGTTCAATCTCAACGGTCGCTTTTGGATATTCCGCAACTTTATAGTCGAGACGCTTCCAATAAAGTTTATCTGGCATGGCCTCAACGGCTTCCACAAAGCGCAACACAGAAAAATAATCACCCTCTAGACTCAAACGAATACCATGACTATATAGATTGAGTTTTTTCTCTTCACCCACAGGTAATAAAGGGATGGGCGCTATCGACATAAACTTAATTAATTTAATCCCTTGCACTTGTCCTAGTAAATTACCCAGCAACTGCGGCATATAGTCTGCCGGCACCATATCCACCATCTGCTCATCGAGCTGGGCATCTAGGGCTTGATTCTGTTGCTGCAACAGCACTAAACGCTGTTGGTAATCTTGATTGGGATCTAACGCTAAACGTTGCTGATACAAGTCAATCTGCTGAGCCGAAATCGCGTTTTCCTGCTCTAAGGCTTTTAGCTGTTGTGAAACAGCCACATGGGTTTTCCACAGGGACTCTAAAGGTAAATAACTCAGCATGCCGACCACGGCCAGAATGGCGACTGAGATCAACACTCGCTCACGGCGACTTAGCGCATCAAACTGTTGTCCTAATTGGGCTAACTTTTGCTTCATTGCGCGGCTTCCTCCTTGTTATCGCTTTTCAAGGTAAAGGCCAAAGGTTTATCTTCACCGCGATCCATGCTCATCGACGAGAAAGCTTGCCCCTTTAAAGTCTGCGTAGTTTTGAGTTTGCCAATCCACTGCGGAATGCTTTGAGGATGGTCGGCAAAACCTTCGAACATAAAATCTTGCTCATTAATGACGATATGACTAAGCCAAACACTCGCATCCGACACGACGGCTAAATCTTTAAGAACTGGCGCAAAACCACGGCTAGTTAAAGAAGTCCTAAGACTCAATTCTCCCATGAGTAATTGCTTCAGCTCTAACTGTTGTGCCGCTAAATCGACTCGCGCAACAAGATCGGCATCGGGTTTACGCGCAGCAATTTGTGCTTCTAATGCCTGTTTTTGGGTATCGAATTGCTGCTTTTGTTGGGCAGCCAACTGCTGGGCCTGTTGTAACTCACTGACTTGCCAGTAGCTATAACCACCTAAAACCGCAAATAAGATCGCAAAAACCAAGGCGTAAGCACTTAAACGCGCAAAGGTTAATCTTTGCTTCGGGGGTAATAATGAAGGAGTGTAAAGATTGACTCGGTATTTAATCACTCAGTACCTCGATAAAATTCAGCAAAGGCTAATCCCGCCATTCGCGCGCCAACACAGCTTTTATCAATGACATTCACAGCTTGATTGAAGTTTGCCGAGACTAACTTAGCTAAAGCATCCACGGCACCATCCGCGAGGAGTTCGATAGAAGATACCGGAGCCTGTCTCAATTGACTTTCAAAATAATCCATAGAACGCTGAATTTCTAAGCTTAAATTGTCTGCCATGCCATAACTTAACTCATCCGCTTGAGTCTTATCCAATTGAGTAAATCCGCGCACGCGACGCTGCATATACAGCTGACCTTGCTTAACCACAGTCAGTAGCAATTCTTGACCGGGATTATGGCTTACTACCAGACGCGCTTGGTTGTCATCATTAAATAGGTTAGTTACGGCTAACTCTTCGATACTAATACCGAAAAGTTGTAAATCTTGTTCATGAATGGCCTGCACCATGCTCACTAACTTAGCTTTATCCACCACCACAACATTGATTTTATTACTCGGAATGGGTGACTCAAAGTAATCCAAATGGATTTGCGGTACAGGTAGCGTGACCATGTCTTTAATTGACCACAGCAAAGCTTGGGATAACTCGACAGTATCGACATTCGGTTTATCGGTCAGCAGCAATTGATAAAGGCCTGAAGCCAAAATCAACTGTAACTGTGCATTGGGAAAGGATTTAGCCACAGCAGCAAACGCCAATGACCAGTGCTCATCTTTCAGCTCAAAGGGTAACCACTGCTCAGCATTTTCTTTTTGGGCAGGTGCGTAAACCCATAATTTATCGGCGCAGACATAGACACCAAGGCTAGTCGGTTCTGTTCTCTTCTGCCAAAAGGCTAATCGACCTATAAGACTTTTTTCCATAAAGATGCCTATAACCAACTGAATTTAAAAGCTTGAGTAGTCTCTTTCGCACAAACTTCCTGTCACTCCACTCTCCAGTGCTCCTTGACCTATGACCTGCTCGATACAGAATAAAAACCGCAAACGTCATATTTTTGGCACTGGCTAGTTTAGCCGCAAATGCTCGTATTTTATAGATAAATACGTGAATAATAGGATCTATTTGTCTCTAAGACGACATTAATCACCCAAACACTGAACTTCCCTTACTTAGCCTCTATGGGTTCACTGAAATACATTCCCTGCGCTGCGCCAACACCGAGGATTTGCAGTGTCTGCCACTCTTCAAAGACTTCTACCCCTTCGGCGCAGACTTGTACTTCCGTTCGATATAAACCGCCAATCAAACTGCGGATAAATAATTGGTTTTCTGGTCGTAAATGAATATGACGCACAATGGATCTGTGTAACTTAATTAAATCAAAATGGCATTCGCGAATGTAATAAGTACCGACAACCTGCTGACCCACATGATCGACGCATAATCTCGCGCCCATTTTACGGATCATATCTAATTTAGGCTGCAACTTTTCTTGATGTTGAATAACGATATCTTCAGACACTTCGAAAATCAGTCGCGTGGTGAGATGGCGATATTCTAATAGCGTCGTTTTTAGCCATTGAGTGAAGGCTCGGCTCATTAGCGAATCCAAACTCAGATTAATACTGTATATCTGCGGCGCTGATTTCTTAACTGTTTGAGCATTCGATACGCCGTCTGCTAATTCATTCGACAATAATAACAATACCCGCTCAATAATTTGCCGTTCAACCTGTGGCATTAAGCCACATTTATTAGCCATTGGAATAAACAGTGTGGCACGGATTAACGCCCCCTGATTATCCCGAGCCCGCGTAAATATCTCTTTATGGTGCTCATTACCATCTGAATCAATTATCGGCTGGCTAAAGGGGAAGAATCGCCTTTGCACTAACGCATTTTCTAAAAAACTACGCCAACGCACTGAGCCTTTGGCAAATTCTTCATCAATCGCGCCTTTGTCGTACATAAACCAATTACTATTACCCTGTAATTGTGCCGCCCTCAAAGCCATATCGGCTTCTTCAATTAACTGAGCCGCATTATCGCCTGCGGTAAAATAAGCGCATCCGAGGTGGAAAAAGTTATCGCTATTCTCAACATCAGGCAAAGGCTGGCTTAGACATATCTTGAGTAATTTGCTGGCAAATTGATCCGCTTCAATTAAGGAGATTTGCGGCACGACTATGGCAAATTGATTATGGGAACGACGGGCAAAAATACTATTAGCTTGAGTTTGCAGCAATTGACTTATCGCATTAACTGTCGAGTTTAATAGCTCTTTCGTCACTGCTTCACCTTGGGATTGCTGCAATAAATCCAGATCATCCATTTCTAATAAATAGATTACCCCGTGGGCAAGCATAGCCTGATTATGACTAAGGGCGTCGAGACGATTATTCAAAAAGAGTCGGTTACCAATGCGCGTTTCCGCATCAAGAAAGGTATTAGAACGGATGAATTTGTCGAAACGCCCCCGCTCCTTTTGTGCGTCCTGTAACTCTTCTAACAACTTAGTCAAAGCACGGTTAATCAGCCTTGGTTTACCATTTCCAGGGGTAGCGAGTGCTTGCTCATACTTACCTTGCAGAATCAATCGACTGCGTAAGGCTAATTCTTCAATGCCATCGAGCTGCTGTGAAAACCATAAATAACCAAAACGCACTAAGGCAGCCACAGCTAAGATACCGACCAACAAAATCAGAATTTCATACCAACTGAAAGTGTAATGCTCGAAGGGCTGAGTCAAGGTTAACTGCATACGCAAGCCTGATGTCGGCTCTAGCACATGGTCATACACCATCGCATTTTGCGTAGAAAGGTTGCCTTCATAGGCAAATAATACTTCATCTTTCAAGGTCAACCGAAAATTAACGGCATTGTAAGCAAGCAGCATAGGCGGTAGCCAAGCCTCTAGCTCCCAATCAGGTTGGTGTTGAAACTGATCGACTAACATAGTTTCGAGTTCAGCGACTTTTTGCTGCTGAAATTTATAGGTCAGCTGCACGAAACTCATCATAGCGCTCAGCAAAAATACGAAGGCGATAGCGGCTAATGACATTAACCAAAAGCTGGTTAATTTTGTAGTTAACATTCGGGTGAATTTCATCTATCCGCTATCCTGCAGGATTATTATAATTATTTGTGCGATTTTAACAGAAGTTCAACAAAAGTTGTCCGTTGATTATTCAGTAGCATAACCTAAAAGGCAACTAAGACGCTGTGACTTTAATGTCCACTTAAAAACAAAAAAGAGGCTAATTAGCCTCTTTTCGATGTTTTACCACTTTTAGCCTAGTCGGCGTATTTAGGTAAAGTGGTGATCGCAGCCACACCAGAGTCGATAGCCGCTTGTGCAACAGCACGGGCGACATTTGGCAATAAACGTGGGTCCATAGGTTTTGGCAGCACGTATTCTGGGCCAAAACTCAACGACGTCACATTAGGGTAAGCCTTCAATACACTCGCGGGCACTGACTCTTTTGCCAGTGATGCAATTGCATGAACTGCCGCAATTTTCATCTCATCATTAATGCAAGACGCACGCACATCCAATGCGCCACGGAAAATAAATGGGAAACACAATACATTATTGACTTGGTTTGGATAGTCGCTACGACCCGTACCCATGATCAAATCACTACGCGTTGCATGAGCAAGTGCAGGTTTGATTTCAGGATCTGGGTTAGAACACGCAAAAATCACTGGCTTATCGGCCATCAGCGCGACTTCTTCTGCACCAATGACGTCTGGACCTGATAAACCTAAAAATACGTCTGCGCCTTTAATAACATCAAGAAGCGTGCGTTTATCAGTATCATTCGCAAATAGTGCTTTATATTCATTAAGATCTGTACGGCCAGAATGAATAACACCTTTAGTGTCTAGCATGTAAATATTGGCGCGATTCGCACCGCATTTTACCAGCATAGTCATACAAGCGATGGCAGCAGCCCCCGCCCCCATACACACAAAAGTCGCGTCGCTTATCAACTTGCCTTGAATTTCCAGCGCATTGATCATACCCGCCGCAGTCACGATTGCGGTGCCGTGTTGATCGTCATGAAATACTGGCACTTTACAACGAGCAATCAATTCACGTTCGATAACAAAGCATTCGGGCGCTTTAATATCTTCAAGATTGATACCACCAAAAGTGTCAGCAATCGCAGCAACAGTATTGATAAATTCCTCAGGCGTATTATGCGTAATCTCAATATCTGTCGAATCGATATTCGCAAAATGCTTGAACAATAATGCTTTACCTTCCATTACAGGTTTAGAAGCCAAAGGGCCCAAATTCCCTAAACCTAAGATAGCCGTACCATTGGTAATCACGGCAACCGTATTACCTTTATTGGTATAACGATACGCATTGTCAGGATCTGCAGCGATTTCGCGTACTGGCTCAGCCACACCTGGGCTATAAGCTAGGGCGAGATCGTGACTCGTTTCGGCGGGTTTGGTAAGGCAAACTGCGGTTTTGCCTGGTATGGGAAATTCATGATAATCGAGTGCTTGTTGACGAATATCTGACATTTTAAAATCCTGAAATGCGACATTTATAATTTATGAGAGTAAGACCTACCAACACACATCTAGTCTCACCAAAGGGTGATGTTAATAGTCTGGCTGGTCGGGGTAAGATACGCCAATAAGGGGAATTTATAAATAAGAGATTCATAAATTTCACTTTAGCCGCCAAATAGACCCTCTAAGCTTAGTTTTATAAACTTATCTCCTATAATAAAGCTGCATTTCTTAATATGTTTTGTAGGAAACAAACATATATTTTGTAGTTACTGCGGTAGTTGTAGCGACTTAATCTCAAAAATGTTGGTTAAATTACAATATATGGCGACTAGCATATTTATCTTATAGTTAATTGCTATAAATAAGTCGAATTATACACTTGAACTCTCAATACTGAATAAGTTGACGATTTATTGAGTGAAGTCGTACCAGCTAGATATGTAAAATAAGCGGAATAAAGAAAATCGACGAATAACAAAAAGCAAAAAGGCGCCATAGGCGCCTTTTCTAGAAACAATGCAATCGCAATTATTTCTTTGCAAGCACTGCAAAGCGCTTGTTGAATTTGTCGATACGACCGCCGGTATCAACAACTTTTTGTGTACCAGTGTAGAATGGGTGACAAGCACCACATACGTCTAAATGCAGATCTTTACCAGCAGTAGAGTTTACTTTGATAACGTTACCACAAGTACAGTTTGCAGTGATGATAGCGTATGTTGGGTGGATACCTGGTTTCATTGGGGTTACCTCAAAAGTGTAAGGCCATGTCGCTCTTCCAACCCGTAGTCGGACACCACATGCATGTTAATAACAATATGTTTAGGGCGCAGAATGGTACAGCATACCTACAAGGGATACAAGTAGATTATCTGAGCGTTTGCCGGTTAATCCGTGTCTATTTTGACTTTAGTTAAGCGGCTTATTTTCCCGCTTCTTTAGCCTCAAATACCGCCCGCGCCTCTTTAGCATCAGAATGCTGATCCAAAATCATTTTCGAAGGACAAGATAGCACCGCATTGCTCTTGAGTGCATTGATTCTATTCTTCGAGAAAGCCACAGGATTTGCCTCGTAAATCGCCAACATAGCGCCATATACACTCACATCCCAATCCTTGGCATATCGATTGGCGATACGCCACAACGTCTCGCCAGCAAGATACGTTAACTGGCAATGTTCGGGCGTCTGTGAGGCCGTTTCAGCAATATTCTGTTTCTGCTCATTATTTGCCGTTTTCACTATTTCTGGAACCACTGTTTCAGTTGCAGCGTTTTCAACAGCCCCTTTTTCAACAGCAATCGTCTCAGAGGTTTTAGCGAAGGCGTTTATCTCAGTAGCCGACGTATTTTGTTTATTCGCGGCTTCAGGAAATTTAAAGCCAGTCACCACTTCTACCGTTGGTACTTTGGATTGGGTATTTGCAGCAGTAACAACAGTCACTGCGGGCATTACCTCTTCAAGTGGCTTTGATTCTACCACCACTTTTACAGGCTTAATGCCCACTTTATCCGCACTTTTTGGGGCGCCCGCTGTGGTGGTATTTTTAGTGTCCGAAACCGCTTTTGTCGTTAACGCGGCAGAGGCCGGTTTAGCCGCACCGAATAAATTGATACTTTTGACGTCATACCATCGGTCAAGGCGATACTCTCTCACTAAGAGTTTAGCGCTGCTATCCTTCACATCTTCAACGCCAGTGAGTAAAACTAAAAAGCGATTAATCTCCTCAACCATTAACCTTTCTTCGCCGCTAGCTTGCTGCACGACAAACTCTAAGCGCGACATATCTTGATTGTCTGCGATCACATTCACCCTGAGTTTAGGGTAATAGCCTAATTCAAACATCCGGCTATTAATGCTCACATGGGAGACTTGTGCCATGCTAGGTGCGCTGCACACCAAAGCAAGTAGACCTAATGATTTCACTATATTAGCCATTTATTTACTCTCAACTATCCTTGGTAAACCATCATTAGGGCTAGCCCTAGCCAGCCGCGCTGAGTACACTAAACCACATTCTTGTCTAAGACTTGCCTGCATATGTCATTGTTTGTCGAAGTTGCGTTACCTGTGCCTATGCGGCAAACCTTTAGCTACCGCGTACCCGAATCCTATCCTAGTACACCGCAAATAGGTGTGCGCGTTAAAGTTCCCTTCGGTCGTCAACAATTGATCGGGTTAGTCACAGGTATCACTGAGTCTTGCAGCTTAGCCCCAAAGCAAATTAAGTCTGTGCTCGAGTTTATCGACGATAAACCTTTACTGCCTGAATCACTTTATAAATTAACTCTTTGGGCTGCGAGATACTATTTTTGCAGCCAAGGGCAGATGCTAACCCAAGCCTTACCTGTGGCCCTGCGTAAAGGGCTAGATGCCGCGCCACAAAAGATCCAATTCTGGCAATTAACTGAAATAGGCCAAAATATTGCGCCCGAAGCGGTTAAACACGCACCCGCACAGAAAAAACTACTCGAGTTACTCAAAACCGCCAGCTTAACCCAAGAAGAGGTTATCAGCTTAGACATCAGTAAAGCGGCGCTTAAAGCCCTAGAAGATAAAGGCTGGGTGGCACGCCATGAAAAAATTGCCGAGCTTAACCTCGACTGGCGCACCACACTCGAAATGGACGAAACGCCACATAAACTCAATAAAGAACAAGCCGTCGCCGTTGCCACTTTAAATCTGCAACAAGGATATCACTGTACTTTATTAGAAGGCATTACCGGTTCGGGTAAAACGGAAGTCTATCTTGCTGTACTCGAAGAAATCCTCAAGCAAGGCAAACAGGCGTTAATTTTAGTGCCTGAAATCGGCTTAACACCCCAAACAATCAATCGCTTTAAGCGCCGTTTCAAAGTCAATGTTGCCATTTTGCATTCAGGGTTAACCGACAATCAGAGACTCGAAGCATGGCGCCAAGCCCGCTGTGGTCAGGCCGCCATCATTATTGGCACGCGTTCAGCCTTGTTCACACCTATGGCGTATCCCGGCATCATCATACTCGATGAAGAACACGACAGTAGCTTCAAGCAACAGGAAGGTGTTGGTTATCATGCCCGCGACTTGGCAGTCATGCGTGGCCATTTAGAAGCGATTCCGGTGATTTTGGGCACAGCGACGCCCTCACTCGAAAGTCTACAAAATGCCTTAAGCGGCCGTTACCATCATTTACAACTGGGTGAACGCGCAGGTGCAGCTAAAAAAGTGCGCCAAGGCATTATCGATATTAAAAATATGCCGCTGAAAGCCGGTATGTCAGTGCCGTTACTGAACGAAATCCGCCTGCATTTAGACGCAGGCAACCAAGTCTTGTTGTTTCTCAATCGCCGCGGCTTCGCACCAGCCCTGCTTTGCCACGAGTGTGGGCACTTACACGAATGCGACCGCTGCGACGCGTTTTTCACAGTACATCAATCCCTTGGCGAAATTTGCTGTCACCATTGTGGCAATCAATACGCCATCCCCAAGCAGTGTCACAAATGTGGCAGCACTATGTTGATGGGCCAAGGCATAGGCACAGAACAGCTCGCAGAAGCGCTGCAACAGGAGTTTCCGAAACATCCAGTAGTGCGCATCGACCGTGATACGACCCGCCTAAAAGGCTCATTAGAAACCCACTTAAATGCGATTCATAAGGGGGAATATAAAATCCTCGTCGGCACGCAAATGCTGGCTAAAGGCCATCACTTCCCTGATGTGACGCTTGTTGGGTTACTCGATGTCGATGGCGCCTTATTTAGTGCCGACTTCCGCGCACCTGAGCGTTTTGGGCAACTCTATACCCAAGTTGCAGGTCGTGCAGGGCGCGCCAGTAAACCCGGCACAGTATTATTGCAAACTCACCAGAGCGACAATCCCATTTTGCGGGATTTGCTGCACCGCGGTTATGGCGAGTTTGCTCGCAGCCAGCTCAAAGAACGTCAACAGGCACTGCTGCCGCCAGCATGGCACATGGTGTTGGTGCGCGCCGAAGCGCATTTAGCCAGTGATGCCGATAACTTTCTCAACGCCTTTGCAGCGCTTTTGCCACAAGATAAAGAATTTGAGGTGATTGGTCCTATGCCAGCGCCCTTAGATAAAAAAGCTGGCAAGTTCCGCCGCCAACTCTTATTCCAAGCTAAAAACCGCAATCGCTTGCAACAAGAGTTTGAACGTATTCATCCGCTTGTAGAACAACTTATCGAAGCTAAACGCTGCCGATGGAGCTTAGACAGAGATCCGCAGGATCTCCTCTGAGTCGAGTATTTCACAATCATTTGATAAAAAATCATCGGGAAGATAGCAATTGTTAACCACAAACGGCTAAAATATGCGGTTATTCCCTGTATTCACTCTTAAAGTTAGTGCCGATTAGAACCCATGAAATCACATATCCAATCATTACTTGAACAAACTCTAGAATCCTTTAAACAACAAGGTATTGTGCCTGCTGACTTTGAAGCACGCATTCAGGTAGATCGAACCAAGGATAAGAGTCATGGCGACTTGGCAACCAACTTAGCCATGATGCTGACCAAGGTCGCAGGCAAGAATCCACGCGAATTAGCCCAACTGATCATAGATACCTTACCGGCTTCGGCTTTTGTGGCTAAGGTTGAAATTGCAGGACCAGGCTTTATCAACTTTTTCATCAACGACAGCGCCTTAGCAGATCAACTGCAAAATGCCGTCAACGATGAGCATTTAGGCATTAAGTTACCGACACCACAAACCGTTGTTGTCGATTACTCTTCACCCAACCTCGCCAAAGAAATGCATGTAGGCCATCTACGTTCAACCATCATTGGTGACAGTGTTGTGCGTGCGTTAGAATTTTTAGGCCACAAGGTTATTCGTCAAAACCATGTGGGCGACTGGGGCACACAATTTGGTATGTTGCTGGCCTATATGGAAGAGCTGCGCGCCAAAAATGGTGAAGAAGCTCAACTTGAACTGTCTGATTTAGAAAACTTTTATCGTGCCGCTAAACTGCGTTTCGACGAATCAGCAGAATTCGCCACCCGCGCTCGTCAGTTAGTGGTTGAACTGCAATCTGGCGACGAGTATTGCAACAAACTGTGGCGCGAATTTAACGATATTTCGTTAAGCCACTGCCATGAAGTCTACGCCCGTTTAGGTGTGAGCCTGACCCGCGCCGATGTACACGGTGAAAGTGCTTATAACGCCGATCTCGAGCAAGTGGTTAAAGATTTAGATGCCCAAGGTTTATTAACCGAAAGTAACGGCGCTAAAGTCGTATTCCAAGAAGCCTTCCGCAACAAAGAAGGTGAGCCATTGCCTGTTATCATCCAAAAGGCCGATGGCGGCTATTTGTATGCCACCTCAGATCTTGCGGCAATGCGCTACCGCTCGAACGTGTTAAAGGCCGATCGCGTCCTATATTTTGTTGACCTACGTCAGGCACTGCATTTCCAACAAGTCTTTAGCCTAGCGAAACTGGCTAAGTTTGTCCGTGAAGATATGTCGTTAGAACACTTAGGTTTTGGCACTATGAACGGCGAAGATGGCCGTCCATTCAAAACTCGTAGCGGCGGTGTCGTTAAGTTAGTTGACCTGTTAGAAGAAGCCAATGTGCGCGCGCTAGAACTCGTTCGTAGCAAAAATCCTGATATGGATGAGGCCACGCTGACTGAAATTGCCCGTGTCGTTGGGATCAGCGCCGTTAAATATGCTGACTTGTCGAAAAACCGCACCAGCGATTACATTTTCAGCTTTGAACAAATGCTCAGCTTCGAAGGCAATACCGCACCTTACCTGCTGTACGCTTACACCCGTGTTGCGGGCATATTCAAGCGAGTAACCGATCTGGATCTCAGCCAAGCGAAAATCGTGCTTGAGCATGAAAAAGAGAAAGATCTTGGTAATAAGTTGGCGCAGTTCGGTGAGATCCTCAATCGTGTTGTCGATAAAGGTCAGCCGCACGTACTGTGTGCTTATTTATATGAATTAGCGGGTGCTTTCTCTAGCTTCTACGAAGCTTGTCCAGTACTTGCCGCCGATAATGATGCGCAAAAGAACAGCCGTTTATTACTCGCGCAACTGACGGCTCGTACGTTACAAAAAGGCCTAAATCTACTCGGTATTGAAACCTTAGAGCGGATGTAAGCCATGAGTAATCGCGATTATGCCAATAGAAGGCCGCAGTCGGGCGCTAAACCGCGCCCAATCCGCGCGACTCGCCCAACTCGAGCAAAGCCTTCACAATCTAAATCGGCGCCGCGTAAGAAGCTGCCGCTGACCTTGATAGGCTTTGTCATACTCGCTGTGGGTTGTTTCGTCTATTTCCTGTCAAGCATTAAAGATAATGCTAAGCAAGAAGTGAAGCCGATACCCGCTCCAGCCAAGAAAACGGAAGTACAAGTTAAGCCTCAAGAGACAGCAGTGCTTACTCCTAAGGTCAAAGAACCTGAACGCCAAGCGGTCGTTATCCCAGTAGAGACAACTGAAACTGCTGAGCTTATTGTTCCGCCAAAGAAAGATCCAAATGCTCTGCCACCACAACCAAAGGAAGAATGGACCTATCTCAACGAGCTTGAAAATAAGCATGTTGAGGTCGATATTCCCGATATTGTTGCGAGCAGAACACCGATGCAATATCAGTTGCAGTGTGCTTCTTTCCGCCAAGAATCACAGGCGAACGAGATGAAAGCTGTCATCGCTTTCCAAGGTTTAGAGGCGCAAGTGAGACAAGTCGAAGGTACGACTGGCGTATGGTACAAGGTTGCTTTAGGCCCCTTCGAGCGTAAACGTGATGCAGAGCGTAAACGTCATACACTGCAAAAAGCGGGGATTAATGGTTGCCAGATTCTAGCGATTCCTAAATAAGGCTTTAGCCTACTCCTGATAGACTATTAAGAATAAATAGCGGCCAGCGTTTTATCGCTCGTCGCTATTTTTTTATCCGTATAACATGACTTACTTATTGATTCTGCCTACCCATAAAAACTCAGTTTTAAACAACAACTCATTTCAAATTTTCTGATCTACTAAATTTATAACCCATTATTTGTAAACAACAAAATCCTTTATTAAGAAAGATTAATATGCAGTTTAATTGACCTAGATCAAACTTAGGCGTATCTCTTAATTAACAGCAAGACCGCTGTATCTGTGTCAAATCCAACCTCAGGGTGAAGTATTATGAATGCATTAATCGAGATAGAAGCCACCGAATTCAGCCAATTGTTCAAGAGTGGCGACATGCTGGGAATTAGGATGTTTATGGAACATGTGCGCATGCCACTGGATGTTCAAGACAAGATTTATGACGAAATTTCTGCGCTTCAGCAATTAGAACAAAACCAAATTGCCAAGCTCATTGAAACCCACGCCCATTCCCAAATTCATGAACGCCTAGCTTATTAGCCTTCCATTCAATGAAAAATTTAACTATGCCCAACTGCAGCTTCTGGCGGTTCATTCAACAGAAGCTGTCTAACCCACCCACTCTCCATCACACAGAATCAAATTTCAGCCAAAAAATAAGACCAAACACCTGAGTATTTGACCTTAATGAACTAGCTAGTTTCAGATTTTAACCACAGCCTTAGCTCGGTTTTTCTTCCGTTAAGCCTATGCTATTCATCCAGTAATCGAAATCCACCATATTACCCGGCAATACGACTCGACTATTCTTCTGGCTTAAGCCATCGAGCTGTTTAAAGTATTGCTCACCGAGTTGCATCCGCAGGGCATTGTGACCACCCGGTGCGGCAATAACAGAGGCGAGACGTTCAATCGATTCTGCCGTCGCACGGGAAATGGTTAAAATTTCCTCAGCCTTACCTTCGGCTTCGTTAATCCGGCGCTGCATCTCACCTTCAGAACGGTTTACCGTTTCAGCTTTAACCCCTTCAGAACGGTTAATTTTACTCTGTTTGTCACCTTCACTCTTAGCCAATAATGCACGGCGCTCACGCTCGGCATTTACTTGCATTTCCATGGCATTTTTAACGGTTTCAGGTGGTGTAATATTTTTAATTTCATAACGATGCACGCGTATTCCCCACATGGCACCCGCTTGATCTAAGACTTGCACTACCTTGGCTGAAATCACATCACGCTCTTCAAACGTACGATCAAGATCAAGTGTCCCAATGACAGAGCGCGTCGTCGTTTGCGCCAACTGAATTGCTGCATAACGATAATCGGTAATACCATAGCTGGCCTTCACTGGGTCAGTCACAGAGATATAAATCACCCCATCCACTTCAACGTTTACTTCGTCGCTCGAGAAACATTCCTGCGGTGGTACGTCAATGGTTTCTTCTTTCAAATCATGAATAAAAGCCACTTTATCCACAAAGGGGATCAAAGTATGGAACCCCGCATCTAACGTACTGTGATACTTACCTAAACGCTCAACAATAAAAGCCGATTTAGTGGGTACTAGGCGGATCGATTGAAATAGTTTAATCACAAAAATGGCAAATATCAGGCCCCAAATCGCCATCACAATCAAATCTGTATCTACTGGAATATTCATTATCGCGCTCCTTTGCCAAGATTATTCTGGCCACTCATAGTCTGAGTGACTTGCTCCATGCCTTCGAAGAAACCTTCAAGTTTTGCCATTTCAGCGGGAACAACAGAGACTTGTGCATCATTGAGGATCTTACCAACTTGAGCAATAAACTGTTCTTTTAATAGCATATTCATCGCATCTGTACCGCCATTGATGGCTAATGCTTGCGAGATCATTGCCATACCTTCGGATTTTGCTTTGGCTATGATAGCGATCTCCTGACCTGTACCTTTAGCTTCATTAATCCGTTTCTGTTTTTGACCTTCTGACAGGTTAATGGCCTCTTGGCGCTCACCTTCAGACATATTGATCATCGCGGCTTTTTCGGCATTCGCTAAGGTGATTTCGGCACGTTTACGGCGTTCAGCTTCCATCTGCTTCTCAAGAGTGTGGATCACATGGCGTGAAGGCGTGATATTACGAATTTCATAGCGCAATACCTTGATCCCCCAAGGCTCGGAAGCCTTATCTATTTCCCGCACTATTGATTCATTTAAGCTATCACGTTCAGAGAAAGTCTCACTCAAACTCAGCTTACCGATTTCAGATCGCATAGTGGTCTGGGCTAAATTCACAGCTGCTTTACGGTAGTTTTCAATACCATAACTCGCCAATTTGCCATCCATCACTTTTAGGTAGACCAAGCCGTCCACTTCAAGTTGAGTGTTATCTTTGGAGATACAACTCTGTGGCGGCACATCTAATACTTGCTCACGGGTATCGTGACGGTAGGAGACTCGATCGAAAAAAGGGATCAAAATATGAAATCCAGGTTCTAATACTGCGCGGAATTTGCCAAGACGCTCAATGACATGCACTTCACGCATCGGCACAATTAACATCAACTTATAAAGAATAAAAAAGATAAATAAAACGACTAAGGTAAATACAAACATAGATTCCATCCTTTAGTTTTTGGAAGCTTCTATTGAAATAGGCTCAACGACTAGAGCGATATTTTCACGACAAATAATTCTGACTTCGGTACCCGCCTCAATAATGCTGCCATCGCCAAGCGCTGGCCATTCACTACCTTGAAACTCCACCCGCCCAGGTGTTTGCCCAGGACCTATGGTCTGCTTTACGCGAACAATTTGATTGTATAGTTCGATTGCTTCATCCGTGTTATCCACATGGGAATCACCACCAACGAGCCTCTGAGTGACTTGTCTGAAAGCCAATAACAACACAATGGCAGAGATAAACCACAGGGTCATGCTCTGCACGACACCTTCGACCAGTCCTATGCCTAACGCACCTGCCACGACTAAACAAGCCGCACCCAGCAACACTATTATGCCACCTGGAACCACTATTTCGGCGAGCATTAACACTAAACCAATCACTGCCCACACTAAAATCGGATTTGAAAACTCCATATTTCCCCCTGAAATGAGAGTGTCCTTTACTGCACTATAACAGCAGAGTTTCGGATAATCGACATAATATGTCAAAATTTACCCTGTCAAAACGCACACTCAATCACCTATGACTTAATCCTCATTCTCCCATATCCGCCCACGAAAGCCGTCAGGTTGTTTTAAAATTAAGCATAATCAATTCAAAAAGATAGCAAGACCCCAATCCACAAGCGGCGCAATAACAATAAAAAACATTAAAAATCAATTATCTAAAAATAAAATCCCTCACTAATGATTATGTGATTTTGACAACAACATTCGATAAAAACTTTGAATAAATGTAAATTTTTGCATATATTGCCCCCACTTTTGAGCAAGTCCTTTGACGTACACTCGCGCTAGGTTTGAACTTACCCATCAAACCATGCCATAGGTCAGAGAGCGGATTGAGTAAGACACGAATTAACTTCGACCTATACAACAGGAAATAACAATGAAAAAAACATGCCTATGCCTAGCACTAATGCTTTCTCCTCAAGCATTTGCGGGTGACTTAGTACAGTGGTGGGATTTCAGTGCAACAGCCCTCTATGGCGAAGACTACGATTTAGCGCCATCGGATAAACAAGCCACTATTACCTTAGAAACGGCTGGCGGCTGGAAATACGGTGATTGGTTTGCCTTCCAAGATTTTATCTATTTCAAAGGTAACGATACAGGCATGGAAAGCACTACCTATGGTGAAATTTCGCCACGTTTTAGTGCCAGTAAAATTCTTGGCGAAAAAATAGCCTTTGGCCCAGTAACAGACTTGTCTCTAGCGTTAACCTATGAAGAAGGTGAAGGCCCAGTCCACAGCCTACTTTACGGTTTAGGGGTTGACGTAGCAGTACCATACTTTACTTATCTTAACTTTAATACCTATCGCCGCGATGGTATGAGCACTGGTAACAATAGTGACGGCTGGCAGTTCACTCCTGTATTTCGTATCGATATCCCTGTTGGATCTGCCAACATAGTACTCGATGGCTTTATCGACTGGGTATTTGCCACCGACGATAACGGCTACGAGGAAAACTTCCATTTCAACCCACAGCTAAAATACGATCTCGGTAAGAGCCTGTTCGGTGATCATCAAGCCAATAAATTATTGGTGGGTATCGAATACGATCTGTGGACCAACAAATACGGTGTGAAAGGCGTCGATCAAGACACTTACTCTGTGATTGCTCAATACCATTTCTAATCGGTATCGGCATAGTTTTAAAGCAACAAAAAAGGTGCCATTGGCACCTTTTCTATTCTGAGCACTCACTTTGCAGGGGAGTGTTGCTTAGCTTACTAAAAATTAAGCTAACAATTTTTTCGCTGCAGCAACCACGATAGAAACCGCACTCACTTCAGTTTTCTTCATTGTGGCTTCATTAGGAATTTCTTGTTGGGTGCGGTTTACAATCACACCAGCAACGCAGGCTGCACGCCAACCTTGAGTGGCACACATAGTGAACAAAGTGGAAGACTCCATCTCATAGTTCAGTACGCCCATATCTTGCCATTCTTTCATTGAACCCGCGAAACGACGCGTTACACGGCCTGTGACAGTGTCATAACGCTCTTGGCCTGGGTAGAAAGTATCAGAAGAAGCTGTTACGCCAATGTGTGGCTCAACACCAGCATCGCGACACGCTGCAACCATAGCAGTGGTACATTCAAAGTTTGCAACCGCTGGATATTCCATAGGTGCAAAATGTAAGCTCGCGCCATCTAAACGTACTGAAGCTTGAGTCACAATCACATCACCCACATTAACATGAGGTTGGATTGCGCCTGTAGTCCCTACACGCAGGAAGGTATTCACACCTAATTGTGCAAGTTCTTCTACTGCGATAGAAGTAGATGGACCACCGATACCAGTTGAACACACGACTACTGGCTTGCCATCGGCATACGCTAAATAGCTTGTATACTCGCGGTGGCTAGCAAGAAACGTAGCATTGTCCATTAGTTCGGCAATACGTTTTACACGCTCTGGATCACCAGGAACGATTGCTAAGGTTGCACCATCGAGCATCGCTTTGGTCAAACCTAAATGAAATACATCAGCCATTGTGAAAACCCCTTTCATTTTTGATAATTAAATTCTTATAAAATCGACTTTAACCTAGTATCGAAGCGGTGAAGGTTAACTTGATCACAGAATTATCGGCAAGAAGTAATTGTTTAGTCGTAATGAAATTACCAACTACACCAGCATCTGCTCACAAGATAGCAAATTTGCCCATATTTCGAATGTCAGTCTGATTTATACCAAACAAAGTGTGAACTAGATCCTGAACTCATGCCAGAGTCTGTGGCAACAAATACCTAAGGCACTGATTTAAAATAGATTAAAATAAATCATCCATTAGTATTAATCTAAGTGACCGCTAAAAGTGATCTAAGTCACGTTTAACGACTTGGTATAAGGTTAGGGTTAAGGCGTAACCTGAAGTGTAGTAAATGACGACAAGGAGAATGCCGATGTTTCCAGAGTACAGAGAATTAATTTCCACCCTGAAAACCCAAGATGCTCATTTTCAACGTAAGTTTAATGAGCATAATCAGTTAGACGAGGAAATCAAACAACTGGAAAAACGTGTCGCCAGTGATTTCAATCCCACAGTGAAAGAACTCAAAAGCAGAAAGTTACATTTAAAAGAGGAAATTTATCAGATCCTCAAATCCCACGAGTAATCCTACTATTACTCTAAAGACAAATAAGGGCGCCTA
>NZ_JBHFFD010000060.1:0-34944 GCF_043359565.1 Shewanella sp. S23-S33 | reverse complement strand
CTTTAAACCGATATTTCAAAACTCATATCTCAACATAATCTCCCCTGCCTTAAGCGGCATCTATTCCGAATAAACCCAGTGCATGACTGAGGTTTATTCGGTATCGTAGACTGAGTTTATCTAATCAAGAGATTCTTTTTATGGAAAAAAGTAACATCCTTCCTGCCCTGCTGTTAGGTGGTTTCCTTTGCGCGGGGCTTGTTTATGCAGGCCAGACAGCAAGCTCAGCACTATTGCAAATGAAAGCCATGGAACGCACTGTCACGGTAAAGGGCTTAGCGGAAAAAGAAGTCAAAGCCAATGTGGCAATTTGGCCAATCAATTTCACTGAGGTCGATAACAATCTGCCTAAACTCTACGAGACGGTTCAACAAAAAACCGATCGTGTTGTGGCGTTTTTAAAGGAACAAGGCTTTAGCGACAGCGAAATTACTGTCTCTTTGCCTTCAATTGAAGATCGCCAAGCCCAAGGTTATGTCGATCCTAACGTCAGATACCGTTACTCAGCAAAAGTGAACCTATCGGTTTATACCCCACAGATTGATCTCATGCTTAATACTCGTAAGCAAATGATTAACTTAGTAAAAGAAGGTATAGCGATTGCCAGCCAAGATTATGATAATCGCACTGAGTTTCTGTTTACCGATCTCAACTCTGTCAAACCTGTCATGGTGCAAGAAGCGACTCAAAATGCCCGCGAAGTGGCTGAAAAATTTGCTAAGGATTCGGATTCTCGCCTCGGAAAAATTAAAAGTGCGAGTCAAGGCCAGTTCACCATTTCAGACCGCGACAGCAGCACGCCTTACATTAAACAAATTCGCATCGTTTCCACACTAACCTATTATTTAAATGACTAAATTTTAGGCTTAATTTGAAGCTCTGAAGCATGAGGAATAAGGCGCTATAGGCCTTATTCCTTATCCCTAAATTAGGTAAAAACACTACATTAAATTTTTCTAATAAATATTGATTGCCTATTGAAAATAACTCCATTAGAATTTTCTCATAAATTACATCTGGGGTGATATAAGTTATGACATCAATTTCTCGTGCTTTTTTCTTACTGCTGGCACTTTCCAGTACTCAAGCTCAGGCTGCCTCAGTCGAAACCATCGAAGTCTTAAATAAACCCTATCCGAATTGGGTCACCTTAGACGCCACCATTGAAGCAGTAAAAGCAGCGACGGTATCGGCGCAAACCTCTGGTCGTATTGTCAAACTAAACTACGATGTTAACGATGTCGTCCCCGAAGGAGCCGCCCTACTGGAAATTACCAGTAAAGAGCAAGGCGCTGAACTGGCAAGCTTTGAGGCTGATCTAGCCAAAGCGAAGGCTTTAAATGTCGAAGCTCAGGCACAATACAAACGTTATAAAGAGCTATTTCCCCAAGGCGCGATTTCTAAGGGCGCGATGGATGAAGCCACCGCCAATGCTAAAGCAACAGAACAAGCCGTCAGTGCAGCACAAGCCCGTGTCATCAAAGCCAACGAATCCTTAAAATACACTGTCGTTTCAGCGCCTTTTAGTGGCATAGTCACTGAGCGTTTTGTCGAACTTGGCGAAACCGTAAGCCCAGGACAAGCACTACTTTCAGGGTTTTCCGCGAGTCAAATGCGCGCCATTACTCAAGTGCCACAGCGTTACATTAACCAACTTAAAAATTCCCCCGAATTTCTCGTCCGTTTAAGTGATGGGCGCGAGTTCACCTCAACCGACCTCACGATTTTCAGTTTCGCCGATCCTGTCAGCCACAGTTATCAAGTGCGAATTAATCTGCCAGAAAATGAAGCCAATCTTCAACCCGGTACTTGGGCAAAAGCTTCCTTTAAAAATGGCGATCGGGAAAAAATCCAACTGCCCGCCTCTGCACTGCTCACAATGAACGAACTGAGCAGTGTTTACCTTAAACAAGGCGAAGCCTTTGTGCTGACCCAAGTCCGTGTCACTGAGCCCTTAGATGGCGAGGTAGAAGTGCTTGCGGGCCTTAAGTCGGGTGACAAGGTGGCCGTTGATGCCTACCAAGTGTTGCTCAGCAAGAAGCAATAAATTCCCTAGCGACTTAAGCTTTGTCGAGGTTGTTTTATGAAACATGCTCCAGTACCACAAACCACACTTGGGATTTCCGGACGAATTGCCGCTGCCTTTCAAAATAGCGCCATCACGCCGCTATTAGCACTTCTCGGGCTCTTACTTGGCTTATTCGCCATTTTGGTCACGCCAAAAGAAGAAGAGCCACAAATTGATGTCACCTTTGCCGATGTGTTTATCCCTTTTCCCGGCGCGACACCCACGGAAGTTGAAAACTTAGTCACTCTGCCAGCGGAACAAGTGATCTCCGAAATCAAAGGCATAGATACTCTGTATTCGTTCTCCCAACCCGATGGCGCGCTGATCATCGTCATCTTTAAGGTCGGCGTCGGGCGCAATGATGCCATCGTCAGCCTATACAACCAGATTTATTCCAATATGGATAAATTGCCAAGGGGCGCTGGCGTGGGCGATCCGCTAATTAAACCCCGCGGCATCGATGATGTGCCCATTGTCAGTTTGACCTTGTGGTCTAAGGACAGGCAAGTGTCTGCTGAGCAGCTAACCCATGTCGCCCTTGTATTAGAAACCGAAATTAAGCGTATTCCCGGCACTCGCGAAATCGATACCGTTGGCCAGCACGATATGGTGGCCAACATACGTATCGATCCCGCCAAGATGAACAGCTTTAATCTGACCTACGACAAGTTAAGACAAAGCCTGAATGACAATAATATGGTCTCTATGCCTGCATCCTTAGTGCAAGGCAATCAAGAGATAAAGGTCCAAGCTGGGCAGTTTTTACAATCCATCGACGATCTCAAGCAATTAGTCGTCAGTGTCTATCAAGATAAACAAGGCAAGACTATTCCGATTTATTTGGCGGATATTGCCGAAATCAGCTTAAAAAGTGATATCCCTAAACAGAGCGTTTGGCACGCAGATAAAACCGACATTTATCCCGCCGTCACAATCGCAATTGGTAAACAAGCAGGCCAAAATGCCGTCGATATCGCCGACAGTGTGATTGAGCGGATAGCTAAAGTCGACAATGTGTTGATCCCGGCCAATGTCGAAGTCACAGTGTCACGTAACTATGGCGAAACCGCGGCGGATAAATCTAACACCCTTATTTTAAAACTGATTTTTGCCACCAGCGCCGTAGTCGTGCTGGTCTTTTTAACCATGGGCGCACGCGAATCCTTAGTCGTGGGCGTGGCCATTATTATCACGCTAGCGATCACCCTTTTCGCCTCTTGGGCGTGGGGATTTACCTTAAACCGCGTGTCCTTGTTCGCCTTGATTTTCTCCATCGGCATCTTGGTCGACGATGCCATAGTCGTAGTAGAAAACATCCACCGGCATATGGCGCTCGGCAAAAATTCCTTCAGCGAGCTTATTCCTGTGGCGGTCGATGAAGTCGGTGGCCCGACGATTCTGGCGACATTTACTGTTATCGCAGCCTTGCTGCCGATGGCTTTTGTATCGGGCTTAATGGGGCCTTACATGAGCCCGATCCCCATCAACGCCAGTATGGGCATGTTAATTTCCCTCGTAGTGGCATTTGTGGTCACTCCTTGGCTCAGTCGTAAACTGCTGAAACATAATGACCAACACGATACTGCCCAAGCCTCGCACGAGGATGAAGCTGAAACTAAGATGGTGCGCCTCTTTACTCACTTAATTGGTCCTTTCCTGCTGGGTAAAAATGCCCGTAAGGCAAGAATAGGACTGGCTGCCGGCGTATTTGTGTTGATCGGTATCGCTGTCGCGCTCCCAGTGGGTCAGCTCGTGGTACTGAAAATGCTGCCCTTCGATAATAAGTCCGAGTTTCAAGTGATGGTGGACATGCCAGAAGGCACTCCCGTAGAGCAAACACAAAGAGTATTACAGGATTTGAGTCGCTACCTAACAACCGTCCCTGAGGTCGAGCATCTGCAATTGTATGCGGGCACTAACGCGCCAATGAACTTTAACGGCTTAGTGCGCCACTATTTCCTGCGTCACAGCCAAGAGCTTGGCGACATCCAAGTGAACCTAGTGGATAAGAAACACCGCAAGCGCGACAGCCACAGCATAGCGGTATCGGTGCGAGACGAACTGCAGCAAATTGGCGAGCAATATCAAGCCAATATCAAAGTGGTTGAAGTGCCACCAGGGCCGCCAGTGTGGTCGCCGCTGGTTGCAGAAGTGTATGGCCCAAGTCCCGCTATTCGCGAGCAAGCCGCATATGAGATGCAGGCGCTGTTCCATGAAACCAAAGACGTGGTCGATATCGATATTTTCTTGCCCGCCGCCCAGCAAAAATGGCAAGTGATGATCGACCGCAGTAAAGCCAGCCTGATGGCCGTGCCCTACAGCAATATTGTCGACTTGATTGCCACCTCAGTTGGCGGCAAAGATGTTAGCTATTTACATCAAGCCCAGCAAAAACAACCGATACCGATCCGCCTGCAATTAAACGAAGGCGCGAAAGTCGATTTAGAGCAAGTACTGAATATGAAGTTACTGAGCCAAACGGGGCAATCTGTGCCTGTCTCTGAGCTAGTAACCATCAAACGTGGCAAAATCGATGCACCGATTATCCATAAGAATATGATCCCTATGATCATGGTTGTCGCCGATATGTCGGGACCACTGGACAGCCCGCTCTACGGCATGTTCGATATGGCGGGCAAAATTGATGGCACCGATGGCTTAGGGTTTGATCAGCATTATATTCACCAACCCACAGGGTTAGACTCAGTCGCCGTGCTCTGGGATGGCGAATGGAAGATCACCTACGAAACCTTTAGAGACATGGGTATCGCCTATGCGGTCGGTATGATTGCGATTTATTTATTGGTGGTCGCGCAGTTTAGATCGTATCTGGTGCCGCTTATCATCATGGCGCCAATTCCACTGACTGTGATTGGCGTAATGCCTGGACATGCCCTGCTCGGAGCGCAATTCACCGCGACGTCCATGATAGGCATGATAGCGCTGGCGGGGATTATTGTGCGTAACTCGATATTATTGGTCGATTTTATTAATCAAGAAACCGCATCCGGCGTGCCCTTTGAGCGGGCAGTGATCCACTCTGGCGCCGTGCGAGCTAAACCTATCATGCTGACTGCATTTGCAGCCATGATAGGGGCATTGTTTATTCTTGATGATCCGATTTTCAATGGCTTAGCGATCAGTCTGATCTTTGGTATTTTTATCTCGACCATACTGACGTTAGTTGTCATCCCTGTGCTGTACTACACGGCCATGAAAAACCGTATGAATACTGTTCAGATACAAACACAAAATTAACCACAACAAAGGCCATCACCAAGATGGCTTCAAGGAGTAAGGTATGTCATTAGAACGCAGTATTATGGCTTTTGCCGGATTTATGGTGTTACTGTCACTGGTGTTAACCGCCTATGTGCACCACAACTTTCTGTGGTTAACCGCATTTGTTGGCGCTAACCTATTCCAAAGTGCTTTTACCGGTTTTTGTCCTGCCGCCATGGTTTTACGCAAATTGGGTGTAAAATCAGAGGCTGAAATTGCTAAGCAAAGCTAAGCCACATAAAGTCACTACTTAAGAGTTAAGATAAGAGTTAAGAGTTAGGTGAGCAAGTACACGCTTGGTTAATACAAGCGTGCCAAAAAGCCGTCAAGGAGAGATAAAGTGACCCACAACCTCGTAACCCGTGGCCAAAGCCTAATGCGCTTAGCCCTATTAAGCCTGCAATCACTGGTTCTCATGCCACTGCTGCTAATGCCCATGATAGCCAGCGCCGCCGACCAAGATCCTGCAATCGCATGGGATAAAATTGCCGCAGGCGCTATGGTGCTCGATGTTAGAACGCCTGAAGAATTTGCCGAAGGTCATTTAGCGAATGCGGTCAATATTCCCTTTGAGCAAGTGACAGAGGAGTTTGCTAAGCGTGGCATCGCCAAAGATGCTCCCGTCGTCTTGTATTGCCGCAGCGGTCGTCGTAGCAGTATTGCGACCGAAGCCTTAGTCGCTGCCGGATACACCCAAACCTATAATGGTGGCGGCTATTCCACCTTAGTTGAAGCGCAAAAAACGCCCGCTAAGTAATTCACAACCATCAAATTGGCTCTAGTGTGGGGAAGTAAGAATAAATCACTTTAGTACTCTCACCTCCCTCTAGTCATTCAAGGTTTAACGGCTAAAAGCGCCCTAGGGCGCTTTTTTATTGTCTAAATGAATAAGCTTACTTTAAGCAATAGCCTATCAATCAACATTGCTTTATATAAAAAGCTTTTATCCACCCCAACATTAGACATCTGAGATGGCGGGCGAATGACGAGATATTGAAGTGTCTTATTAGCGTAAATCGATCCAGATAAAAAATTAATAATCGTTTTCGCTGCTACACAAGTAACATAAATGATCCGATGTATGGCAAAAAAATTAACTATCTAACATGTTCAAAACGTAGATGACTTTCATTAACGCCAGTCTCACTAAAACCATTGGAAATCAAAACCCTTTTTGATGCTTCATTTTCCGCTGAAGTATGAGCAATAATGTTCTTTGTTTTTTCAAAAGAGTAAGCATGGGAAACGAGTGTATTAACGATTTCTGTAGCATAGCCACGACGCTGCCACTCAGGTAGTACTGAATAACCTATTTCAACCATCCCATGACTATCTGGAGGTCCAAAATAACCACCAGAGCCAACTAGTGTTCTCTCTCCTGAAACAGGATTAATATCAACTGCATACCAGCCATACCAACCTTGGGCTGCTTCACCGCCATTTTCATAGCAAGCAAGGAAAAACGCCATTGCATCAAAATCATATTCGCCACAAGGCCAAGCATTTGAAACAATTGCATTTAATTTTTCAGCAAGTAACTGTGGTGTTTCAAGCTCTATATGAAGATAATCAGCTGAAGAAGATATCAATACGATCCGCTTAGATGTTATATTTTTTATAATTTTTATTTACTCCAATTTAGGATTTATAGTGCACAGCCTTAAATTCGTGCACTCACTCGCTTAAACCATGCCACAAGAAAAACAACTTAACATCATGAATTAATTTAATTTACCACCCATCCAATAGACATACTATTAGGCAAAATGCTTATATGTTAAATTTTGTGAAAATGCGAAAAATTCAAGCTTATGTATGCAGATTATTAGAAGTAAAGCGTCACACTGATGGGCGTTATAATTATTTAAATGAATATATTTTTAGACTGTTCTAACGATGAAAAATAAATAAGACTATTTAAAATTTTTAATTGAAAGTTTATCGACATAATTAGCCTCATAAACATAATTGAAGCATGTTCGAGTTCGCAGTGGTAGCTCATATCCTGTACCGCTATTTTGGATGATGTAACACTCAGCATTTTCCTTTATCGCACATATTGCATGCTTCCACTTCTCGTTTTGCCGCTCACATTCCCCTTCAAAAACACTTCAACAAATTAGCTCGAATGGCTTAGCCATCGTCAATCCATTGGCAACTGCCACCCTATTGACAGCCTTTTGCAACAATTTCGCATAATCAATCACTTGGGAAAATCTTATCATTATGATGAAAACTTAAAGTTTGTTTTTGTTATTTTTAATTACAAAAAAATATATATATAAATTTCAATGCATTGCCAACAGCAAAATCAATCAAAAACCCGTATATGAAGTCGTAAATTCGCATTCACTTATTCACGTTTATCACATAAAAAAACAAATATTTTAATACAATTTGGTTACAACTCGTTACAATTTGAATTTATATGCACTATAAATGCCTATTAAATCTAAATACTTACCAACCGCCATACTGTTAACAAATCATTTACAAATACTGTGGTCGCAGATAAATTCACTAACCGAGTAGCATCTGAGTCGTAGTTATTCTTATGAAACATAAAATAATAATGATTAACACTAAATTGACCATGGAAGAAGAACATGACAATCAACAGAACCACTAAAATAGCGTTAAGCCTTTCAAGCTTAGCTATTGCGATCTCAGCCGGTGTACAAGCAGCACCACAAGCCCCAGGTTTTGCCGCAGCATTACAAGCACAAACCTCCCCACTGCCAAAGCGTTACATTGTGAAGTTTAAAAACACTGATGCCGCGGCCATCATGTCAGCCAATAGTGTGCAATCAACGAGTGATCTGCAGTCACTCAATGACGCGACAACAGATACGCTACCAACCACAATGAATTATCAGCCACAAATGGCTGAAATCAGTGCCCAACATACCGCATTAAATAAAGTACAAGCGAAGGAAATGAAGCGTATCGGCCGCAGTAACAGTTACTCGGTGAAACTCGATGCCAAAGGGATCAATGCCTTAAAAACTCGTGCTGATGTGGAATATGTCGAAGAAGATATGCCACGCCGCTTTCTAAGTGAAAGTACGCCTTGGGGCCAAACTTTTGTGGGAGCAACCCAGCTAAGCGACAGCCAAGCGGGCAACCGCACTATTTGTATTATCGACTCAGGCTACGACCGTAGTCACAGCGACTTAGGTGGCAATAATGTCACAGGGACCAATAACTCAGGCACGGGTAACTGGTTTGAGCCGGGCAATAATAACGCCCACGGTACCCACGTTGCGGGGACGATTGCGGCGATTGCCAACAATGATGGCGTGATCGGCGTTATGCCAAATCAAAATGCCAATATTCATGTGATCAAAGTGTTTAATGAATCTGGCTGGGGCTACTCTTCATCCTTAGTCGCTGCCGTAGACACTTGTGTCACCAACGGCGCCAATGTTGTCACTATGAGTTTAGGTGGTTCAGGTTCTAGCACCACTGAGCGTAACGCTCTGGCTGCCCACTATAATAATGGTGTTCTCCTGATTGCTGCTGCGGGTAACGATGGGAATAGCACTCACAGCTACCCAGCATCCTACGATGGCGTCATGTCTGTCGCCTCTGTGGATAACCATAAAGACCACTCAGCATTCTCCCAATACACTAACCAAGTGGAAATATCAGGCCCTGGTGAAGCCGTTCTATCGACTGTTACCCGTGGCGAAGGCCGTTTAGCCGATATCACTATCGGCAGTCAGTCTTACTTTGACTCAGGTGTCGTGCCGCACAATCGCCTGATATCCTCTGGTGGCAGCTATGTCCCCGCACCATTTAACGGTACCAGCACTGCAACTTTGGCAGAATGTACCGTTAGCGGCACAAGCTTCAACTGCGGCAACATGACCAATAAGATTTGTTTAGTGGAACGTGTTGGTAATCAAGGCACTAGCTACCCTGAAATTAACGCAGCTAAAGCCTGTAAGAATGCGGGTGCCAGTGCGACGATTGTTTACAGTAACGCGGCATTACCCGGCTTACAAAACCCCTTCCTTGTCGATGCTAACAACGAAATCAATATGGTTTCTGTATCTGTTGATCGTGCAACAGGTTTAGCATTGCGCAATCAACTGGGCGCCACAGTCACTGTCAGCAACCAAGGCAATAAAGATTACGAGTACTACAACGGTACATCAATGGCGACACCGCATGTGTCAGGTGTTGCGACCTTAGTGTGGAGCTACCACCCAGAATGTAGTGCGGCGCAAGTCCGTAACGCATTGAAAATGACAGCCGAAGATCTTGGTACTGCGGGTCGTGACAACTACTATGGCTATGGTTTAGTTAATGCAGTTGCAGCAAAAGCCTTCCTAGACGCATCTTGTACTGGTCCAACGGGTCCTGTCGATCCAACCGAACCGGGCGATAGTGTTCTCGTGAACGGTGTGGCGAAAACAGGTTTAGCAGGCGCAACAGGTGAAGAATTACATTTTTCATTTGAAGTTCCAGCAGGTGCAACTAACCTAGGCTTTGTGATGAACGGTGGCACAGGTGATGCGGACTTGTATGTGCAATATGGCGCGGCGCCAACCACCACTAATTACGATTGCCGTCCGTATAAAAGTGGCAATAGTGAGTCTTGTCCAATCACCAACGTACAATCAGGCACTTACTATGCCATGGTAAAAGGCGATTCGGCTTTCACTGGTGTGTCGTTAACGGCGAACTACACAGCGTCTAATGGCGGCGGTACGCCAACGAGCTATACCAATACTGATAACTATAATATTCCTGATAACAAAGCGGCGGGGATCACTAGCCCAATCACGGTTACTCGCACAGGTGATTCAGGTACTGTGACTGCAGTCGTGAACATAGTCCACCCTTACATTGGTGACTTAAAAGTGCAGCTGATCAGCCCTTCAGGAAAAACGGTCACCCTGCATAACAACACAGGTCTTGGTGCAGACAATATCAACAAGAGCTATACCGCAGATATGACAGGTGCGAATTCGAACGGCGTATGGAAGTTAAAAGCCGTAGACAGTGGCCGTGGTGATGTTGGTTATATCGATAGCTGGGAACTGAGCTTCAAATAAATCAAAATCGATACTCTTACTGATACTTAAAAGTGATAAACGGAAAGAGCCTGCAATTGCAGGCTCTTTTTTTACAAAACATGTTATTCAATATCTTTGAGAATTTCAGGCTCAATCAACACGCTGGTTTCATTATCCGATAACCAAATTTGGCCTTCACTAATCGAAACTTGCAATGCCATATTACGCCCAACAAACGCTTCCATCGCCGTGACGGATTCTTCGGCAATATTCCACACTTTTAAATTCTGATAACGCTCTAACGCTTGCTGATTCTGTTTCCACCAAATCGGTACACTGCGACCACCATAGGTAAAGAGCTGTACGACTTTGGCACGGCCGCTGGCCTTTCGAAGCCATTTTTCATCGGCCTGACCAAACTCAACCCACAGCTCAATTTCACCGGATAGGGTTTTGTCCCATAGCTCTGGCTCGTCATCGACGCACAGACCTTTACTAAAACTTAAGGTTTCGCTGGCATTAACAATAAACGCGAGTAAACGCACCATCATGCGGCCATCGGTTTCAGAAGGATGCTGGGCAAGCGTCAATTGATGGTCTTGGTAATAATTCCGATCCATATCGGCAATCTGTAAATTGACTTTAAACACGGTCGCCTTGAGGGCCATAGTCATCCTAAATGCAGAGTGAAATCCTGAAACAGCGAAATCCTAAAATAAGGCTGCCGAGTCTACCTGAGACTCGGCATTAGCTCAAACGAACAATAGAATACGCCCATGAAATCGAACAAAACGTGCAATCGAACAGAAGGTTAAATCGAACCCAAGGCTGAATCGGTAAGAAATTAAATCGCTCCAGGTCGCAGATGTTTAGCCATGGGGAAATGGGCTTTCAACAAGCTGATTTTTTGCGTATCCGCTACCAGTAGCATACGCGTACCCAACTCATACTGTTGACTCAATTCACTGAAAGCGGGTAAAAAACCACGATCTGCGTCGCGGCGAACAAGTTCAGCGAGTTCGACGCTCAAATCCCCTTGGCTGTATATCCAATCGAGGCGCTGTAATAATGGCATGGCGGCGAGCGGCAATAAGTCCACAGACGTTGCATCATCCAACAAAAGGATTTCGCCGCGGCTGACTAAGTTATTAAACGCATGATGGTAATGCTCGGTGGTACGACTATCAAAACGGTCGCCATTGGTATCGAAAAAACGCTCCCAAAATAAGCGGCGTTTCGAGGTTGAATCGAGCTTATCTTGTACTTCGACGCGTCTATCGGCGACAAAATCGAATAACGGTTTGAGTGACTGCGGTAGGCTAGATTCTAAACGCGAGCGAATCGTGCGTGCAAATACCGGCGCTGCGCCCGCAGTGCTGATCGCGACCACTAAACGACCTCGATCCACAATAGAAGGAGTGATAAAGCGGCAAAAGGCGGGATTATCAACGGCATTAACCCAGATACCACGCGCGGTAGCTAAGGTCGCTAACTCGGCATTAAGACTGTCGTTTGCCGTAGCTAAATACACCAAATCATAATTTTGAATGTCGGCATGGACGACTTCACGCTGGGATAACAAAATGCGGCCAGCATCTGCATAACGTTGCACTTCAAGGTTCACCTCTGGCGCTACCACGTGGATATTGGCTTCAGTACGTGTCAGCAGTGCTAACTTACGGCTCGCCACATCGCCCGCGCCCACCAGTAGAACATTCAAATTAACCGTATCGACAAACAAGGGAAAATATTGCATTAGATGAGATCCTGAACGCTTAGTCCTGCACCACTGGCAGTTGACGCTGTACCCAGCCCTTATAGCCACCAATCATAGAGGCAACGTGGGCGTAACCCATAAGTTGCAGATTATGGGCAGCCAAGGCGGAACGCGCACCACCCGCGCAGTAGAGTAATATGGGTGTATTTTTATCGGGGAAACGCGCTTCGATATCACGCTCTAAAATACCCCGGCTTAAATGTTTCGCTCGGGGTAAATGATCTTGCAGCCACTCACGATCCTCACGCACATCAACAAGGTGCCAGCGGTCATCGGCCTGATAAGCTTCGATTGTCACTTCGGTGATATTAGGCAGAATAGCGTCAACAAGGGCGGAAAATGCATTGGGATGCTGCATCACTAACTCCTAGATAAGATATTGAATGACATAATGAATGTCAGCTTATCAGCAAAGTGTAATCTTCTCATCCTGCAGACGCAATCTTTCAGCCTCACCGCAAAGCTGAGAAAGTTGCCAGTGAAAGGCTAGTTGTGGCTTTCGCTGCGCTCTGAGCTACATTGCCAGCAAAGCTCAAAACTGCCTTCATTAGTCTCATGGCATTGCACACACTGCCATTGCGGACTTTCAACATCCAACGCATTCAATTGAACTTGTGCCGACGCGTATTGGGACTCACCTACCCATAACTCGACGTTTTGCATACCAGTAGGGAGTTCACCAATGCCGCCTAATAACGCTTCACCTCTGAGTTCAACATGAATGCCACAGGCCTCCAATAAACCTTTCCATGTGTGGGCCTGCAATAAATTACCACCAGCAACTAACACTTTACGTTCTTCCATGCGACATCCTACGGCTACAACTCTCTAGAATATGGGTTGCCGACATCCTACTGCTAAATAGCCGAGGCTGTCGAGCGCTGATTTTTACATCAGTTGTTAAATAAATTAACATTCACTTTTTACAGCATAACTGACTATAACTTTGTGAGTTTGCTAGCAGAATGTCAGATACGCCTCAAAATCGATGCAAAAAAAAGCCACCTCATCGGTGGCTTTTTAACTCCAAATTAACCTTTAAGGCATCATAGGAGGTTGGTCTGCGCCTTCTTTCTCAATCTCAACTGGCATCATGTGTTCACGATTGATACCCAGTTTAACGGCCAAGAAGCTCGCCACATAGATAGAGGAATAAGTACCCACAAAAATCCCCAACAGCAATGCAGTCGCAAAGCCATGGATCATAGTACCGCCCTTAAGGAACAGGGCCACAACAGTCACCAAAGTCGTGCCCGTTGTAATAATGGTACGGCTCATAGTTTGAGTGATTGAAATGTTAACTATTTCTTCAGGATCGCTCTTACGCAACTTAAGGAAGTTCTCACGGATACGGTCAAATACCACAATAGTATCGTTAAGTGAGTAACCCACCACCGTCAACAAGCCCGCCAATACGGTCAAGTCAAATTCCAATTGGAATAACGAAAACACCCCTAAGGTCACGATGACATCGTGCGCCAGTGCTGCTACAGAACCAAACGCTAAGCGCCATTCGAAACGAAACGACACATAGATCATGATACAAATCAGCGCAACTAATACCGCCAATGCACCTTGCTCTGCCAGTTCTTTACCCACTTGTGGGCCAACAAACTCAACACGCTTCTGCTGCACTTGTGGGTCAACTTTCTGCGCGGCTTCCATGACAGACTTAACCTGCACATCGCTCTTAACGCCTTCTTTCACCTGTAAACGTACAAGTACGTCACGGCTAGAACCGAAGTTTTGCACGATCGCACCTTCGGAATCTGGCGTCGTCAGTTGCACACGCAGCGCATTCAAATCAACCGGCTGAGTAAACTCCATTTCAACAACAGTACCGCCAGTGAAATCAAGACCCCAGTTAACGCCATTAGTTGCGAGCGATACCAGCGAGCCCAGCACTAACACTGCCGACATAATGCTAATAGGCAGTGCATGGCGGAGGAAGTTTACTGTATGTTTTAAGGATAAAACTTCAATCATTGTCACTTCCCCTTAGATAGACAGAGTCTTCACGCGCTTACCACCCCAAATCGCGTTAACGATTGAGCGAGTACCCACGATGGCGGTAAACATAGAAGTCGCAATACCTATCATTAAGGTCACAGCGAAGCCTTTAATCGCACCAGTACCTACGGCAAACAAAATGAGCGCTGTGATGAAGGTGGTGATGTTCGCATCGGCGATAGTTGAGAAAGCATTACCATAACCTTCATGGATAGCCTGCTGCACGCTACGTCCGGCACGAAGCTCTTCACGAATACGCTCATAAATCAGCACGTTGCCGTCAACCGCCATACCGACCGTCAACACCATACCGGCAATGCCGGGTAGGGTTAACACAGCGCCAGGGATCATAGACATAACGCCCACAACCATGACTAAGTTTGCGGTTAAAGCCAGGTTAGCAATAAGCCCAAAGCTACGGTAGTAAACCAACATAAAGAGTAAGACAACTGCCATACCCCATACCATAGCTTGCACACCGCTTTGAATGTTTTCAGCACCTAAGCTTGGACCAATGGTACGTTCTTCAACAATTGATACAGGAGCAATCAAGGCACCCGCACGCAGTAATAGCGCAAGGTTTTGTGCTTCACCATGACTTAAGCCAGTGATCACAAAGTTACGGCCTAAACGGGCTTGAATGGTCGCGACAGAAATCACTTCTTGGATTTTCTGCATCTTAACGCTGCCATCGGCATTGCGATCACCACTGTCTTTATATTCGATGAACAAAGTCGCCATAGGCTTGCCTATGTTGTCTTTAGTCACGTCAGAGAAAATGGTACCGCCTTTAGCGTCGAGGTTGATACTAACCTGAGGACGACTGTACTGGTCAAAGCTAGGTTGCGCGCCAGTGATATGATCACCCGTCAACATCACTTCTTTCTTCAATATCACAGTGCCACCTTCGCGGCGCTGATACACTTCAGAACCTGCAGGTACACGACCTGATTGCGCAGCATTCGGATCGGCTTTGTCATCCACCATGTGGAATTCAATTGATGCGGTTGCACCTAAGATTTCCTTAGCGCGAGCCGTATCTTGCACACCTGGCAGCTCAACGATAATGCGCTCGGCGCCTTGACGTTGTACTACAGGCTCAGCCACACCTAACTCGTTAACACGGTTACGAATGGTAGTAATGTTTTGTTGCAGTGCTTCTTCTTTAATCTGCTTTAGATAAGCTTCACTCATCACAGCTTGCAGCGCGAAATCTTCGCCACGGCTAGCGTCGGTGAACACCATATCTTTATTGCGAGTCTTAAGAAAACGCTCGGCAGTCGCTAAGTTTTCAGCATCACGGAACTTGATTTCAATTCCAGTAGCATTAACACGAATACCAGCATAACGAATGGTTTCTTCACGTAATTGTGAACGGAAATCAGCAACTTTAGCTTCTTCCATCTTACGAATCGCTTCGCCCATGTCCACTTCCATGAGGAAATGCACACCACCGCGAAGGTCAAGACCGAGCTTCATTGGGCTGCCGCCCATGGACTCGAGCCACTTAGGCGTCGCAGGCGCTAAGTTAAGTGCCACAGTAAACTTGTCACCTAAACTGTCAGCAATGATTTCTTTCGCCAGTAGCTGTTGATCCGCATTTTGCAAACGGACCAACAACTGACCTTTTTCAAGCTCAGAGCGCTTTACCGCAATGCTCTTACTGGCTAACAGCTCGTTCACACTGGCTTGGGTAGATGCTGTTACTTCAGCACCTCGAGTCGCCACCACTTGCACCGCATGATCTTCACCAAAAAGGTTAGGTACGGCATAGAAACAACCTATGGCGATGACGAGCATCACCATAATGTTTTTCCACATTGGGTATTTATTTAACACGCCTGAGCCCTCTTGGCTTACAACGACTGGATAGAGCCCTTAGGCAATACAGCTGCAATATAGTCTTTTTTGATCGTGATTTGTGTTGTGTCGTTCAAGCTCAGTAACACGTAATCGCTTTCGTCGCTGATTTTTGCAATCTTGCCTAAAATCCCACCACTGGTTAACACTTCATCGCCTTTGCCTAATGAAGACATCAGATTTTTGTGCTCTTTAACGCGTTTTGATTGCGGACGGAAAATCATGAAATAGAAAATCAGGCCGAAAATCGCCAGCATGAAAATCAGTTCCATCGTGCCGCCACCTTGTGGTGCGCCGGCAGCGCTTGCATATGCATTTGAAATAAACATAGTTTTTCTCTTCTTATTAGCAAAAAATCAATCGACTAACTCTGGTACTTCGCGACCTTGACTGGTATAGAAGTCCGCCACAAAGGCGTCTAATGTACCCGTCTCAATCGCACCGCGCAAACCTTCCATTAACATTTGATAGTATCTCAAGTTGTGAATGGTGTTTAAACGCGCACCCAGAATCTCATTACAACGATCTAAGTGGTAAAGATACGCCCGTGAATAATTTTTACAGGTATAACAATCACACTTAGTATCAAGTGGTGACGTGTCATCTCTATGACGCGCATTGCGTATTTTGATCACACCTTCACTCGTAAACAGATGACCGTTGCGGGCATTACGGGTTGGCATCACACAGTCAAACATGTCAACACCACGACGTACACCTTCAACTAAATCTTCTGGTTTACCGACCCCCATCAGATAGCGAGGTTTGTCTGCAGGAATTTGCGGGCAAATATGCTCAAGAATGCGATGCATATCTGCTTTAGGCTCACCTACGGCCAAACCACCGACGGCATAACCGTCGAAACCAATATCGACTAAGCCTTTTAAGCTTTCGTCGCGTAAATCTTCATATACACCGCCCTGAATAATACCGAAGAGTGAGTTAGGGTTCTCTAAACGGTCAAATTCATCACGCGAACGTCTCGCCCAACGCAAAGACATCTGCATTGACTTACGCGCTTCATCTTCGGTGGCAGGATACGGGGTACATTCGTCAAAAATCATCACCACATCACTGCCCAATGCATCTTGAATTTGCATTGATTTTTCAGGATCTAAGAAGATTTTTTCACCATTAATGGGCGAACGGAAATGCACACCTTCTTCGGTGATCTTACGGATATCGCCAAGACTAAACACTTGGAAACCGCCAGAGTCCGTTAAAATAGGACGCTGCCAGTTCATAAAGTCATGCAAGTCACCGTGCTTACGCATGATTTCTTCGCCTGGGCGCAACCATAAATGGAAAGTGTTACCGAGCAAAATATCCGCGCCAGTGGCACGTACTTCTTCCGGTGTCATGCCTTTCACTGTGCCGTAGGTTCCTACCGGCATAAAAGCGGGGGTTTCTACTGTGCCACGATCAAAAATTAACCGACCACGGCGCGCACGCCCGTCGGTAGTGTCTAATTCAAATTTCATAATTCACCTCGCCAGATAAACAGTCTGACTACATTTTTAATGGCTAATGCCATTTTGATTAACAATAGAGATGGAGACAGCCTTAAAAGGTTCAATCTTTTAACGAAAAAAATTGCCGCACAATCTCACTTTGGGCGGCTATTTTAAAACAAAATCTTGGTCTAGTGGGCTTTTTTCGTCACAAACATCGCATCGCCATAGCTAAAGAAGCGATATTTTTGCGTGATAGCATGTTGATACGCCGCCATAACATGATCAAAACCGGCAAAAGCACTCACTAACATGATCAAAGTTGATTCAGGTAGATGAAAATTTGTCACCATAGCATCGACCACTTGGAATTCATAACCTGGGTAAATAAAGATATCGGTATCGCCGCTAAAAGCTTTGAGTTCGCCAAGGCTTGCGCGTGCCGCACTTTCTAAGGAGCGCACTGACGTCGTCCCCACGGCCACCACACGTTTACCCGCAGCTTTGGTTTGCGCGATTAAATCAACCACATCCTGCGGTACATTCGCCCACTCAGAATGCATCTTGTGTTCAAGAATGGTATCGACACGCACTGGCTGAAATGTTCCCGCGCCCACATGCAAGGTCACAAACGCGACATTCACGCCCTTGGCTTTTAATGCATCGAGCATGGCATCGTCAAAATGTAAACCCGCCGTTGGCGCGGCAACTGCACCAGGGTTTTGGTTATACACAGTTTGATAGCGCTCTTTGTCGGCATCTTCATCGGGTCTATCGATATAAGGAGGCAAAGGCATGTGCCCTACTGCTTCAAGCACTTCTAAGATGGTTAACTCGGATAACAACTCAAGTTCAAACAAAGTATCGTGACGGGCGACCATCTTCATCTGATAGCCACCATCGAGATGGATTAACGAATCCACTTTAGGGGATTTAGAGCTGCGAACATGGGCGAGGATACGCTTATCATCAAGCATACGCTCGACTAAAATTTCTAACTTACCGCCACTGGCCTTTTGACCAAACATGCGCGCGGGGATCACTCGGGTATTGTTGAACACCATTAAATCGCCGGAATTAATCATCCCCAGCAGATCGGTAAACTGTTTGTCGCCTAACGCACCAGAGTTGCCGTCTAAGGTTAACAGACGGGATGCATTACGCTGCGTCATAGGATAACGAGCGATCAGCTCATCGGGGAGATCGAAAGAAAAGTCTGCAACGCGCATATTGGCCTCTAGATAGCTTAGAACGGCGGCTAGTCTATGGTTAGAGGCCAATAAGATCAAGATTACTTATTGCCAGTGTCCACTTCTTGCTCGGGTTCCACTGGATTGATGCCATCTTGGGGCTGATTGTCATCGGCATCGAATTTTAGCCGCGAGCGACTAAAGTCATCCATGCTGAAACGGTGTTGTTCAAAGGGGATTTCTATTAGCACTTTTTTGCGCTTCTGCTGCTCGTCTTTACCAAGCATTTTGGTGAACCAGTTCCACATCATCCATGATCCTAAAAAAGGTTATTGATATTATTTCACTTTCCCTTATCGATTACTATGTCAACGTTTAAGTCAGCCATAATTATTCACGGCGAATCAAATGTCATTATCAATAAAAAGTGAAAAAATACTGCATTTTTAGCTTCGGCGCTTTCCTAAGCGCGCTTGTGCATGATACCGTGAACCGACGTGGTTAACCAAGCACAAATAATGAACTTTCTTACACACTTACATCTCGCCGACATCAGTAAAACCCACCTTGCTGCCAACGTAGCAGGTAACTATATTCAAGCGCCAATTGCGCAAGCCCCAATGGAGTTACGCCAAGCTTTATGGCTAAACCAAGAGATTAATACCCTCTGCGCCAGCCATGAATTGACGATTGAATTAATGGAAGCTTTCCCTGCGCCCTTAAGAAGCATAGCAGCAGAACTCATGGCGGTGAGTTTCGATCACTATTTAGCTTACTATTGGGAAGAATATCACCACCAACCCTTGGATGAATTCAGCAGCAAGGCCTATGACGCGTTAGATTCTTTCGCCACGCAAGGCGTTGCTCCATACCATCCAGAGGCATTATTTACACTCTTGCCCACAATGCGCAGCGCCGATTGGCTAGGCAGCTACACCACCGAAAAAGGATTACAACAAGCCTTAGCACAGGTGGCCAAACAGCATCCGCAAGCCGCACTGTTTAAAGATGCCCATAAAGTCGTCAATAAAATGCAGATAGAAATCGAAACCGCGTTCCGCACTTTTTATCCGCAGCTGATGGCTTATACCCGTATTTGGAGCCGTAAGACACCTGCAGAATATTTGCCCTCCCCCTCTAAGAATAAGCAAGCATGAGATTATGCTGTGTGCCTGCGTAAATTTTGCTAGTATGGCCGCGCAAAAATGAGGACAAGATGCAGATATTTGATTACCAGCCCCCAGCAGTTCCTTGGCTAGACATACGCTATAAAGATAGAGATCTGATTATCATCAATAAACCTTCGGGATTATTATCTAATCCGGGTCGAGCGGCTCACACCTTCGATTGCGCGTTAACCCGCTTACAAGCCCTTTATCCAGAAACGATTTTAGTGCATAGGCTCGACTGCGCGACCTCGGGCATTATGGTGTTCGCCCGTAATAAAAAAGCGGAGTCGCATTTAAAAACACAGTTTCAAGATAGACAGAGTAAGAAAGTCTATATTGCCGAAGTGATGGGACATGTGCCGCTGGAACAGGGCATGATTGACCTCGCGATTGCGCCAGACACTGAGCATCCACCCTATCAAAAGACACTGCAAGCAGGGGAGACTGGCGGTAAAAGCGCCCTCACCCACTATCGAGTTTTAGAGCGCCGAGAAAATAGTACCTTAATCGAGCTTTCGCCAGAAACCGGCCGTACTCATCAATTGCGTGTGCATATGCTCGCCCTAGGCCATGCAATTTTAGGCGATGAATTTTACGGTGATGCCGAGGTTATCAAGGCCAAACCGCGTTTATGTTTACATGCACAAAGCTTAAGTTTGACCCATCCCTATTCGGGTAAACCGCTGTTTTTTAGCAGCAAACATCCATTTACTGAATAACTTAAGCCACTCGCTACAATTCCATAAAAGCAAAAGGTCGCGACTTAGCTCTTAGCTATCGTGCGACCTTAGTTATTTACTGATTCGACTGTCGTCGTTTAAGCGACGCGGATACCTTGACCAAAATCGACATCAGCCGCTAATTTTTCTGCTTGGAAATAACAGCCCTGCTCATTACAAAATTGTAATTGCTGCGACGACGTCACGATAAAGAATTCACCGAAAAAATTACCGCCAACATCCTCTAGCTTATGGCCCTCAGGAGTTTGCGTCATATAGACTTCATCTAAACTATGGCAGCCGTCGCTAAACCAAGTTTCTAAAAAATATTTATCGTCTTCTTTATAGAGGGTAATTTTGTCCCCCAATAAAGGACGCCCATCTAACCAACGACCTATAATTTCACGATTTTGCATATCTGTCTCCCGCCAATGAAGGCGACGGCGTTTTTCAATCCCAGACATCCTGATATCCTTATGCAATACCCAATCACCTAAAGTGAATGTCAGTTGTGGTAGTACATTAAGCATAGAACCCATTTAACTCTTTACTCCCCACAGCAGCAAATTACTTCAAATCGCCCGTCAAATGTAACTTTTTGGTTAATTTAAATTTGCTAAATATTTAAAATATAAAAGATAAATACCTTTGACTAATTAATCGGCAGTGTAGCTCAATCTAAAAATAAAAACGCGATCTTTATCACTATTTACTTATCGCTAAAGTAAAGGCAGCTAAAAGACTTATCTAGCGAGCTGAATAAAAACACCGCGCTGTATAGACGTCGATAAAATGAGAACGGCAGCCAAACAGACCAACTGGCAATGTCAGCAAAAGTCCAATAAATCCCCTCTATATTACTAACTGCCCTCATAACATCCTTGCTAACCGTTATGCGTCAAGTTGAAGAGTTTGTATGGCACTTAGTCACAAGCGCCAATATATTTTCCATTGCCAACGAGTTTCGACTTGATTTTCATTGACTCTTCAGAGGTTGTCACTTCAAGCTTAGAAGTGAACGTTTTCCCATTGAAACGCATTTCACCCACTGTTTTAGATGCACCATCAGGGCTAGTGCATGATGTTTCAAACACCATCTTGTTAGCACTGATCCAATTGCTGTTGGTTTGGCATTCTTCGCCTTCATTTTCTTCAGGCTCTAAATCAAATGCAGAGGCGATGTCATTTATGCATTCAGCTTCCGTGTAATCAGGCCTTTTGGCCATGCTCCGCATCATTTTCTCCATTTCAGGAGGTGCGTCTATTTCTACTATTTCGGATTTCCAAGTGGTTTCCCATAAACCCGGTTTGAAGTCATAGTTTTCAGCGTGAAGATGAGTTGATGCCACTATGAGTCCAGTTAACATCACTTTAGTAATTAGGTGGGTCATTTATTATTCCTTTAATTAATGAAAAACAAGTAAGGTTTTAGTGCCTAGCGCCCAAATTTAGCACGCAAAGTCGTGCTGCGGGTTGAAGTCGCAGCCAGCAATTTTGCTGGCTTTAACATTTGTTTTTAGGGGCGACAACCATCTTAATCGTCCGACCCACTATAAACATCTAAACTTAAAACAATTCTACGTTGACCAAGTGCCAGCATGATTTCAGGTGACAAGCTCAAACCATCATTCCAGTTGCCCATAAACAAGCCGCAGAACATGTCAACTTTGTAGCTTTGGTAAAGCTTTTCCCATATCGCTAAGTCACTTGTTAGCTGGGATAAAATTGCTTCAATCTGCGCGTTTAGGTCTTCTGGCTCTCTCTTTTTAGCCTGAAAATGCCAGCTGCCCGTTTTGGCAATTCGCACTTTTCCACTGGTTTTGCTGACATCTTCATCACCTTTCTTTTTACTTTTAGTTGCTGTACCACCAAGTAAATTTGATACGTCTTCAGGTATCAAATCATCCCCGAAGATCCGAAGAGTGGCTTGTGAATATTCAAATGCACCCATAAAAGGCCCTAATGCTGAGCTAAAAAGCGCCAATGCAGCGTAGCGTTGGCGTCCATAGCAAAATAAAAACGCACACACTTAACTATCTGTATTAACTAGAAGTTATCAGCTTTCTACCGCTTTTCATATACAAGAATCCATCGGAAAGACACGCATGCGCGTTTTCCAGACCAATTATCCTAAAACGGTAACCTGTAAGTGTTTAATTTTAAATATTTTTAGATTTAGATGTTTGAGATAACACGCACGTGTATTGACAGAAAGCACTCACAAACAAGCAATTTAGATACAATTGTATCTCTTCCAGTTTCTACGACTCTTGTTGAAGAGTTAAGCACAAGGGGGCTGTAGCGTTATTTCTACAAATCTAGAACTCAATCCTTTGGTATGAATATGCTCCATATATTGCCCACTTTCGTTTTTTAGTTTGGTTTGATCATATTGATGAACTCGCAACAAAAATAACTCAAGAAATTGTTTTTTTTAAATTTTTACATAACCCCGTAACGTACGCATTTCATATATCAAATGGACTTATAGGAGCTTGTTACATCTTTTATTGCCAATTTTAATAGGGTTTCTGATATAACCCATAAGTGAATTACCGCACAAATAAGACCAAGTGATATTTCAATATCTCTACAAAACAAAAATAAAGCAGGAAGCGCTATGCATAACATTCATCGTCGTCATTTTCTTAAGGCAGCGGGTGCCGCTACCGCCGGACTCGTCACAGCCAATATTGCCCTCAACGCCTACGCCAGTAGTGTCGCCCCTAAACCGCAAGCGGGTAAATCCGTTATCGGACTCATAGCACCCAAGATGGACGTGGTTCGAGTTGGCTTTATCGGTGTTGGCGAGCGTGGCTTTAGCCATGTCGAGCAATTCTGTCATTTAGAAGGCGTTGAACTTAAAGCTATTTGTGATACTCACCCAGCGGTGCTGGACAGAGCCGTGGATCATATCGTTAAACAGAATCGGCCAAAACCGACTGTCTATACTGGTAATGACCTGAGCTATCGCGATCTCTTAAGCCGCGATGATATTGATATTGTGATCATTTCTACTCCATGGGAATGGCACGCACCTATGGCGATAGAGACGATGGAAAGCGGTAAACATGCCTTTGTCGAAGTACCGTTAGCACTCACAGTAGAGGAATGCTGGCAAATTGTGGATACCGCCGAACGCACTCAGAAAAACTGCATGATGATGGAAAACGTCAACTACGGCCGTGAAGAACTTATGGTACTCAACATGGTGCGCCAAGGCGTGTTTGGTGAGTTGCTCCACGGTGAAGCCGCTTATATCCACGAGCTACGTTGGCAGATGAAGGAAATAGACCATAAGACGGGCTCATGGCGGACTTATTGGCATACCAAGCGCAACGGTAACTTGTACCCGACCCACGGTTTAGGACCAGTTTCCCAGTATATGAACATCAACCGCGGTGATAGATTTGATTATCTAACCTCGATGAGTTCGCCCGCTCTTGGCCGTGCGCTCTATGCTAAACGTGAATTCCCCGCCGATCATGAGCGTAATCAGCTCAAGTACATCAATGGGGATATCAATACCAGTCTGATTAAGACCGTTAAGGGCCGGACCATCATGGTGCAGCATGACACGACGAGCCCAAGACCTTACAGTCGCCACAATTTAATCCAAGGGACAAATGGCGTGTTTGCGGGTTTCCCGAATCGTATCGCCGTCGAAAATGGTGGCTTTGGTCAGAGTTACCACGAGTGGGATATGGACATGCAAAAGTGGTATGACAAATATGATCACCCTCTATGGCAACGTATAGGCAAAGAAGCTGAGATTAACGGCGGCCACGGCGGCATGGATTTTGTGATGTTATGGCGCATGATTTATTGCCTGCGCAATGGCGAGGCCTTAGATCAGGATGTGTACGATGGCGCGTCTTGGTCGGTGGTGAATATCTTAAGTGAACATTCAGTCAATGACCGCAGTAACTCAGTCACCTTCCCTGATTTTACCCGCGGCGCGTGGCAAACCGCCAAGCCATTAGGTATTGTCGGCGCTTAAGCAGCAGCTTTCGCCAAACTCATTATAATGGGTTCACCATAAGGATAAGTGCCTCGGCCTTATCCTTTTTCTTTTCTTAAATGAAGCCTAGAGAGGCCCGCACCATCAATAGCAAGTAATTAGGGGCAAAAAACTCATGATAAGAAACCAACTATAAACGCTAATAGTAGCCAATCTCTTTGATTTTCAAAGAAAAATCACCACTCTGCTGGGCACCAATCACTAACCCTAGACTGCAGACTTGGCTTAAATCTATTGCCACTCGGGAAATCGGTTTACCCCGACATTGGGGCAAGAAGTCACTGAAGGGAATTTCTATCCGCTGCCAATTCAAGACTCTAGCGCCACTCACACCAAACGTTTGATGGCTTGGCGCGGGCATAGGCGCTTGATAAACCGTGCTTTGGGGTGTGTCGACGTCCTTTAAATTCACTTTATAGTCTTTAGGTCGGTCGCCATCGAGTTCGACATAGATCCCAGTAAACCCACTGACATCTATAGGGTTAAACTCACAACGCACTGAAGCAAACCCGCCGCCATTTGCCAGCGACACATGGCCACTAAACTCACCATAGCCTAAAGGTGACACCGTCATCTTACTGCGGGATAAACCGCCCATCACAGTGTCATTTATCCCATACCAGGGCTTTGCGGCATCTAGCACTCTAAAATCAAAAAAGATCATAACGACTCCCATAAAAAAAGCAGCCACCTAAGTGACTGCTTCCATAATACTTTTCAATACGAATAACAGCACTCGTTAACTCAGTTTAGCTTTATTCTCAGCGGCTTCACAAGCAGCAGCGGTAAAGATAACGTCAGTAGAGCTGTTCAATGCGGTTTCGGCTGCATCTTGAACCACACCAATAATAAAGCCGACAGCGACTACTTGCATGGCGACATCATTAGAAATACCAAACAAGCTACAAGCCAGTGGGATCAACAGTAATGAACCACCCGCCACACCCGAGGCGCCGCAAGCCGAAATAGCGGCTACAACGCTCAATAACAATGCGGTGAGTAAATCGACTTGAATCCCCAAGGTATGCGCCGCAGCTAAGGTCAATACCGTAATAGTGATCGCCGCGCCGCCCATATTAATGGTGGCACCTAAGGGAATAGAGACTGAGTAAGTGTCTTCATGCAGATTTAATTTTTCACACAGCGCCATATTCACCGGAATATTCGCCGCACTCGAGCGGGTAAAAAATGCCGTCACGCCACTTTCACGCAAACAACGAAATACCAACGGATAGGGATTACGTTTAATCTTCACGTAAACAATTAAAGGATTAACGATTAACGCAATAATGGCCATCGCACCTAATAACACAGCCAATAACTGCGCATAACCCGCAATTGCGGCAAAACCGGTTTCAGCAAACGTCGCAGCAACTAAACCAAAAATACCAATAGGTGCTAAACGAATAATGAAATGCACCATTTGCGAAATGCCGTGGCTCATGTCGGCAAATACTTGCTTAGTAGAATCGCTAGCATGATGTAAGGCTAAACCTAAACCCACACCCCAAGCAAGAATACCAATATAGTTGCCCGTCATTAACGCATTCACTGGATTATCAACCAGTTTAAATAATAAGGTATGGATCACTTCACCAATACCTTGTGGAGGACTTGTACCTTCCACACCAGCAACCAAAACTAAAGTCGTGGGGAAAATAGAGCTTAAAATCACAGCAGTTAACGCCGCGGCAAAGGTACCCAATAAATACAGGATCACAATTGGGCGCATATTGGTTTGCGTATTTTTCTTTTGATTGGCAATCGACGATGCTACTAAGATAAATACCAGTATTGGAGCAATCGCTTTTAATGCTCCAACGAATAAACTGCCTAAGAAGGCGATATCTTTTGCGCTATCGGGTGAAAAACTCGCTAACACCACACCAGCGATAATCCCTAATAAGATTTGTAATACGAGACTGCCATTAGCCAACTTAGCTAATAATGATGATTCTTGTTTCATGGTTTAACCTGTCGTTATTATATTTCGGTTGAGATCCCCAACGCGCACCTTCGGAAATGAGGCCAATAAGGTTTTTATAGGATGTGACTAGACTTGTCTAGTTTTGCGGGGAAATAAGCTAACTAAATTACCCTTGTCCCGCAAAAAGCATACAAAAAACTAACAAGCGCCTTATTGGCGCTGCTTCATGGCTAAATCGGCACCACGCAACATGGCATCAATCAACTCGTGAGCATCGAACTTAGTCAGCGCTTCATTTGCCCCCACTTGGTGGGCCTGACTCACGCTTATTTCGCTGGATAAAGACGTGTGTAAAATGATGTAGGCCTTGGCAGTCAGTGGATTATCACGCACCTCAAATGCCAGTTCGTAACCATCTAGTCCCGGCATCTCGATATCACTCACCAGAATATCTATGGGATGATGCTCTAGTGCCGCTTGTTCCATCATGACTAAGGCTTCTTTACCGTCGGCGGTCACTCGATAAGGGATGTTGATCATATCAAGGGCATCGGATAACTGCTTACGTGCCACCTTAGAATCATCCACTAACAGGATATTCATGGGTTTGAGTTTCTCACGCTGCACATCGGTCAAGATTGCCCGATTTGCCTGTGGGTTATTCGGGAAAATTTTCGACAGCAATAACTCAACATCGAGCAATTGTACTAACTGGTCCTCAAAACGAGTCACGCCAGTCAAGTAAGCATTCTTGCCCAAATTGGCAGAAGGTGCCTCAATATCGCGCCAATTACATTCGATAATCTTATCGATACCACGCACTAAAAAGCCAATGATCATCCGCTGACAGTCAGTGATGATGATGTAGCATTTTTCGCGCTCTTCAGGGGCTATCGGCCGATAGCCAATCGCAGCCGCCATATCGATGATAGGAATCGTATGGCCACGAATCGTTGAAGCGCCAAGAATCGTCGGATGAGATTGGGGAATTTTGCTTAGCTGTGTGTACGGCACCAGCTCACGCACTTTCAACGTGCCTAAGGCAAACACTTGAGTCTGTGATAACCGAAACAGTAGTAATCCCTGTGACTGACTTGCCTTACTTTTCATAATTAGATAAATAACTCACTAAAAACAACCTTCGGATAGCTTAACCTTAACACAGTAAAATTTTGATGACTAAGGTCAAACGAATGAAACTATTATTACCTATTTATTAATAGGTTCGATGCCAATCGCCGACAAGTGCTTAGTCTTGTAATGCGTACAAGACATCAAAGGCGAATTGATCCCAACCTTCGGCAGTAAAAGCGATATCGCGAATATTACGAACTTGGCTCACCGCATGTAATGGCGCTGCACCATTGACCATCAAGTAATAGGCCATGATAAGACTGGTGCGATCCTTGCCAGAGCGACAATGGATCACTACAGGCAGCTCATCAGCTTCACATTGCTGAATAAAGGCGAGTGCCTTGGGCAACTGAGCGACACAAATCGCCACATCCCCATCTTGAGGCGGCACATTGCGCGAAAAGGGAATACATTCGTAACGTAAATCAAGCTGCTTAAACGCACTCGGCTCGCATCCTTCGCCCCCATTGACCGACAGAATGGCACCAATACCGGCCTCTTTGAGCGCTTGTAAATCCCAAGGATCTTTATTAGGGCCACTGCGCCCTGCGACTTTACCTTCAACTAACCAGAATAAGTGTTGCATAAACCTTACCTACGACAAGTGAGATGACAAGGAACGCCAGAGATAAGCTAAGAATAGCTTGTTTCCAACGACTTAAGATTTTTTACCCCAAAATTCAGCATTGGCAGCCGGTAACTGTTTACGTTTTTTTTTACCCATACCTTCAGGCTTGGCGACAGGTTTAGCTTGTTCTAACAGTTCGGCGGGCATTTCATCATCGGCTTCAAAACCGACAATTTGCTCACGCACTAACTTAAGCTTGTTCTTTTTCTCTATCACGCCAAAGTGGTGATAATCCTCATGGGAAATCAAGGTCACGGCCAAGCCTGCTTCACCGGCGCGGCCACTACGGCCAATACGATGCATATAATCTGCAGGGCTTCGTGGTAAATCAAAGTTGATCACCACAGGCAGTTTATCGATATCGATACCTCGGGCGGCAATATCGGTCGCAATTAACACACTGATCTCACCATTTTTAAAGCCATCGAGCACCCGCGTACGCGCACCTTGGGCTTTATCGCCATGGAACACTTCGGCTGTGATCCCACGTTTAGACAGCTTTTGCGCTAAGTGATTACAAGTATTTTTAGCACTCACGAAGATCAACGCCTGTGACCACTGATGTTCTTTAATCAGATGCGCCAATAATGCGGTTTTCATCGGACGATTAACCGTAATCACCCGTTGATGAATCGTGCTTTCTTGCTCACTTTGCAATTGATATTCAAGTGGATTATTAAGCAGTTTTGCCGTTAACTCACGGACTTCTTCAGGGAATGTCGCAGAGAATAATAAGGTTTGTTTCTTGACGGGCAAAGCGTCGAGCACTTGAGCTAATTCTTCAGTAAAACCAAGGCTTAACATGCGGTCAGCTTCATCTAGCACTAAGGCGCTAACGCGGTTAAGTTTGATGGCATTACTGGACAACAGATCTAACAAACGACCCGGCGTTGCTACTAGGACGTCGGCACCAGAGCGTAGACTCTGCATTTGCGCATTCACCGACACACCGCCAAACGCAGCGACAATTTTTAGCTTGCCATTGAGATGTGAGGCATAGGATAAAAAGCTGTCAGCGACTTGTTGTGCTAATTCACGTGTTGGGACTAAGACCAAACAACGAACATAAGCGCCTGTCTTATCCTCTGTTTTTGCGTCAACAAGTTGTTGCAACAGCGGCACGGCAAAGGCTGCCGTTTTACCCGAGCCCGTATTAGCACCGGCTAACACATCGCGCCCCGCGAGCACAGCGGGGATCGTCGCCGCCTGTACTGGTGTAGGCGAAACATACGCTAATTCGGTTAATCGATTTAGCAAAGGTGCAATAATGCCGAGTTGGGCAAAGCTTGCCGCAGAGGAAGAAGCCTGAGTCATAGAAAGTTTAACTGCTCACCAATATCTTAATAGGCGGCTATTCTAGCTTAAATATCGAGGCAATGCTTGGCAGTTTCCAGCGTTAATAACTGCTGTTTCATCGCAAGCCCATAGGCGTAACCCGTTAACTTGCCATTTTTGCCTATCACTCTATGGCAAGGCACGATAATCGCAATGGGATTGGCACCATTGGCAGCGCCCACGGCGCGCACCGCCTTAGGCCGACCAATTTGCTCGGCAATCTGCCCATAGCTGCAGCTCTGGCCATAATCTACATTGATCAAAGCTTGCCAAACTTCACGCTGAAATTCAGTGCCTTTAGGTGCGAGCTTTACATTAAATTCAATCAGTTCACCTGCAAAATAACGCGCGAGCTGCACTTGAGTTTCACTAATATGCGCCTTAGCTTGATTGAGGACATCCTCACTCACCTTAGCAAGCGCAATCTCAGTGCGATCCGAGCCGACAACCGTTAAATGACTCAGCCCATAGGCATTGGCATTTAACTGCAATATTCCGGCAGGACTCATAAAAGTATCTACGGCACAGGGCTGATACGCAGTAATACTCGGCGCTTGGCTCAATTGACGAATCGCATGTTTCATAATTTATCTCTCTATTTATGTCTTCAACTTAGATCGTTTTAGTCGCTATTGATGCCAAAGCTGAAAAGTTAAATAACTGCCCCAAGGCGCGATGTCTTGACTCAGTTGCTGGCACAGCTGCGGGTAGTTGACTGCACCCGCAGCGGCTTCTTCTAGCCTATGGGTCTTGCCATACAAAGCAAGCAAATGCTTTTTAACAATCAAATCGGTATGCAAAAACACATTGGGATCGCCCAAACCGCGAAGCTTAGCATACGCGATTGTCCAAGGACCTATGCCCTTAACGCTGAGCCAATCATCGACACTCGCCTCAGGATGATCACAGATAAACGCCGCGAGCGCATTGAGGGCTAACTTACGAGCGCCGGGCATTTTTAGCTCAGTTAGACTCGCCTCACGAATGGCCTCGGGTGTAGGAAATAAACGATACTCGCAACCATTGAGACTAAAGCGCTCACCATAGGCTTCAACCAATTGATTAAGTAGCTTAGTCGCCTGCACTACCGTCACTTGCTGGCCTAAAATCGCACGGCAGGTCGCCTCAAATAAGGAGCCTGCACCGGGAATGCGTAATCCCGAAAACGGTGTTAATCCTAAACTTGGTAGCGCACTTAAGCCTTGTTCAATCAACAGCATATCCGCATCGAGATCTAAAATGCGTCGCACTTCAGTGACCAGCAATTGCAGCTCATCGACAGGAGAGTCTTCGGTCAACATTATCGCGAGTTTGAAGCGATTTAGCTTAGGCTCATGGATAATGTGCACTGTGCCACGCATCTTACCTAGGGCAAAACAACGACCATATTCGAGCCCATTATCGCCAGCTTTGGCCTCATCTACCACGGTCGCCTCATCACCAATGACATCGCTCGCTTGTGGATGACTCATCTGCGGCGTGAACCATTCCATCCCTGTTACCGCACGTAATCGATAAAACGCCAACTGTGATGTCCAATCCAATGGCGGACGATAATACTGATACAAGGTTAATCCATAGTGCGGCACAAATTCACCCATAGTATCAATCTCATCTAATCCTGTTGATGGCTCAATCATGGACTCCTTTGCCGCTTTGGTTAATGCACTCTTTCTTAACTGCGTCGGCGTCAATTGCAAGGTTTGCTTAAACGCCTCATTGAAACGGCGAATACTGTTGAAACCCGCCGCCATCGCGACTTGAGTGATAGGTAATTGGGTTTGGTGCAATAATTGTTTAGCAAACAGTAATTGCCGATATAAGGCATATTGTTTTGGCGAAGTGCCAAAGCCTTCGGTAAAGAGCTTATTGAGATAACGACTGCTGATCCCTAATCGGTCAGCCAATTGTGTTACTGTCGAAGCTGGCTCTCCCGATGATTTTCCCGCTAAGGCGCCCGCTTCGATTAAGCTAATGGCCCTCGCTAACGTTGTGCCAGTCCCCTTCCAAGGATTCGATCCCGGCGCACTGTCGGGCCGACAACGTAAACATGGGCGTAATCCCGCCTGCGCGGCTTTAATGGCCGAATCAAAATAACGCACATTTTGCTCTTTTGGTGCCACAGCAGGACACACAGTTCGGCAATAAATGCCCGTCGTTAATACGCCCACAAAAAACTTACCATCAAACCGCGGATCGCGGCTCATCCTCGCTTCACGGCAAATGGACGCAGAAAGTTGCCCCGAACTGGACTCCAGCGAATGCACCGAATCTATTTCATCACGCTTATTTGCACTCTCAGACGCTCTATCTGTACTCATTTTTCATCACGCCCGACAATATTCGCTCACAATTAATTTCTTGTTCATTACTTTACGTAAAACTAGCATGTAGCACTAGCGGAAAACGGAACTCAATCATTTCAATGCTTTTAGGGCATGAAATCTTATATACCCAAGCTACCTGAAGATACGAGTTTCAGAGCGTCTAGGGTGCTTCAATTCAAGGCGCATCAATGACAGAATGTCGGCCACCTTTTGAATTGGTGCGACACGGAAGTGGAGTGCCCTAGACGCTCCGTCCCGGCGGGTTTTAACGCACTTTATGCCGTGTTGGTTATTTTTAACTTAGTCCACTAGGTCTGCAAATAACCGCCTTGCCTAAAGTGCGTTAAATTCCCGCTGAATCCTGCATCTTCAGGTTGTTTGGGTATATGCTAGAGCCGACTATTTTTTATCTCACCATAGAGTTAATTCATGTTTAAACGATTTGAATCCTGGGTTGAAGCCCTACCCGATGATGAACCCACTAAACCACCCACAGGGGTTTATGCTTTTTGTCGCCACTACACTAAGGGCTACGAACTGCCGCTGATCTTAATGTCAGTGCTGACCGCCATGCTGGCCATGCTTGAAGTGTCACTGTTCGGGTTCATGGGCCAATTAGTTGATTGGCTTGTGAAAAAAAATCCCGAAACGTTATTCCAAGACGAAGGCACGACCTTAATGCTGATGGGAGGTATGGTGATAATTGTGATGCCAATATTGGTATTACTGCATGCGCTTATCATGCATCAAACCTTGCTCGGCAATTATCCTATGTCGATCCGCTGGCTTGCACACCGTTATTTGCTAAAACAGAGTGTATCGTTTTATCAAGATGATTTTGCTGGCCGAATTGCCACAAAAGTGATGCAAACATCCTTAGCCGTGCGCGAAACTGTGATGAAATTGCTCGATGTGTTGGTATACATTTTAGTGTATTTCACCTCTATGCTAGTGATGATCGCCAGCGCTGATCTGCGCTTAGTCATACCTATGCTCGTCTGGCTTGCACTGTATGTTGGTCTGCAATGGTACTTTGTGCCTAGACTAAAAAGTGTCTCTACCGAGCAAGCCGATGCGCGCTCAACCATGACAGGCCGTATCGTCGACAGCTATACCAACATCACCACAGTGAAGCTATTCGCCCACACACAGAAAGAAGCCGAATACGCCAAATCCAGTATGCGGATATTTTTAGACACGGTTTATCGCCAAATGCGCTTAGTGACGGGCATCAGCGTCAGTGTGCAAATCATCAACTATCTGTTGGCCTTTAGTATTGCAGCAGTATCGATAGCCCTATGGACCGATAGCGCAATCACGGTCGGCGCCATCGCCATTGCGGTCAGTTTAGCACTGCGCTTAAACGGCATGTCACAGTGGATAATGTGGGAAATCAGTTCATTATTCGAAAATATCGGCACGGTTACCGATGGAATGAACACCTTATCGAAAACAACGATCATCCAAGATGAGCCAAACGCCAAGGCGCTGGTCGTCAATCATGGCAAGATTGATTTCAACCAAGTGTGTTTCCATTACGGTGAGCAGACTGGCGTGATTGAAGATCTGAATTTGAATATTAAAGCAGGTGAAAAAGTTGGCTTAGTGGGGCGTTCTGGCGCGGGTAAATCGACCCTAGTGAATCTACTAATGCGATTCTACGATGTTGAAAAAGGTCAGATTAATATCGATGATCAAGACATCAAGATGGTTATGCAAGATTCACTGCGTTCGCAAATTGGCATGGTGACCCAAGATACCTCCCTCTTGCACCGCACCATCCGCGAGAATATTCTTTACGGCAATCCCAGTGCCAGTGAAGAGCAACTTGATCGCGCGATTAAACAAGCTCAAGCCTATGACTTTATTCAGGAACTCAGTGATCCTAATGGTAATCATGGCTTAGATGCTCAAGTGGGTGAACGCGGCGTAAAACTCTCTGGTGGCCAAAGACAGCGTATCGCCATCGCGCGAGTTTTATTGAAAAATGCGCCGATTTTGCTGCTTGATGAAGCCACTTCAGCGCTGGATTCTGAAGTCGAAGCCGCCATTCAAGAAAGTTTATATGAGTTAATGCAAGGCAAGACAGTGATTGCAATTGCTCATCGACTTTCGACCATTGCAGCAATGGACAGGCTAATAGTGTTAGATCAAGGCCGAGTCGTTGAGCAAGGCACGCACCATGAACTCATCGCCGCAGGCGGTATTTATGCTCAATTATGGGCCCACCAAACCGGTGGATTCTTAGGTGTAGACTAAGCTAAAGGTTAGATGACGAAAGGCGACACTCAGCAGTGAGTGTCGCCTTTATTTATCTCAAATAAGTTTCCGCCTAATTCTGCCCTCTTCCCACAAAGCTTCACTCTTACACTCGCCCGCATATTCACCGCAACGATACGCTATTCAGCTATTACAATAGCTACCGTAAGAACGGTTCACTTCAAATTGCGCTCGTTGAACGATTGGAAACAAGAGATAAACCACGCTTAACGGCTCAACTTATCAGCATTGAGAGTAGCTGCATTCAAAGTGCCAACACACTGAACAATCCGAAAGGTGAGTTTTAGCTATGGATTAGCGCAAAGTTAAGCAAGAAAACGCTTCAATAATCTTTATCACACGATTGAACAGAATGACTCCACCACAGGAAGTAAGCCTCTCGAAGCATTATTTATCTTAATGTGGATAGTTTGAATTGGTGGGTAAATTCGGCAAATAACTCGGGGCGTATGACTCGTAAATGAATCGGGGAGATCTCGATTTAATATTCAAAATTCAGACACAAAAAAACCACCTTGAGGTGGTTTATTGTCTTTAACCAAAGTTTCGATAAACCTTGATTAAAATTGGTATCCCCTAGGGGATTCGAACCCCTGTTACCGCCGTGAAAGGGCGGTGTCCTAGGCCTCTAGACGAAGGGGACCCGGACTTATGATTTTACTCGTAACCGAGCTTTGTAACACATTCACTTCAGTAGGCTAGGAAGCAAATGCCTTGTTCTTACCAAACAACACGTTAGTTA
>NZ_JBHFFD010000059.1:0-25361 GCF_043359565.1 Shewanella sp. S23-S33 | reverse complement strand
AACCGCGCTGAGCTTGCTATGGCTTTCAATCTCGGGACGAGCTTGTTATAACTCCCCTTCGATTGAACCTAAGCTGACTTCAGAGGTTTCTATGAACAAAGCACAACTTATCCAACGTATTGCCGCCGAGCTCAATGCATCGCAAGCGAGCACTAAACCTGTGGTTGAGCAGATACTGCAACAGATCCACGTCGCATTGAGCGAAGGCGAGAAAATTTTCCTGCCACAATTTGGCACCTTTGAACTCAGATACCATGTCGCTAAAACAGGGCGTAATCCACAAACGGGCGAAGCCATAGAAATCGACGGTTACAATCAGCCCAGCTTTAAAGCCTCAACCGCATTGAAGCAGCAAATCAATCGCTGATATCGCCTAAAACTCACCAGAACTTACCGTAATAAGGAAACAAAGCCCAATTCGTAACCTGATCGCTTGCAAAGAACGATCAATCACTGCGGACTTGGGCGTGAATTATTTAGAGGCTGTTTTCGTGTGTATCAATGGTTTTTCAGACTTTTAGCCCGCCGAAGGGAAACGGCTTATTTCCGCAGTTCTTAAGCCCGAAATTATGCTAAAACGGCTACAAACAACTTTAATGATAACGTAAAAAGAGGCAAAGAATACCTTGACAAAAACAGTATTTAATTAACTAAAGAATATTTCTCAGAGTAAATTCAAATCACCATAACTACGTGAGTTTTATTGTAGATTTTATCCCCAAATTAGTTACTTATATTACCAATCTAAAAAGCCATAATGATGCAAATCTGAGATGAATCACCAATGATTCTGTACAAAAATAATCCTACTGTATATTAATCCCTAGAAAATATTTAAATTATATTTAGGTAAATAATACTTTGAGTGTAATTTTTTTGTGATCGGCTAGGTAGTTTTAATCAATGCCTTAAGGAATAATGACGGCCATATCTAAGTGCGACATTTTTCTGTGACTCGAGTTACATTCAATTTTTTGACACCTATGTCCAACTCACTAATTCAGTATTCTTCACAAATAAATTAAGAGTACACCCTTTTTAATAAGGAAAAGCTAATGCAAATAATGGTTATGACTGAGGGATTTTTAGTTACGGTCGCCACCCTATGTTACTACCCAGTAAAACTCGGATTAGTCGCAATGGTACTCTACGTGGTTTTACTGGCCGGTAATCTACTCCGAGAATATCTAAATCGTAGGCAAGGTGAACACCCTCTGATTGAAACTTTCCGTCATAAATTAGGCCATGTCATCCAAGACACTCAACAAAAATATTTAGATCTAGAACTCGAAAAATTAATACAACAAACAGAACATTTAGCAAATACGAATATTGAACGTCTTCGTTTTATCGTACGTGCCGCACCAGGGATTGGACTGATGGGAACACTTATTCCTATGGGAATAGCGCTCGCTGCCCTTGCACAGGGGAATATGCCTGAAATGGCCGGAATGATGGTTAACGCATTTAATTCTGCCATTGTTGGATTAGGAACAGGCGTCATTGCTTTTGCGCTAGCGTTAGTCAAAGAACGCTGGATAAATAACGACAAGAATGAAATACGTTACCTTGCAGAACTAGCATCGATCGACCACACATCAATTTGTTCACAAACGCCCCTCACTTCAAATCCAATCAACGAAACGCATGCAATAGAGGGCTCACTATGAGTCTGAAATTTATGCGAAAGAACATGTTAACTTCACACCGTGAAGATATAGACCCCTTAGCAGGTATCGCTAACTTATTTGATGCCAGTATTGTTGTGATTGTCAGCATGATGATCGCACTCTTTACCACTTTTAATTTACTTGGGCTAATGGATGAAAAATCCCAAGTCACTATTACGACTAAAAATGCCCAAGGAGAAATGCAAATTGTCAGCAAACAAGGGGCTGAGATAAAAGTACAAAAAGTAACCAAAACGGAGTTGAGTGGTGAAGGTGTAAGGCTAGGTACAGCCTTTCAATTAGATGATGGCCGAGTGGTATATGTTCCAGACTAAATTTCATAGAACGTCATTCACCTTATTCCTTTGTGTATTTTTGCTATCAGTCACTCACCTTGCATGGGGTAAAACAACGCGTGTCAGTTTATTGCTGGGTGATAGTTCACTACGACAATCCACCTCAGTTGTAAAAGATATTTACTCAGAATTTGATGTAATGACGGATACTGATATTCGTATTTACTCGAGTACTAAGTTAAGCGAGCAAGATTTAAGTCATCTTCGCCAGTCAGATTTAATTATCATACAAACGATTGGAAGAAATCTAATAAACCATGTGCAACTCGATCTACAACAGGCTATGAAAAATGGTGCCAAAGTATATGCGTTTGGCTCTAGTATTAATGAAACCGATAAAAATGCTGGAATTATTGAGGATCCCCAAATCCAGCAGTATTTTGTTAATGCTGGAGCAAATAATATCCGTAATGGATTGCTTTACGCACTTAACCAAATAGGGATTAATCTGCCCTATCAGCCACCTGAAACTGTACCTGAAATAGGTTTATATCATGCAGGAACGGGGACTGTTTATGCTGATTTTGATCGTTTTAAGCAAGATTATCATCAATACAAACCTGGTAAACCTTGGATTGGATTCGTGGTTTATCAAAGTAATATTATTGCAGGCAGTACATCCCATATTGATGCAGTAATTAACGCTCTGGAGAGTCGGGACCTAAACGTGATGACGGTATTTGGTTATCCTGCACAGGTTCCCATCGAGCGCTATTTTTTCGACGACCAAGGCCATTCAAGGGTAGAAGTCATTATTGCTGCAAGCATAAAAATTGGCGTCACTCCAGAGATACTGACACCATTATTTGAACGCCTCAATGTTCCAGTGATTAATGCCATTTCATTGTTTTCAACATCAATCGAGGACTGGGAGGCTTCATCGGTTGGGATGGATATTACCGAACGCTCTTGGCAATTAGCCATGCCAGAAATGGCGGGGTTAATACAACCTACCGTATATGCTGCTAAACAGATGATACAAGATCCTCAATCTGGCATGACTTATATAGAAGAGCAGCCCATACCAGAACGCGTTGCCATGTTGGCAAACAGAGTCAAACGATGGGTAACCTTGCGTCAAAAACCTAATTCAGAAAAGCGCATTTTTCTGCAGTATTTTAATTTTCCTCCTGGACGAGACAATGTTGGCGCCGCATACCTTAATGTGTTGCCGCAAAGCATTTGGCAAGTGGTTAAACGCCTCGAGCAAGAAGGATATAACATCCAAAACCTTCCTAAGGAGCCTTCACTATTACGCCAAGATATTCTCAAATATGGTGCCAATATCCCCAGTTGGGAGCAATCACAAATTGATACTCTCGCCGTCTCAGGCGAGCCCGTACTTTTACCAATATCGACCTATCAACAGTGGTTTTTAGCATTGCCACAGTCAGCACAGGAAATGGTGACAAATACTTGGGGAAGTCCAGAAGAAAGTAACGCTATGACCTATAAAGACAGTGCAGGAATTGCATACTTTGTTTTACCTGTACGCCGCTATGGTAATGTCCTACTTGGACCACAGCCCTCCAGAGGAAAAACTGAAAATCCTGAAAAACTCTATCACGACCTAAAATTTCCACCATCACATCAATATATTGCGTTTTACCTTTGGCTCCACAAAGTCTTTAAAGCTGATGCGATGTTCCAATTTGGCACACACGGCACCCATGAGTGGCTGCCAGGCCGAGAGGCTGGTATGAATATCACAGATGCACCTGAATATCTCATTCGAGATCTGCCAAACTTTTATAGTTTTATCATGGATAATGCAGGAGAAGGTACAATTGCAATGCGTCGTGGTATGGGCATTATGATCACCCATTTAACCCCACCCATGGATCGCACCTCCTTAAACCCTGAACTACAAACCCTGAAAGGACTGATCGAAAGTTACCAGCGCGCGCGGCAACAAAACCCACAATTAGCAGAATCACAGATTAAAGAAATTGAGCTACAGGCAGAAAAACTCGGGATTTTACAAGATTTGGGTAAAGCCCCCACTGCAATTGATGCAAAGGCATCAACTTTAATCACTCAGGATAATGAGTCATCCCATCAACTCATTGAGGATATTCATCATTATCTTGAAGAAATTTCAGACCGTATTAATCCGATGGGACTGCACAGCTTTGGTGTCTCTCCAACTGCTGACCAAATCCAAAAAACAGCGCAAGCGATTCTATCAATTGAACCCACTTTAGATAAACAGCAGTACAAACAACGCATAGAACAATTATCTTCAGCCATTTCAGCTAGCGCTAAACAAGAACTCGATGCTCTTATTGCTGGTTTTTCAGGCCAGTACATTCCAGCAGGCGTAGGGGGGGATCCACTGCGTAATCCAGATGCGTTACCCACTGGACACAATTTTTACTCCTTTGACCCACGCCGAATTCCAGCTAAATCAACCTATGAAATAGGTAAAAAGCTCGCAAATCAGCTCATTGAGGACTATCGACAACGCCATAACGAATACCCTAAAAAGTTAACCTTTACCCTTTGGGGCGTTGAAACTATGCGTAATGAAGGAGTTCAAGAAGCGCAGATCATGTATTTGCTCGGCATACGCCCTAGCTACGATGAAAGAGGTATAGTGCGTGGCGTTGAAGCCATACCGCGTGAAGAATTAGGCAGACCTCGAATTGATGTCACTGTGATCCCATCCGGATTACATCGGGATCTCTTTGCTAATGTGGTTACCCTGCTAGATCAAGCATTTACTCTTGCCCAAGCACAGGATGAGCAGGATAACCAACTACGTATCAATACGATAAAAACACAAGCTATGCTTGAAGCCAAAGGAGTTGAAACCACCTTAGCCACCAGAATGGCCGCGGTTAGGCTATTTTCCGTTCCCTCTGGAGCCTATGGCACAAACTTGGAAAGCGCGATAGATCGTTCTGATACTTGGGATAACGAGCAGACGCTGACAGAGATGTACTTTAATCGAATGAGCCATCTCTATGGACAAGGCTTTTGGGGAGAATCTGGAGATACGGCTGAAACAGGTAAATCCTCCCAAGTTGGGCAAATGCTACTCAAAAATGCCTTATCGGGAACCGCCATCACTGTTCATGCTCGCTCAAGTCATGTATTTCAAGTCCTTGATGGTGATGATCCCTTTGCATCCTTTGGTGGTGTATCCATGGCCGTCAGAGCCGTAGATGGCACAAGTCCAGAGGTGATGATAAGTAACCTTGCTGATCCAAATCAAGCCCAACAAGAAACCCTAGAACGATTTATGGGACGCGAATTACGCTCTCGCTACCTTAATCCTGAATGGATAAAAGCAATGCAAACAGAGGGCTATGCTGGCGCTAAGTTCATTAATAGTGTGATTCAGAATATGTGGGGATGGCAGGTCACAGTGCCAGAAGCTGTCGATGCAAGTAAATGGAATGATATGTACCAAACCTATGTACAGGATCGCTATCAATTAGACATGGAAGAGTTTTTCCGTGAATCTGAAAATTTAGGGGCATACAAAATGATGATGTCCCGCATGCTTGAAGCCGTTCGAAAAGGTTATTGGCAAGCCGATGCTGAAACCGTTAAAGATCTGAGTGAGCGCATCACCAAGCTGGCAGAAGAACAAGGTGTTCTTTGTGATAGCCAAGGATGTGAAGATCCCATTTTAGAAAAACTGATCCAGGCAAAATTAGTGTCAGCCCCTAAATTAACGCCACAGCCAATGATGCCTGCGCCACCAATGCAGTCAAGCAAAGCATCACCTGAAGCGCTCAAAAAGCCGAATGAGGCAACAAAAGCCATCCAAGGATATGCAATCGAAGAAGTCAATTTGACGCATCCAACTGAACAGCAAAGTACCTCAGTTTGGCTACATTGGCTTAGCTACCTGTTGTTGTGCTTAGCCTTTATCTTTGGTTTCAACCGATACCCTAAAATAATGACCCCTTAAAAATTATAATATTTCAAGGAGATATTAATGTATCAAGGCCACATAGCTCATATTCCTTATCCTTTAACTGTACTAGCACTCTTTCTTGCTTCTGCGGGTATACAAGCACAAGCATCAACCCCAAAAGAGACCGATGAAATGGAGATCATCGTAGTTTCAGCAACACGTACTGCACAGGATATTAAATCCTCCCCTTCCGCCATCAATGTGATCACGGAAGAAGATATCCAAGGAATGACACTCTTTACCATTGATGAAGCCTTAGGAAAAACCGCAGGTGTAATGGACCGACGTACTAAAGGATTTATGGAAACCACTCCGTCACTCACGATACGGGGATTAAGTAATGCACGGGATACATTAGTGTTAGTCGATGGTGTTCCCCAAAATGATTCCCGCAATGGGCAAGTCAACTGGACGATGATCGACAGTGAAAATGTGCAGCAAATTGAAGTTGTACGCGGACCATTTTCTAGCCTTTATGGAGGCAACGCCATAGGCGGTGTCGTCAATATTTTTACCAAAGTCCCCGACGAAAACAGTTTTTCAATGAAGCTGGGGATAGGTGGTTCAGCTGATAGTATCGCCCCTGAAAATTTTCACGATCAAGCCTTACAAGGTACCTTAAAAATACTGGATTCCGTCGCATTAGGCGCAAACTACCGCAAGCGTGAAACCGATGGTTATCCAACGACCCACGTTAATGCTTCAGATGCTGTTATTGATAAACTTCCCGAAGGCGTTACAGGTTGGCTCCCCTACACAACCAACATCGGTGGAAAAAGTAATCTTATTGGTGATATGGGGGATAACTGGTTCAATGATGAAACCTACGGCCTTCGATTAACTTACACCCCATCAGATGATACTCGTCTAAACCTTAGCTACGCTAACTCAGACTCAGTATATGGTTATGATCAGCCCCATAGCCTACTACGCACCACCGAAGTCACAGAATCAGGCAAGGTCGATAGCATTCCAACCTATGGCAATATCCCCATGACTACTTGGCTAAATGGCGCATTGTTTGCTCGGGGGGGGAGTACAACACAAACTAATACAGGATTGAATTTGAGTACAAGCTGGGATCAAATCAATTTACACATCTCAGCTGGGCATATTAGTAAAGAGACTACGACAATTATTGCAGGACTCACAACCGCCAGTGCCGGACATGCACCTATGAATCCGGTCACCTTTGAGGGTGGAGATGGTCGGCTAGCACCTGCAACTGAAAGCACCAGAAAAAGCATTGATGTTCAGCTAGATATGCCCCTAGGCGATAACCATACACTAGTGCTCGGGGTTGCGACAAACGAAGGTGATGTCACTGAAGAGCGTTGGAGCTTAAGCAATTGGACAGACCCAACGTCCAAAGTATTTATGTCTGCGGACACCACAGCCAAAGACCAAATACGTTCTTTTTATATCCAAGATGCTTGGCAACTGAATAATGAGTTCACTGTCTATATCGGTGCCAGACAAGATTGGTGGGAAATGCGCGGTGGAGAATCTCACTCCTACACTCAAGCAGGTGGAACGGGCAGTATTACCTATGACAAGGTAACAGACTCCCCTATCAGTCCTAAAATATCAATGGTTTATAAACCCAGTACCGATACCAGTTACCGCGCCTCTCTAGGCAAAGCTTTTCGAGCGCCCAATTTGTACGAGTTTTTTGGTACCGCAAGTCTAGGAGGAAATATCTATGTCGGTAACCCTGATTTAAAACCAGAGACATTGGTGTCATGGGAGTTGGGTGTTGACCACAGTTTTCAAAATAATATCAATGCGATAGCGACGATTTACCGTTCCGAGATTAATGATCGAATTGCAACTCAAACGGTTGATGGTATCAGTATGCCTCAAAACGTCGCAGAGGCAGAAATTCAAGGAATCGAGTTAGAACTCAAAGGCACATGGCACTACGGTTTAGGTTGGTCAGCCAACTACACTTATACGGACAGTGAAGTCACCCAAGACCCCAATCTGAATGTTGTCGGTAAAGCACTCCCCCATACCCCAAAAAATATGTACAACTTGAACCTGAATTGGCGCCAAGGCAGTTGGTATATTACTGCAAATCATAGCTATCAAAGTAAGAGATTTACGAATGTAACCAATACTGATGTCGTGACTCATGTGCCAGGTTCAACAGACTCTTTTATGTTAACCGATGTAAAAACCACTTATTTTGTTTCCGACAACATCACAGCTTCATTAGGGATCAATAATTTATTCAATGAACAATACAACCAGTTTTATCTCAGTCCGGGACGTTTTTGGTTTGCAGAATTACGGCTAAGTTATTAGGCTTATCTTAATTTTCATACTGTTAGCAAAAGGTCAGGTATGACCTTTTGCTAAATACAACTCGCATAACACTAACAGCAACATGCCAAGCCACTCCCGTTAATGAGCTTCAGGGATAACCCGTTTTAGTAATGCTTCACAATGTAAAAAATTCGCGGCATTATCAGCCGAGGGATCCTCGAGAAATGGCACACAACCGAGGAAAGGTGCCGTCATCATCTCTTTAAGGCTCGTCAGATTCTCCTCAAACATACTCATATTCGGGTCGACACGATTAGCAACCCAGCCTGCAATCTTAAGCCCATCGGCCAATATCGCCTCTTGAGTCAGCAATGCATGATTTAAGCAGCCAAGTTTCATGCCAACCACGAGGATCACTGGCAGTTCTAATCTCTGTACGACTTCCGAAAGATACCTGCCATCACCTAAGGGTAAACGCCAGCCTCCCGCGCCCTCAATCAAGCAAAAATCCGCTTGAGCAAATGCCACTAAATCTAAACTTTCAATAATAGCTTCAGGCGCTAAACTCACGCCCACTTGGGCGGCGGCAATGTGCGGTGCAATCGCAGGTTCGAAGGAAAAAGGATTGATGAGTGGATAAACCAATTTTAACGATGATGACGTCATCAGCTGTAACGCATCGGCATTACGCAATCCTTCAGAGGTTTGCGCGCAGCCCGAGGCGATGGGCTTAACACCTAAAGTCAACATAGTGTTAGCCGCAAGAATACTCACAGCAGAGTCAGCATTGGCTATGAGCCCTAAACGATTCACAGCGGTTAATAATGCCGCCGAAACCAAAGTCTTACCGCTATCGGTATCTGTACCTGTTACAAAATACATATTAGATCCTTATCTGTTGCTATGAGTTGTGCTTTGTTAAGCCCACTCTCCATAAGCTAAATGTCCATATAGCTAACGATCTCTATACGTAATGTTAAAAATCCAACGTTTTCTAGATATTAGTGCTAATTGATAATGCCATGACTAAAGGCATAATATGTAAACTTTAAAATCTGCGCCGAGCCCGTATTTGAACTATCTGGTAAGTTAAAGGCAAACCTTGGGGTAAACGTAGCGATTCGGCTTTGGCCTGCATGGCCTGCCAATCTTGACGACCACGCAGCCGTGGAGTGAATTCTGAAGCACTCATTGTTGAACCTGAAACCCGAGTTGTTGAACTGGCGACATGTACAGAAGCCCCCACACCTTTAATTGAATAGAGTAGTGCCTTAAGAGTGTCAAAATACACTGTCATAGGGACGAGTTGCACTTCAAGTAATTCCCATGTATCGAGTTTAAATGCAGCCTTGAGTGCTTGCATCGTCAAAAAGTCATTCACTCTTAACCCTAATTCAGCTAATTGATTCAAACTCCCCTGCGCTACTAGGCTCAAATGACACTCGCCGTTAGGCTTAAGTACCCGCGCTATTTCGGCTACCGCAGCGGGAAAATCAGCACACCATTGCAGGGCTAGATTAGAGTAAATAACATCCATGCAGCCATTGGTAAAAGGTAAACACTGCGCATCGGCACATACGCCGTGATAATCGGGATAAGACTGTTTTAGCTTTTGTAGCATGCCAAGGGCAATATCCACGGCAAATACTGTTGTGGATGAATTTTGCGTAGAGAGATCCGCTGGTTGAGACACACTGTGATACCCAGAAAAATCCGTGCCAGGGCCTGCCCCTATGTCTAACAGATAACCTGCTGCCGAAAACTCACTGAGTAAACTGGCAGCGCTCAGGCGTTGTAATTGATTATGATCTTGGTAACTATGGGCCGCTGCGGAAAAACGTTCAGCAATTTGAGTCCCGTGCACATTGGACACAGTCCCCGCGAGAACGCCCCCATAAGAAACGCCCGCATTAAGCTCACTCAGCTTAAGATCGCAAGCTATAAACTTGTTTGACTCATGAGCAGACTCACTACAGCTTGGATCACTAGACTTTATCAGGCTTGGCATTTTAACTAACACTCAACCATAAAAACTTAACATTCAATAAAATAACGCGATCTATAGGGTACATTTATCTGTACTCATCGGCAGATTCTCGTTCACTGACAAGCGGGATACCAACACGACTGAGCACTTGGGCTAATTGCTCAACACAAGCAGCAATATCTTCAGGGCTATGGGTCGCCGTTAAGGTAATGCGTAACCGCGCCGACCCTACAGGCACCGTCGGCGGGCGAATCGCCCCAACCCAAATGCCCGCGGCTCTTAACGCTTCGGCGACTTGCAAGGTTTGCTGCGCATCGCCAATGATCAACGGCTGAATTGCGGTATCCGAACCTAAAAGGGGCACGGCAGCATCGAGGCATAACTGTTTGAATAGCGAAATATTCTCAAGCAGCTTTTGCTGTAACTCAGGATGTGCAGTGCAGTACCGAGTCGCGGCTAACGCTAATGCGGCATTGGCGGGCGATAAGGCGGTTGAATAAATATATTCGCGGGCATTACTGACCAAAAAGTCGATCAGCGCCTGACTCCCCAAAACCGCTGCGCCTTGGCAACCTAATGCCTTACCAAAGGTCACCACTTGCACATCGATAAGCTTGGCGGCTTTATCTCTTACATCACTATTTTGATAGCCATCGAGCACCGCAAAACCATGGGCATCATCAACAATCAACCAAGTATTCTGTTGACGACAAAGCGCCGATAACTGCGTGATCGGCGCACAATCCCCGTCCATGCTAAACACGCTTTCTGTGATTAACGCCGATGCGTGATTTCGAGTCAGAAGCCGCTCAGCGCTCTCAAGCGAATTGTGTAAAAAACGTTTAAGCTGCGCGCCACTATCTTGTAAACCATCAATAATTGAGGCGTGCACAAGTTTATCGGCAATCACAGTATCTTGCTGATCAAACAAGGTTTTCATTAACGCCGTATTGGCACTAAAGCCCGAGCAGAATAGTAATCCCGCTTCATGCCCAGTTAAGGCGCAGAGTTCACGTTCAAGTGTGACATGCGCATCACTGTACCCTGTCACTAAGGGCGATGCGCCGCTACCCACACCGTAGGTCTGCGCTCCAAGGTGCAGCGCTTCAACCAACTCAGGAACGCGGGATAAGCCTAAATAATCATTACAGCTAAAATTAACATAGGATCGCCCTTCGAACACAAAGCGTGGACTCGAAGTGGGTGCGTTAACATCAAAGCTGTGATCAACACTCAGCATTTTACGTTGTCGTAATAAACCTTGCTCACGTAAGGCTTGCTGACGGGCGGCAATTTTCATCTCGAGCAGAGAACTCATCGATTTAGCCTCAAGAATGATTGTCTTAAAAATGCTTGCTTGAAAAATGGAGTGCAGCCAATAAAGCTATCGGCCGCAATCAAAATAGGCTGCAGCCAACAAGGTTTACAGGCTATTCGACCTGTTTGTCGGACAACATGCACTCAGTGATATTACAAAGCACCCGCGTCATAGAATTGTGCCGATGACTTATCTTGATAGGCCGCCGCTTTTGCTAAGACAGCACTTTCTTCTTCCAGTTTTGCCGCTGCGCCCTGCTCGGGACGTAAGCCTAAACGTCGAAATAGCCCCATATCATCGCTTTCTTCTGGGTTTGGTGTGGTCAGCAATTTACAACCATAGAAAATCGAGTTAGCGCCAGCAAAGAAACACATGGCCTGCAGCTCATCACTCATATTTTCGCGGCCTGCCGATAACCGTACGCGGGAAAGCGGCATTAAGATACGCGCCACGGCGATAGTGCGCACAAATTCGAGTGGATCGAGGTCGTCAAGCTTCTCAAACGGCGTACCGGCCACTTTGACTAACATATTGATTGGTACTGAATCAGGATGCTGCGGTAAATTAGCCAGCTGTTGTAGTAAGCCTGCGCGATCCGTCGCCTTTTCACCCATGCCGACAATCCCGCCCGAGCACACTTTCATGCCAGAAGCACGCACATGTGTCAGTGTATCTAAACGATTTTGATAGGTACGTGTCGTGATCACATCGCCGTAATATTCAGGCGAAGTATCTAAATTATGGTTGTAATAATCTAAGCCAGCACTGGCTAAATCGTTCGCTTGATCTTCAGAAAGCATGCCGAGCGTCATACAGGTTTCCATACCTAAGGCTTTAACTTCTTGCACCATTTGTTTAAGGTACGGCATGTCTTTTTCTTTTGGATTACGCCAAGCAGCGCCCATGCAGAAACGAGAGGCACCCGCAGCTTTAGCACTGCGTGCCTCGGTCAGCACAGTTTCCATTGCCAGCAAACGCTCTTTCTCTAGACCTGTGTCATAGCGAGCACTCTGCGGGCAATATTTACAATCCTCAGGGCAAGCACCGGTTTTAATCGATAATAAACGGCTAATTTGCACTTCATTAGGATCGTATACCTCACGGTGAATACTGTGTGCTTTAAATAATAAGTCATTCATCGGCAGCGCAAATAAGGCTTCGATTTCTTCCCGCTTCCAATCATGACGAACTTGCAACTGCGACATTGAACACCCTTTTTATTCTGTTTTTTATCTTGGCTAGGATAACCTCAGCCCTTAAACTGTCAACGCCAACCAGTGAACCCAGTTTACTAATGGCTACTTTATCACCAAAAAAGTGAGCGTTTATGCGCAATTTACTCGATTTTGACTTTGATAGCACCCATATTTGGCATCCTTACACCTCAATGACCCGATCTCTTCCTGTTTTTGGTGTACACAGCGCCAAAGGCTGCGAGCTTGAACTCGTCGATGGCCGCAAGCTGGTCGATGGCACTAGCTCGTGGTGGGCCTGTGTGCACGGCTATGCACATCCCGAGATATTAACCGCGATGGAAAAACAGTTGCATCAACTGAGCCATGTGATGTTTGGCGGTATCACCCATGAACCCGCCATTGAACTGTGTAAAAAACTTATCGCTATGACCTGCAAACCGCTAACAAAGGTCTTTTTGTGCGACTCTGGATCTATCTCAGTCGAAGTGGCAATTAAAATGGCGCTGCAATATTGGCAAGGTCAGAGTCGGCAAGGGCGAAGTGTACATGGAGAAGAGCGACCGCTAAAACAACGCATTCTTACCGTTAAGAAGGGTTACCACGGCGATACCTTTGCCGCGATGAGCGTATGCGATCCAGAAGGCGGCATGCACACTATGTTTGGCGATGCAGTAACCAAGCAATCATTTGTGCCCGCGCCACAAACCGCCTTTGGCGAAGCCTTACAAGCCGATGATTTAACCGCAATGCGTGACATATTAAGCATTAATCACAATGATATTGCCGCAGTGATTATAGAGCCGATAATGCAAGGCGCTGGCGGTATGCGTTTCTACAGCGCAGATTATTTAGCGGGTCTTCGTGCCCTATGTGATGAATTTGATGTCCTGCTGATCTTAGATGAGATTGCCACTGGCTTTGGTCGAACAGGCAAGCTTTTTGCCTATGAACACGCCCATATTACCCCTGATATCTTATGTTTAGGCAAAGCGCTGACGGGCGGTTATATCAGCCTAGCGGCAACGCTATGTACCGATAAAGTTGCCCAAGGCATAAGCCAATCTCCCGCGGGCGTGTTTATGCATGGCCCTACTTTTATGGGTAACCCGCTAGCCTGCGCCGCGGCGTGTGCAAGCTTAGACATAATTAACCGTAATGAATGGCAAGCGCAAGTGGCCGCTATCGAGCAGCAAATGCGCTTAGAACTTAAGGATGCGATTGATTTGCCGAGCGTAAAAGACGTGCGCGTGCTCGGCGCGGTGGGCGTGTTAGAGATGCACGAACCCGTCAATACCGCAGAGTTACAGCAGCAATTTGTCGATTTAGGCGTCTGGGTGCGCCCCTTCGCCAACCTTATCTATATCATGCCGCCCTATATCATTAGCTCAGCACAATTAAGCCAACTCACCAGCGCGATGAAGCAAGTCGCAGCAGGTATTAGCGCGGTATCAAAAAGTCTTGAGCCGCAGCTTATCAGCCACGGTTGATGCTTTAACGCTTGACCATCTTTTAGTTTAACGCTCTTTCAACTCAATAAGCCTTTAACGTCGAATAAACGAACCCCTGCGCACTGTGCGCTAGGGGTTCGAACTGCCTGGCTTATATCAGACTCAGCAGCCCTTCCCTTGTTCGAATCTCGCATCCTCTCGATAGATAAACGCGCTAAGGTTGCAATTGCAATATTGCTCACAATTTCCATTAAAACTCTGTAATTTAGTGCATTTATTTAATCCGCCAACTGGAAATTTTATCAAAGCCAACGATGCTTATATCACTCACTTTACACAACATATCTTTCGCCAAAAGCTGACAACAACTTGAGCAGAGGGAATGGCTTAAATCGCTACACAAAGAAAAGGAGAGCATATGTTCAAACTCGCTGACATCCCCGTTAATCGAAAACTCGCACTACAGCTCATTATCGCCCTCGCAGGTGCCTTAATTTTACTCACTATTTCCGTCACAGCCCTAAAGCACAACCTGATGGCAGAGCGTGAAGCACGACTTAATGCCGTATTGTCCCTCGCCAGCACCCGTATCCAAGCGTTGTCGCAATCGCTCCCCCTAGAGCAAGCACAGCAAGCCGCTAAAGACATGTTGAACGACATGCGTTTTGATGGTGATAACTACTTGTTTGTGATTGATGAATCGAGGCACGTTATCGTTCATCCCATCAAAAAAGAACTGGTTGGCCAACAAATGGGTAATCGAGGCGAAGAGAATTATTGGTTCGAAATGGTCGAACTCGGCCGTGATGGCAAACAAGGATTAGTCGAATACCGCTGGACGACAGCGAATGGCAAATCAGCGCAAAAAATCTCACTTGTCATGGGATTTAAACCTTGGGGCTGGATCTTAGGCTCAGGTATGTTACTCCAAGATATCGAAGCCACCATTTGGAATGAATACCTCACCATGGGAGGCATTACATTTGTCATTATTGTTCTTATGGCTTGGCTAGGTTATGCCATTAGCCGCTCTATTACTCAGCCATTGGATGATGTGAATCTGGCTATGCTCGCCATCACAAAAGGTGATTTAACGACTCAGCTAAAAATCTATGGTAAAGATGAACTTGGCATCTTAGCCCACAATATAAACCAAAGCATAGACTCCATTCGTAGCACTTTACTTCAAGCGAGTCATAGCGCTGACAATGTTGCACAGGCCTCGGCTCGGATCGCCTCAACTGCAGAGGAAACTAATCAAGCGGTAAATAATCAGCGGGATCAACTCGCCCAACTTGCCACCGCCATGAATGAAATGAGCGCCACTATCGCCGATGTCGCGAATAATGCGGAGAGCACAGCCAAAGATACCAAAGAAGCCACTTGGGAAGCAGGCCTTGGCGACCAAGATGTTCACGCCAGCGTAGATGGTATTCATGCTCTTGCCAAAGAAGTGGAGCAAGCGACGGATCAAGTAAATATGCTTAAAGAGGAAGTCATGCAGATCAGCGAGGTCACCTCAGTGATCAGCGCTATTTCAGACCAAACCAACTTGCTGGCACTGAATGCGGCCATTGAAGCCGCCCGCGCTGGCGAGCAAGGGCGAGGGTTCGCTGTAGTCGCCGATGAAGTGAGGCAACTTGCCAGTCGCACTAGGCAATCGACCGAAGAAATTCAAAACACGATTTCATTATTGCAACAACGGGCCGTGAGCGCCGCTAAGGCAATGGATGCAAGCCGAGCTTTGGCAGAAAACAGTGTGAGTCAATCGGCAAAAGCGGGGAAGGATTTATCGCTTATTGTTGCTCATATAAAACATGTGAGTGACATGGCAACCCATATCGCCACCGCCGCAGAAGAACAAAGTGTGGTCGCAGAAGACATGAACAGAAACGTGTGCGGGATTAATAACTCAGCGCTCGAAGTCTCTGAATCGGCAACTTATTTGGCTCAAGAAAGTGAAAGTTTGGCCGAATTATCACTGAATTTAAACAATAAACTGGCCATATTCAAACTCTAGTCATGTATTTAGTTACACCCACAAACCTGTGTCAAACCGTTTAGCCAAGATAAGCCGCATAAAAAATTACGCGATTATCTTGGCATTTCGTTAAACGTACCGACGTCACTAAACTCATGTTACCGAACACGTATACCAAGCTTATTTTACCAAGCTAGAAATCAAGGCACGTAGCGCGGCAGGTTTTATCATTTTCGCCATATAGTGATAGCCGCGGCGTTGCACATCTTCCACCAGCTCTTTGCGGGTATTGGCGGTAATCAAAATGCCGGGTAAATCTTTGCCATACAGGGCACGAATACCGTCCATCGCATCGACGCCATTTTGGCCATCATCTAAATGGTAATCCGCGAGCACAATATCAGGCGCGACGCCTTTCAGTCCTAGTTTAATGCGTGCATCAGATAAATCTTTTGCACAGATAACCTCACACTGCCAGCGGCTTAATAAGCTTTCTAATCCAGCTAAAATGGCCTCTTCGTTGTCGATACACAACACTTTGATACCCGATAACGGCTGCAGCAGCGACGGTAACGCCTTCACTTGTGGCTGACGCACAGTTTCTCCAAGCGGCACACAAATGGAGAAGACCGAGCCGCGCCCTAAATGGGACGAAACCTGAATACCGTGTTCTAACACTTTACTAATGCGATCAGCAATCGCCAGACCTAAGCCCAAGCCGCTAACATTGTTGCTCTTAGGATTATTCAACCGCTTAAATTCTTTGAAAATTTCTTGGGTTTCTTTTTCATCAATACCACAACCCGTGTCTAACACTTGGATTTCAAGGTAATGACCTCGATGACGACAACCAAATAACACTCTGCCACCGCGAGCATAACGGTAGGCATTGGTTAAAAAGTTTTGTAATACTCTGCGCAGTAACGAAGGATCAGAATTAACGGTTGCGCTGCATGGGACCATCTTAAAACGAATTTGGTTATCCGCCGCCATCGCTTCAAATTCAACGGATAAGCCATTGATCAGTTCTGAAATCGCAAAGTCACGGCGATTGACATCCACCATACCTGAGTCGAGTTTAGAAATATCCAATAGGTCGGTGAGCAACTCGCCGGCAATTTTTAGCGAGCTATTCACATGGGATAAGGTGGTTCTGGCCTCACGATCTAGATTGGGATACTGAGATAACGACGCAGTAAACAGCCGCGCGGCATTAAGCGGTTGCATTAAATCATGGCCAACAGCAGCCAAGAAGCGACTCTTAGAGGCGTTGGCGATTTCTTCCTGCGCTTTAGCCTCGAGTAACTCACTGTTCAACATGGCTAATTCATAGGTTCGCTCATTAACGCGGCTTTCTAAGGTTTCATTGGCTTCGAGCAGCGCGCGCTCCTGTTCGCGATACTGAGTAATGTCGGTAAAGGTCATCACAAAGCCGCCATCTGGCATAGGATTGCCTTGAATTTTAATCACTTTACCGTCCCTGCGATGGCGCTCAGAAGTGTGCGGTGTGCCATTACGCATATGCTGCACCCGCTGCTCAACCTGCTGTTCTATTTCCCCTTCACCACAATAACCCCGCGCCGCATTAAAGCGGATCACTTCACTGATGGGCATGCCCTGCTGCAAAAATCCATCGGGATATTGATACAGCTCCACATATTTGTAATTCCATGCCACGAGATTGAGATCGTTATCGATAACACTCATGCCTTCATAGGCGTGCTCAATCGCGCCGCGCAACATGTCTTGACTGAGCATAATCTTCGATGAGGCTTCATCGACCAGACTAAAGACTTCATCCAGCGCTAAATCGCGCCCTTGCAGCACGGAATCCATCACTAGCGCTGCGCTTGAAGCGCCGAGTACGCCCGCCAATAAACGTTCAGTGTGGGAAATCAACTCCGGCGGCGCCGCTTTATGCCAACTATCACTTTTTACCGCATCAATCGAGAAACGGCTAAAGCTCTCGTAGGCGCGTGTTGGGCTAACGAAGCGACTCGCCAGTATCAGTAAATCTTGCTGTGAAATCGGACCATTTTTCTTATTAGCGCTGTTTTTCAATTTGCCAGGGCTCACAAAAGCACTGGCCTGAATACGCTCAGCCACACCGGCTCTAAACCAAATAGAACCCAAAATATAACAGGCGATATTGGCAAAAAGAGCCGTCAGCGCATCACGCACATTGGGCGTTATTGCATCTAGCAGGCCTTTCTCGCTCGCGACACTAGACAAGAACGCCGATGAACTTTGCACATCGGTCATGCCCTGCAACATGATGTAGAACCACAGCGAAAAGCCCACGCCGAGTCCTAAAAATACCCCAGCACGATTGCCGTGTTTCCAATAGAGTCCACCGACTAAAGCTGGCGCAAGTTGGGCAAAAGCCCCAAAAGACAACATGCCTAAATGGGACAAGGAATCACTGTCTGATAATGCCAAATAGCTGCCATAGCCTAAGCCAAGAATAATCACGATCGCCAAGCGGCGGGCATTAAGTAACAGGTGCGAGAACTGACTGAAGTTTTTCTCGCGGATATGGCCTGTGCGCAGCATCACTGGCACCAGCCATTCGTTACTTACCATCACACTGATAGTCACCACCGCCACTATCACCATGCCAGTTGCCGCCGAAAGTGTGCCAAGTAATGCAATCACCGCCAGCAAAGGTTGATCTAACGCCAGCGGTAAATTAATCACATAGGTATCGGCCGACACTGAATCGCCGAGGATGATCTTCCCCGCCAAGGCGAGCGGTCCAACGAATAAACCAAAAAGTGCTAAATAAATGGGAAACAGCCAACGCCCTTTTGACAACACGGACTCATCGGCGCATTCCACCACCATTACATGGAACTGCCTTGGCATACATAAAAAGGCCGCCATTCCGACGAGTAACTCAGGCATTAAAGCTTCAATACGTGGATTGGGATAATTAATTAGTGACTGCGCATTGGCCTGCTGCCAAATATCCCCAAAACCATCGAACACTCCGAAACTGATGACGATGCCGACCAACAAAAATGCGGCAAGTTTCACCAGAGACTCAAAGGCAATCGCGAGCATCATGCCGGGATTATGCTCGGTCGCATCGAGTTTGCGAGTACCAAATAAAATGGCAAATATGGCTAACAGCGAAGTGATCAGTAACGGAATCGTCACGCCATCGAGGGGATCGTCAGCGGGTTGAAACAAATTAAGACTGAACACCATCGCCTTAAGCTGCAGGGCGATATAGGGCATGATGCCAAACAAGGCAATTAAGGTGACTAAGGCGGCTAAGGTTTGAGATTTGCCATAACGGGCGGCAATAAAGTCGGCCACGGAAGTGATATTTTGCGCCTTAGACACTAATACCATCTTGCGTAACATGCCAAAACCTAAAGTAAAAATCAGAATAGGGCCGATAAAAATCGGTAAGAAAGACCAAAAATCCTTAGCCGATTGCCCAACTGTGCCTAAAAAACTCCACGAGGAGCAATAAACCGCTAAGCTCAGACCATAGATAACGACCTGAAGCTTTTTAGTGATCTGAGTAAACCAACGCTCCGCCCCCCAAGCCAATAGGAATAAAAGCGAGACATAACAGACGGCAATAACAGCAACGACTAAGGTTAAATTCATACTTTGCTCTTTTTTCTGATTATTGTGCGATAAAACCTGTCTAAAATCTAGCCGAATTTTTAATGCAACAGACTAAATATAAAGGAAAATTTAACACTAGACCAAGGTCTAATGGAGTTGCCGCCCCCTTGCATACCATACTCAGTCCACGCAATTTTTCAAAAGGGAAGCCCTATGAGCTCGCAGTCTCTCTACAAAGTCTCCGGCAATATCGCTGCCAATGCACTTGTAAACAACGATAAATATAAAACAATGTACCAAGAGTCGATTGTCAATCCTGAAGGTTTCTGGAGAGAACACGGCAAGCGTATTGATTGGATAAAACCCTATACCAAAATTAAAAAAACCTCTTTTGATGACCATAACTTATCGATCAATTGGTTTTACGATGGCACCCTGAATGCTTCTGCCAACTGTTTAGATCGTCATTTAGCCGAACACAGTGATCGCGTGGCGATTATTTGGGAAGGCGATAACGCCAGCGAACAACGCAAAATCACCTACGGTGAATTACATGCAGATGTGTGTAAGTTTGCCAACGCACTGCGCAGCCAAGGCGTGCGCCGCGGGGATATAGTCACAATTTACATGCCTATGGTGCCAGAAGCAGCAGTGGCTATGCTTGCCTGTGCCCGTATCGGCGCTGTGCACTCTGTGGTCTTCGGTGGTTTCTCGCCGGATTCAATCGCCTCTCGCGTGATTGACGGTAAATCCAAAGTCATCATTACCTCCGATGAAGGTATGCGCGGTGGCCGTGCTATTCCATTGAAGCGCAACATAGATGATGCCTTAAAGCACCCTGATGTCACTACGGTTGAAAAAGTCATCGTACTTAAACGCACAGGTGGCAAAGTAGATTGGGTAGAAAGCCGTGATGTGTGGTGGCATTCACTGATGGAAACCGCATCAGAGCACTGCCAACCAGAAGAAATGGACGCCGAAGCACCATTATTCTTGCTTTATACCTCAGGTTCAACTGGGAATCCCAAGGGCGTATTGCACACCACTGGCGGCTACATGGTTTATGCGTCTATGACCCATGAATATGTGTTCGACTACAAAGCGGGTGAAGTGTACTGGTGTACCGCGGATGTGGGTTGGATCACTGGCCACTCTTACATGGTTTACGGCCCGCTCGCCAATGGTGCGACTGTGCTTATCCATGAAGGTGTGCCGAATCATCCAAGTCCTGCCCGTTTAGGCGAAATGATTGACCGCCATAAAGTGAACATTCTATATACAGCGCCAACCTTAATTCGCGCGCTGATGGCCGAAGGTAAGCAACACTTCGATAAGTTCGATGGTAGCAGCTTGAGGATCATGGGCTCGGTAGGTGAACCTATCAACCCAGAGGCATGGCGTTGGTACCATGAGGTGATAGGTCATGAGCATTGCCCTATCGTCGATACTTGGTGGCAAACTGAAACCGGCGGTATTTTGATCACGCCACTGCCAGGCGCGACCGACACTAAACCTGGCTCAGCGACCCGTCCGTTCTTTGGCGTTCAACCCGCCTTAGTGGATAACATGGGGAATATTTTAGAAGGTGAGAACGAAGGTAACTTAGTGTTACTCGATTCTTGGCCGGGCCAAATGCGTACTGTGTATGGCGACCACGAACGATTTGTACTGACCTACTTTAAAACCTTCCGCGGCATGTATTTTACCGGTGACGGTGCACGCCGCGATGAAGATGGCTACTACTGGATCACTGGCCGCGTTGATGACGTAATCAACGTATCCGGCCACAGATTAGGTACGGCAGAGGTCGAAAGTGCGCTGGTATCACATGAACTGGTTGCAGAAGCTGCAGTAGTTGGCTACCCACATGATATTAAAGGCCAAGGTATTTATGCGTACGTCACGCTAACCCGTGGTACTGAAGAAACCGAAGAGCTACGTCAAGAGCTGCGTCAATGGGTTCGTAAAGAAATTGGTGCGCTAGCCACCCCAGATCTCATCCAATGGGCGACGGGCTTACCTAAAACACGTTCAGGCAAGATTATGCGCCGCTTCCTGCGTAAGATTGCCGCTAACGAAGTGACCAACTTAGGGGATGCATCAACCTTGGCCGATCCAGCTGTGATCGAGACCTTGATTGAATCACGCTTAAATCGTACTGAGTAATATCCGAGTTAAGAATAACGTCCACAACGCTTAGTCTATGCCCAATAGGCTAAGCGTAACCTGAACCTCCCTTTTTAAACCTCAGGTTAAAAGTGAACCCTGTTGAGAGAGTGTGTGTGATTGCTCCTTTCTCTAGCTTGCCCCTCCAACCAGGGGCATTTTTTTTGCCTGTTATGTTAAGCTTGCAGCCTCACTTTTATTCAGCATAGATTTTTTATCAGCGTGTCAGTCAAACTCAGAGACTATCAACAGCAAGCGGTTAATGCCGCCATCGCCCATTTTAGGCAAAGCCAAGCTTCCGCCGTACTCGTATTACCCACAGGCGCCGGCAAAAGCATAGTGATCGCCGAACTGGCACGCATCGCCAAAGGCAGAGTCTTAGTGCTCACCCATGTGAAAGAATTAGTTGCACAAAATGCCGAGAAAGTCGGCCTCCTCACCGCACAAGCCAGTATCTATGCGGCGGGACTCAATCAAAAAGCCACAGAGGGGAAAACCGTCGTCGCCAGTATTCAATCGGCGGCGCGGGGGTTAACCCAGTTCGATCAGCCGTTCTCGTTAGTCATTATTGATGAATGCCACAGAGTCAGCCTAGAAAAAACCAGCCAATATCAGCAAGTACTCAACCATTTACGCACGAAAAATCCTCAATTAAGATTGCTCGGTCTCACCGCCACCCCCTATCGCCTTGGCACTGGCTGGATTTATCAGCAACACTATCACGGCAAAGTGGGATCTCCCGAACATGCCGTATTCGAACATTGTGTGTTCGAGCTGCCCATCAGGCCGCTCATTAAGCAAGGTTACCTCACAGCGCCAACCCTATTTGATGGCCTAAGTGCCCAGTATGACTTCAGCCAACTCAAAGCAAACGAGAATGGCGAATATGCCGAAGCCGAGGTTAACGATTTACTGGGACATTACGGCCGCGCGACCACTGCGATTGTGAAACAGCTCATTGAACTGAGCCAACATAGAAAAGGCATTATCATTTTTGCGGCAACGGTGCGCCACGCTAATGAGATTTTTGGCCTACTCAACCAAGCTCACGCAGCGCAGAGCGCCATTATCACGGCACAAACGCACGACAATGAACGTGACGCGACGATTGAACGCTTTAAAGCCCAAGAGCTTAAGTTTTTAGTCAACGTGGCTGTGTTGACGACAGGCTTCGACGCGCCCCATGTGGATTTGATTGCAATTTTGCGCCCGACAGCCTCAGTCAGTCTGTTTCAACAAATGATCGGCCGTGGATTGCGAATCGCTGAAGGCAAAAAAGATTGTCTTATCATCGACTATGCAGCCAATGGTTATGACTTGTATTTCCCCGAGGTCGGCCAAGCGAAACCCAACAGTAAATCGGTACCCGTGCAGGTGCATTGCCCTGTATGCGATTTTGCCAATATATTCTGGGGACTCACGGACGACGATGGCGACATTATCGAACACTTTGGTCGCCGCTGTCAGGGCATAGTCGAACAGCAAGGTAAAAAGCTGCAGTGCGACTTTCGATTTAGATCTAAATCTTGCCCTGATTGCGGTGAAGAGAATGACATTGCCGCACGCATTTGCCAGCACTGCCAATCGACCCTCATCGATCCCGATAAACGCCTACGCCAAGTGCTCAGCCAGCAGCACCATCATTTATTCCGCTGCCAGCATATGAGCCTCATCGACGATGACGGCAATCTGAAAGTGCAGTACCTCGATATCGACGGTAATGAATTCAATCGCCGCTTTAAATTGCAAACGCCGGCCCAGTGGCGAGCCTTATATGCCTTATTCATCTTTCCCCATAGCCGTACACCGGGATTAAAACCGAAAAAGTACACTAAGGTGACAGAGTTAATCAGCGACGCGGATAAATTCCGCATGCCCGATCTCTTGCTGCTGAAGAAACATAAAAAAGGCTGGGATCTGCTCGAAAGCTATTTTGATTATCAAGGTCGCTATCAAACTGAAAATAAACGTGGCTGACATTATCAATTCACTTAGGCCTATGGTATAAAACGACTAAAGTAATCCTAAGGAGCTATTATGTTCGTTGTTATTTTTGGCCGTCCAGGCTGTCCTTATTGCGTTCGTGCTGTGCAATTATCTGAGCAACTCGTTGAAAAACGTGATGACTTTAAGTTCAGATATGTCGATATCCATGCAGAAGGCATCTCTAAAGCAGATTTAGAAAAAACTGTCGGTAAGCCAGTTGAAACAGTACCGCAGATTTTTGTCGATGAGAAGCACATCGGTGGGTGCACAGATTTCGAGCAATATGTTCGTGAAAACAATCTGTTAGATTAAGCGCTATAGATATGTGATCCGCTTAATGCAAAAGGAGACCTAAGGTCTCCTTTTTAGTCTTTATCACAACCCAGTGGGATTAGAGCTTTCCATAAGATAGTGCTCGGTACATAAAACTGCCTAGAAAGCCCCCCTGAATCCAGAGCACCGTTGTCATCATCACTGCACATAATGTCAGCTTTAATATAATCACCAAACTCAAGATACGTTTCTTTTTAAAGATGCCGCATTAGTCGAACTTGCTAATGCCAATAATTATGTTAGAAAATATTTTGCAGTGGAATAAGTAAAACGAAGGTATTAAATTCGGTACTCAGTATTGGAGTTTAACGAGGGACATTCAGGGGGAAATTCGAGAGAGATACAGCTGAAAAAATAAGTGGTGGGTCGTGAAGGATTCGAACCTTCGACCAATTGGTTAAAAGCCAACTGCTCTACCGACTGAGCTAACGACCCATCGAGGTATAACGCTGATTTATGCACTTTCAGTAAAGTGTAGTGCCGTGGAGGATTAGAACCATTCGACTGATTGGTTAAAAGCCAACTGCCCTAGCTTTATAAAAAAAGCGACTGAGCTAACGACTCATCTAAGTATTGCGATAAAACGATTCACTTAGTGTGGCATTCATAATGCAGATAATAAGTGGTGGGTCGTGAAGGATTCGAACCTTCGACCAATTGGTTAAAAGCCAACTGCTCTACCGACTGAGCTAACGACCCATCTAGTGTTGCACTGATTTATGCACTTTCAGTAAAGTGGTGTGTCATTAAGGATTAGAACCATTCGACTGATTGGTTAAAAGCCAACTGCCCTCGCTTTATAAAAAAAAGCGACTGAGCTAACGACCCATCTGGTGTTGCACTGATTTATACACTTTCAGTAAAGTGGTGGGTCGTGAAGGATTCGAACCTTCGACCAATTGGTTAAAAGCCAACTGCTCTACCGACTGAGCTAACGACCCATCTGGTGTTGCGCTGATTTATACACTTTCAGTAAAGTGGTGGGTCGTGAAGGATTCGAACCTTCGACCAATTGGTTAAAAGCCAACTGCTCTACCGACTGAGCTAACGACCCATCGAGGTATAACGCTGATTTATGCACTTTCAGTAAAGTGGTGGGTCGTGAAGGATTCGAACCTTCGACCAATTGGTTAAAAGCCAAC
>NZ_JBHFFD010000058.1:0-43283 GCF_043359565.1 Shewanella sp. S23-S33 | reverse complement strand
GATGTTATTAGCGATGCGCTAAGCCGCTGGCACGAATAACTGACACTAAAAGGACGCTAAAAGCGTCCTTTTTTATTTGCTTTGCACAAATGGGTTAATCTTTTGATCCCGATTACGTATAATTCCCGAACGTAGTTATCCTGATGGATGTGTTATGAGTCAGTTAGCCCCCAGCCCATTTGCTCCAACAATAGAAACCATTGATTACCCGTTTCCGCCTAAACCAGTGCCTTTGTCCGATGCGCAAAAAGCCGATTACAAGGCGCGTATCAAACAACTGCTCATTGAAAAAGATGCCGTTCTGGTTGCCCACTATTATACCGATCCTGAAATCCAAGCCCTTGCCGAAGAGACTGGCGGCTGCGTTTCAGACTCCTTAGAAATGGCGCGCTTTGGCCGCGATCACCCAGCAAAAACCTTGATCGTTGCTGGGGTCAAGTTTATGGGCGAAACCGCCAAGATTTTGAGCCCTGAAAAAACTATCCTAATGCCGACCCTTGAAGCGACCTGTTCATTGGATTTAGGTTGTCCGATTGATAAGTTCAGCGCTTTCTGCGACGCGCACCCAGATCATACTGTGGTGGTTTACGCCAATACCTCGGCTGCGGTTAAAGCGCGCGCCGATTGGGTGGTGACCTCCAGCATTGCCCTCGAAATCGTTGAGCACTTAGACAGTGAAGGCAAAAAGATCATTTGGGGACCAGACCGTCATTTAGGCAGCTATATTGCCAAACAGACGGGCGCCGACATGTTGATGTGGCAGGGCGATTGTATCGTTCACGACGAGTTTAAATCTAATGCGCTGCGCGATATGAAAAGCGTTTACCCAGATGCAGCTATTCTTGTGCATCCGGAGTCGCCAGCCAGTGTGGTGGCGATGGCCGATGCAGTTGGCTCTACCAGTCAACTGATTAAAGCAGCGCAGACCATGCCAAATGAGCGTTTTATCGTGGCAACCGATCGCGGCATTTTTTATAAAATGCAGCAGGCGGCGCCAGGTAAAATTTTAATCGAAGCGCCAACGGGCGGAAATGGCGCAACCTGTAAGAGCTGTGCTCACTGTCCTTGGATGGCGATGAACGGTTTGCAGGCCATTGAAGCGTCACTCGCCGACAGCGATAAAACCACCCATGAGATTTTTGTGGATGAAGACTTAAGAGTTAAGGCGCTTATTCCGCTGACGCGTATGCTGGATTTTGCCAAGACACTGAATATGAAAGTGAAGGGTAATGCCTAAGCGCATTATTTAGCTTTTCTTCAGCCTAATAAAAATCCCTGCCATAGTGTGGGGATTTTTTATGCCTGTTGTTTTTATTAAAACTAAGGCAATAAAAAGCCCCGCAAATGCGAGGCTTAATTGAGTAACGCGGAATCTAGTGACTAGATTACTTTACGCTTACTTACTTGGCGTTCATCAGTGCAACCGCGTTATCTAACATACGGTTACTGAATCCCCACTCGTTATCATACCAAGACATCACTTTCACTAAACGACCGTTTACACGGGTTTGAGTTGCGTCAAAGTTTGAAGAAAACGCATTGTGGTTAAAGTCGATAGACACCAATGGCTCTTTGTTTACCGCTAACACTTCGCTCAATGGCGCAACGCTGGCAGCGCGTTCGATAATGGCATTCACTTCTTCAACTGTCGTGTCACGGGCAGCGATGAAAGATAAATCCACGAGTGATACGTTAACTGTAGGTACACGAACCGCTAAACCGTCGAATTTACCTTGTAATTCAGGTACAACCAAACCTACAGCAGCAGCTGCGCCAGTTTTAGTTGGGATCATTGACAGTGCCGCAGCACGGGCACGACGTAAATCTGTATGGTACACGTCAGATAAACGTTGATCGTTGGTATAAGCGTGAATGGTGGTCATCAGGCCTGATTCGATACCAATCTCGTCATTTAACGGCTTAGCAAAAGGGGCTAAACAGTTTGTTGTACAAGAAGCATTTGAAATCACTGTCATGTCTGACGTCAGCACGTTGTTGTTCACACCGTAAACAACTGTGGCATCGACGTTTTTGCCTGGAGCAGAAATAATCACTTTCTTCGCGCCAGCGGTTAAATGTGGTTGAACGGTTTCTTTAGAAGTGAAGATACCGGTACATTCGAAAACCACGTCAACCTGTAGCTCTGCCCATGGCAGTTTTGCAGGATCACGTTCTTGGAAAGTGAGGATCTTATCGCCATTCACATAAATGGCTTCTGCATCATGGTCAACCTTGGCATTGAAACGACCATGAACAGAATCGTATTTTGTCAGGTGAGCGTTGATTGAAGCGTCGCCTAAATCATTAATAGCGACAATCTTGATTGGATAAGCTTTTTCGCTTTCGTACAAGGCGCGTAATACGTTTCTACCGATACGGCCATAGCCATTTATTGCTACACGGATAGTCATCTCATATCCCTCTGGTGATTATAAAATTCAACTGGTAGTAAAATTACCAAACTGACAGCTATCGTCAAGTTAAATCGGCATTTTACCGCTGTCTTGATTAACAAATTAGGTATTTTTTTTACATCGGTCGCGAAATCGCCATTTTTTACGCGTTAATTGGGTAAAAAATTACAAGATGGCAAACATTTTGCCATCGATTGCTTAGTTTACTTTTTCGACAGGCGCAGGCGGCACCACCTCAGTTACAGTTGGCGCTTGGGCAACCGCTTGAGGATCAAGCCATTGTCTTACTGGGCTCATAGAATAAGTGCCCTTTTTTAGCGCATCGATAAGGGCTTGGGCTTTTAAATCGAGTTCAGTCGCCAGCGTTTTATTGCCACCGAGCAAGGCTAGCATTTTTTCTTCAGAATACTTCTGCTGCGTAAGTAGTAAATTTGCTTTTGTTAGCATATAGGATTTATCTAAAACCTGTTGCTGGCGATAGGCAGATGCGAGCCCAAGTAACCAGTTAACGTCGAAATCATCGTATTGGATCTCCGCAAAGACTTTAAGATAGAGTTGTTGCGCTTTGATGGCATTTCGATTGCTGTAATAGGTTGCGACTTGGGCAAGTAGAAAGGGGTCAGTCACTTCGCCGGCGTTTTCCTGTTCTAATAATCTATTTAACGCAGCGGTATCGCCAAAGCGAGTCCATTGGTAATAGGACATAAAAGGGTCTTGCCGTTCACGGGTTTGATCTTGTAGTAAACTTAAATTTTGAGTGCTTAGTCTAAAGGCTCTGGCTCTATCTGCTGTGCGATTGGTGTGGATGATATGCTGAACGCCAGAGGCGAGTTCAATGCAACGGCTGTAATCCTCAAGGTAGGTTAATTGTGAGTAGAGCTGCTTACCTGTGAGGTTTTCGTTGTCTTTTAACATGTAGCGGTTTTGGATAAGCTTGGTCTTTTCAGTCAAACACCAGCTGTCCTTATGCAAATCGGCACAAATTTCAGGATTATTTTTACAAATTGCTGAGATATTTCGGTCATTATCACAACCGAAAAGACCGAAAAAGCTCATCCCTAAGGTAAATGATGTAATTATTACTAGATTTTGTCTCAAAACACTCTCCAAACGATAATTTTTCTAATAAAATTACAGATTTACAGAAAATATCTTACTGGCAACAAAGCGCGACTTTCATTACAATGGCGCCGACCAAAACAGGGTTTTCCCTAAAACCCGCATTAGATTATTGGTCTTTTCGTCATGTTACTCAAACCTTTCAGTACATTTTATTGAAAAGTGAGATAAAGGATCTGTAAATGAGCGCTGATAAACACCTACAAAGTTGGCAAGAACGTTTTGAAATGGCAGAGGCGATGCAGCCTTTGTTAGGCAAGTTGTACCGTAACCAAGGCGTTGAAGTCGTGGTCTACGGCAAGCCGTTACTCAATGCTTCTACGATTGAAATCATTAAAGCGCACCGTTTAGTTCGTCGTCATGTCGGTGAAAAATTACGTTTACGCGAGAGTTTCCCCTTCGTTCAAGCTTTGAGCAAACTCGCAGTTAAACAATGTAAAGTGGATATTGGTAAACTCGCTGTCAATTACTGGCGCGACCATACTGATGTCAGCGAAATTGAAAGCTATATGGCAAAAGAATTGGCCGATGCTATCGACCATGCCGATGATGTCGCGCCGCGTGACGTCGTGCTTTATGGTTTTGGCCGTATCGGTCGCTTATTGGCACGCTTGCTGATTGAACGCACAGGTCGCAGCAATAAGTTAAGGTTACGCGCTATCGTTTTACGTGGCGGTAAGAAAGGCGATTTAGAAAAACGCGCGAGTTTACTGCGTCGTGACTCAGTCCATGGTCCTTTCAATGGTTCTGTTGAAGTTGACGAAGAGAACAACGCCATCATAGCCAACGGCACTTATATCCAAGTGATCTATGCTAATTCACCCGACGAAGTGGATTACACTAAATACGACATCAATGATGCATTGATTGTTGATAACACGGGTATTTGGAAAGATGAAGCGGGTCTTGGTTTACACCTTAAGAGCCCAGGTGCCAGCAAAGTATTACTGACGGCTCCTGCAAAAGGCGCGATTAAGAACATTGTTTACGGTGTGAACGAAGGCGATATTACCCCAGAAGACATTATTGTTTCAGCGGCAAGTTGTACCACCAATGCTATTACGCCAGTACTGAAAGCTGTGAATGATAAATATGGTATCGAGAATGGTCACGTTGAAACGATTCATTCTTATACTAACGATCAAAACCTGATTGATAACTATCATACCGCTGACCGTCGTGGCCGTAGTGCACCATTAAACATGGTGATCACTGAAACGGGTGCAGCAAAAGCGGTTGCTAAAGCTTTACCTGCATTAGCCGGTAAGTTAACAGGTAACGCGATTCGTGTGCCGACGCCTAACGTCTCTATGGCGATCATCAGCATGAACCTGAATGCTGAAACCAGTAAAGATGAGCTGAACGAGTATCTGAAAGATACGGCGCTACAATCACCACTGCAAAATCAAATTGACTACACAGACTCTACTGAGATTGTATCGAGCGATTTAGTGGGTTCTCGCTACGCGGGTGTGGTTGATTCACAAGCGACTATTGCAGAAGGCAAGCGTGCCATTCTCTATGTATGGTATGACAACGAATTTGGTTACAGTTGCCAAGTGGTTGGCGTAATGCAAACTATGTTAGGTTTAACGACGCTATCTCTACCTGCGTAAATTGCCCACGTAGTTTTTGCTTGAGTGATTAATAACTTTGCCTAACCTTTGAATAAAGCGCCCAATAGGGCGCTTTTGTTTTTCTATACTTCTACAATTTTATTGGACTCGACTCCATAGCTCACCATGATCCCCTGTTTATCTGCCGCGTTTAATTAGCGGTAGCATCGGCATCAGTATCGGTAAAAAGCTTAAATTGATGAATGAAACATCAACTTTACTGAGGTGTGGCGGTTTATTGGGCAAACGATGCGGCTTAGATCATTTTTTAAAAATTGTTGATTGACTCTGAGGTCTAAATCGGTAGAATGCCAATCCGCAGTCAGGGGAAAGCATGCCGAGCATGAGTTCAAATGATTAAGCGCAATGATAGGCGACATTAGCTCAGTTGGTAGAGCGATACCTTGCCAAGGTATAGGTCATCGGTTCGAACCCGATATGTCGCTCCAAATTTTAATAAATTTGGGAGTTTGGGCGCGATGGCAGAATGGCTATGCTGCGGATTGCAAATCCGTCGATCTCGGTTCGACTCCGGGTCGCGCCTCCATAGATTAAAGTATTAATGACACGATTCCCGTCGTTAATATAAAGAGTTTGCCCGAGTGGTGGAATCGGTAGACACAAGGGATTTAAAATCCCTCGCTGGTAACAGCGTGCCAGTTCAAGTCTGGCCTCGGGTACCAAAAAACAGAAAAGCCCTGACTGATGTCAGGGCTTTTTTGCTTTATAACTTCTATACCCACATTTCATGATTCTTAATCTAGTATCACTACAGCTATAGATTGGTCAGGCTCAAGCCTACTATTTTACTCATTCAGTATTGCGACTTCTGACCTGTTTCTTTTCTACAATACAAAACTGAGTGATTTTGTGATCTAGATGTTGTAAATCGCTTTATTTAAGTAATGTCACTATTTGGCTAATAATTGCGTAATAAAATGTACTTTTTATTGTTGAATCGACAATAGTGTAATAATTTCCCAAAGAAGGGACTTAAGTCGCTATTACCCCCTTAAAGACAGTGGTATAAATAAGCCGAAATTTCCCCCTACACGCGCATATTAGGATACGTAGTCATGATTTTCTCTCAAGTATTACTCGCACCCGCTGATCCAATTCTTGGTTTAACCGATACCTTTAAAGCTGATCCGCGTCAGGATAAAGTTAATCTTGGTGTTGGCATTTATAAGGATGAGGCAGGACAGACTCCCGTTCTGGCTTCAGTGAAAAAAGCCGAGGCCATTTTACTTGAGCAAGAGAAGACCAAAAACTACTTAGGCATTGAAGGCGTTCAAGCTTATAACCGTGTAGTACAAACATTGTTGTTCGGCGAAGGCAGTGCATTAATTTCTTCTGGCCGTGCTGCCACAGCGCAAGCTCCTGGTGGTACAGGAGCACTGCGTATTGCTGCTGAGTTTTTACTGCGTAATACCGATTCGCACACTATTTGGGTGAGTAATCCAACGTGGGCCAACCATCAGAATATTTTTGAAACGGCGGGTTTAACGGTTAAAGAGTACGGTTATTACAAAGCAGAAGCCCATGACATCGATTTCGATACCATGATGACTGATTTATCTAACGCGAATGCGGGCGATGTCGTGCTGCTACACGGTTGCTGCCATAACCCAACGGGTATCGATTTAACGTTGGCGCAATGGGAACTTGTTGCTCAATTGTGTGCTGATAAGAAACTCGTGCCACTGTTTGACTTTGCTTATCAGGGTTTTGGTGCTGGCATTGAAGAAGATGCGGCAGGTCTGCGTTTAGTCGCGTCTAAAGTGTCTGAGTTGCTGGTCGCTAACTCTTTCTCTAAAAACTTTGGTTTATACAACGAGCGTATTGGCGCCGTGACTGTGGTGGCTGAAGATGCTGATGCTGCCGTACGTGCTTTTAGCCAAGTGAAACGTACCATACGCGCCAACTATTCTAATCCGCCAGCCCACGGCGCACTGATCGTCAGCACGATATTAAATGATGCAGCTCTGAAAGCCATGTGGGTGCAGGAAGTCAAAGAGATGCGTGAACGTATCGCCGAAATGCGTACTCTGTTTGTTGATAGCTTAAAGGCTGAGGGCGTGACTCAGGACTTCAGTTTTATTTCTCGCCAAAATGGCATGTTCAGTTTCTCAGGTTTAAACAAAGCCCAAGTGGCACGTTTGAAAGACGAATTTGGTGTTTATATTGTCGGCTCTGGACGCATTAGCGTTGCAGGCATGACTAAGACGAATATGCCTGTTATCTGTAAAGCCATAGCACAAGTGTTGTAATGGTTATTGCAGCCTTATAGACAGACTAAAGGGACATTCCTTTTAGCTTTACAATATAAAGGACAGCACTTGCTGTCCTTTATTATTTCGATTGAATGATTAACAGGTAAGCGTTAGCAGGCAAGCGGTTGTTGAGTGAGATCATTGAGTCGCAGCAGGGCGCTTAATGCATCTAATAGGTTCGCTTGATCATGCAAGTTTGGATTATGGCGATTCTTCAACGGAAAATAGTTAATCAGTGGCCCTAAACGCGTTTGTTCACCGTGGCGAAGTACTTTGTGAATAATGGGCTTGCCAATCACTTGGTGACACCAAGCGATACGTTGCTCAATGCTAAACCGACCTGCGGGTGAGGCCTCTTCGGCAAGGTTATCGATAAAGATCACCTGTGCTTTAGTTGCGGCGAGGCTTTTCGCGAACTTAGGTAACAGCAGCGGCGGCACGATACTGGTTAAGAAACTCCCAGGGCCTAGGATAACTAAATCTGCGTGCCGAACGGCCTCACAGGCTTCAAAGGTGGCATCGACCTGTGGCTCAAGGCAGAGCGCGATAGGCGCTTCATCCATACTGTCGACATTGATCTCCCCAAAGACTTTACTGCCACAGGCTTGCAGGGCCACTAAGTGAGTGGGCTGCTCTGACATGGGAATAAGTTGGGTTTCTATCTTAAGTAAGTTACGGATGAGATTAACCGCTTCTAATGGACGAACGCAGAGTTGATCAAGAGCCAGTAAAATTAAATTACCTAAATTATGGCCACTGAGTTCAGTGGCACCTTGGAAACGATATTCGAACAATTGCGAGCCAACGGAAGGACGATTAGCTAAATGGGATAAGCAGTTACGTAAATCACCCCAAGCAATGCAGTCTTGTTCGGCTCTCAGTCGACCAGTAGAACCACCATTATCAGTGGTGGCGACAATCCCTGTAAGGCGGTTGCCTAAAAAATCGAGTGAGGATAATACTCGGCCTAAACCATGGCCTCCGCCAATGGCGACGACACGTTCAAATTGATTTAACATCAAATGCTGCATCTGGGTTCTTCCTTCCTGAATACCCGAAAATTTAATGTCATAGCCATCCATTGTCGCTATAAGCGGGATGACTCATGAGCCGTTGTGCAATGGTGATAACGCTAAGGAACCTTAGTATAAATACTCAGTCAAATGCTTGCATCTATAAATGACGGCGTAATAGCAAGCTCGACTCGATAATGGTGCCTCAGGCGTAATATTGTACCTGAGTTCGTGATCATGATGATGGGCAAATTTCGTGAAATCTGACAAATAGCTTATAATCCGGCCTTTATTTGCCCAATAAGGGCGTTACACCTAAGGTGAATGATTGAAAACGGGTAGAATCGGTTCGTTTACATTGGCATTAGCCATGGTCATAGTGGCGATTTTTGCATTACGAGTTTGGATCATTCCTCACTCGAGTGACTCATCCGCTATTGCGCCCCAATTCGTTAGCGATGTCGATCCTGTTACGCAAGTCCCTGACTTTTCAGCGATCAGCGACATTACCGAAAAGAAGAAAGCTTTTTTTGATTTCCTGCGGCCGATTGTTCAGCAACAGAATGCCATTATCTTGATGGAGCGTGGCTTTATCAATGAGATGCTTGCCTTAGTCGATAATGGTAAGAGTTTATCTGATACCGAATTAGCGCAGATCAATGCGTTATTTGATAAATACCAATATGCGGCGCGTAACGTAGATGCTAAGTCATTAGCAAGCTTACTTAAACGTGTCGATATCGTGCCGGAATCTATGGTGTTAATTCAAGCCGCGAATGAATCGGGTTGGGGGAGTTCACGTTTTGCCAGAGAAGGTTTTAACTTTTTTGGTGAATGGTGTTTTACTTCTGGCTGCGGCATAGTGCCGTCCTCACGTGGTTCGGGTAAAAGTCATGAGGTGAAAGTGTTTTCATCGGTCGATGAATCGGTTTCATCCTATATGCGTAATTTAAACTCTAATACTGCCTATGCGTTATTTCGCTCTATTCGAGCAGATTTACGTTCACAGGAGCTAGAGCCAACAGCGGATCAATTGATTTACGGTTTAGTGAATTATTCAGAAAGACAAGAGGCTTATATTGATGAGCTGCTTGATATGTTACGTCATAATGAAAAATATTTGGTGAATGTCGATGTATAAAAAACTGTTGTTTAGTAGCCTGTTTTTTTTGGCAACTAGCGCCGCTGCAGAAACTGTATCCCTTGAATATAAAGGCTTTTATGATAGGTTGAAACAAGTCAATAAAGGCGGTTATCAACTCGTGGAAGTGGCTTTTAGTGTTCCAATGCAAAAGAATTGTTTGATCCAAAGTGGTTCTATTTCCAGTGAAAAAACCTCAACGCCACTGACGTATACTGATGCTCAGCGGTTATTCATTCCCTTAGATGATGATTTAAAAGATCAGCGAGCCTTGGTTAATCTGCATTTCGCTGGCAGCGCTGAGGGATGTGGTATTGCAATGCAAGTTAGAGCAAAACAGACATTAGCCGAGTACGATAAAACGCGCTTACAACAAATCATGACTGAGATGGACACGCTGCTCGGTGCTATGCAAGGCTTCCCAATGCGTTATTTTAGGGAATCCATTACTGGCTTAAACTTTGAATTCTCACCTGAACAAGAAGTCTATGTACGCCTTAATGGCCGTGAAAAAGCGATAAAAGGCAGTTATAAATTAGCCGCTAATGAGCTTGAAAGCATCACCACGCTAAGCTTCAGTGCCCAGCCATTAGTGTTAAGTCCTTGGGTGAAGTAATCATCTTTGTATCTTTGAATAGGCATCTTGAAATAATCGATTCAGAAGCGCGGGCTCAAAGATAGTGTCGGGAGTCTTAACTTATTCTGTAGCCATAAAAATGCCCACATTAAGTGGGCATTTTTGTTGTGTTAATTTATCTTGTTTACTTTCGTTGCGTTAACTTCTCTTACTGAATAGGCGCTAAATTCAGTCTAAGTTAGACTTCGTAAGTGTTAACAATATCAATGCGTTTTGCTGCATCCAAATCGATACGACCACGATTGGCGATATCAAGAAAATCGAATGCAGGTAGATTGGCTTCAGCAACATCACCACGCATAGGCGCATCTGGGTCACGTGTTAGAGACACAAAGTCGAACTGCTCACGGTCAACACCCTGTGATGGTGCGGTGTTTTGCATGGCGGTGAATATTGTTTCAATGCGGCCTGGGTATTGTTTATCCCATTGATTTAGCATGTCTTTGACTGCGGCGCGCTTTAAGTTTTCCTGTGAGCCACACAAGTTGCATGGAATGATTGGAAATTCTTTTAAGCTGGCATATTCTTCGAGATCTTTCTCGCGACAATAGGCTAGGGGACGTATGACGATATTAGCGCCATCATCCGACAGCAGCTTTGGCGGCATTGCTTTCATCTTACCGCCAAAGAACATATTTAAGAACAAGGTCTCGATAATGTCATCCCTGTGATGGCCTAGGGCGATTTTAGTGGCGCCGATACGCTGAGCAAAGCCATAAAGCGTGCCGCGGCGCAGGCGAGAGCACAGGGAGCAGGTGGTTTTACCTTCAGGGATTTTGTCTTTTACTATCGAGTAAGTATCTTTCTCGAGGATGTGATAAGGCACATTGAGCTTATCGAGATAGGCGGGCAATACATGCTCAGGGAAGCTCGGTTGCTTCTGATCTAAATTAACCGCAATGATTTCAAACTGAATGGGCGCACGTTGCTGCAGATTCATCAAAATATCGAGCATGGCGTAGCTGTCTTTACCGCCACTGAGGCAGCACATGATCTTATCGCCATCTTCAATCATATTGTAATCGGCAATCGCGCTACCCACTTCACGACGAAGCCGCTTCTGTAATTTATTCAGACGGGTAGTTTGTTTTTTTGATAATTCTTCCGGCATAGGATTTGCCGTAACTTCAGATATAGCTTCAAGCATAAAAAAGCGCCCAGTAACACAGTTTCAGGGCGCGTATTATTCCAGCTATCTTTGGCGGGGTAAAGAGCCGCGTATTGCTTAGGCTTCTTCTAACGGTGATTTATAACCATCGGGCTTTATAGCCAATAAATCGCAGTTGATGCTATCGATAACATGTTCAGCGGTATTGCCTATCAGTGCTGCTGAAAATCCGGTACGACCAACAGTCCCTAGGATCACCAATTCAGCATCAAGTTTTTCAGCCAGCTCAGGGATCACATCCTCTGGTAAACCTTCTTTTACATGGCAATGACTTGGATTAATATCATAAGCGCCTGCAAGATAACTCACGCGCTGCTCATGCTGCATGCGAATGGTTTCGTTGTATGACTGGGCATCAAAGTCAGGAAGCTCAATGGCTAAGTTAACTGGCGTGCCGGGATAACCATTAACTAAATGTACTTCAGCAGAGAACTTTTTCGCCAAATCTTTTGCATGTTCAATAATTTTACCGTTAAGCATTTGATGATCGGTATCTTCGGTTGCCACATTCACAGCACAGAGGATTTTACCCGTGGCTGGCCAGTCATGGGCTTTCACCATCAACACTGGCACAGGGGCTTTACGCATTAAATGCCAATCAGTTGGAGTGAAGATCACCGCCTTGAGTTTGTCGTGGGCATGGGTGCCTTTAACAATCAAATCGTATTGCCCTGAAATAGCATGATTAATAATGCTTTCAAAGGGGCGGTTATGCCAAATGACTTGAGTATCGATATTGAGTTGCAGATGAGTATAAGCGGCGAGTAAGTCTTGGATCCAGGCGAGCCGTTGATCTATGACACCTTGACGCATGGCTTCGCGTTCTTGATTCGACAGAATCGAAGTCATTTCGTAAGAGAAGTCGAAGATAGAAAGAAACACAGTGACTTGAGCGTTGCATTTACTGGCCAAGGCGACCGCTCGTGCAAGGGCAACTTGATTCTCAGTGGTAGGGTCAACCACAACCAGTATTTTTTGATAATCCTTCATGTTTGGTTCCTTTAGTCATAGGCTCAATATCATCATGAGCCTTTGGCAGTGAGCTGTATTGTTCTAGATCAAACTCATTTGAAATTGATTAAAACTCGCTTAAAAATCATGCCTTAATCTGCATGACATGTCTAGCAAGCACAGCTTTTACCATTAAACTGTTATGCTATTGGCGACAATTATTTAGCGCTTGGCCTCTCACGGTTAATGCTCTTGCGATTGACTATCTCGCGATGCGAGAATTACCCGCTAACAGATTTAGCTCTTGCGAGTCGAGGATAGTGATGTACTTACCCTTAACCTCAATCAAGCCTGACTTTTGGAAGCGTCCAAGTAAGCGGCTGATGGTCTCAACGGTTAAACCGAGATAATTGCCAATGTCACCGCGGGTCATGGTTAAACGGAATTCTTTAGGTGAGAAACCACGGCTGCCGAAACGATTTGCTAAATTGCTGATAAACGCTGCTAGACGTTCTTCGGCATTTTTCTTACTAAGCAGCAGGATCATTTCTTGATCGCTCATGATCTCATTACTCATTAGACGCATGATCTGCTGACGTAACTTAGGCATAGTGCCCGAAAGTTCATCGAGGATATTAAAGGGGATTTCACAAACCATAGAGGTTTCGAGGGCCTGTGCAAAACTCTGGTGCAACTGAGCGTGAATACCATCAAAACCAATCACATCACCCGCCAGATGGAAGCCCGTTATCTGCTCATCACCTTGCTCGGTAATAGTGTAACTTTTGATGGTGCCAGAGCGGATCGCAAACAGGGATTTCAACGCATCACCTGACTTAAAAATTTGCTCGCCTTTCTGGATTGGCTTTTTACGCTCAATAATATCGTCGAGCTGATCTAGCTCACTTGCATTGAGGGTAAAAGGAATACAAAGGGTACCCATACTGCAATCGTGACAATGGATTGTGCATCCGCTAGCGGCAGGACGACGATTCTTATTTTGTTCAATTGTCATGTTGATTCTCAAGTTTATCCACTGCAACCATGTTAAACCAATTCACTCACTTGGGCTAGTTTAGCTGCGCGAGTGCGATATATAAAGTTTGACCACCAAAGGCAATTAACAGTAAGCCGCTCAATAGTCTAACGGTTTTCTTTTGTACCCATGCAGCAAGGCGTTTTGCCGCCACGCCAGCGCTTAATAGAGCGGGTAAAGTACCCAAGCCAAAGGCTAACATAATTAAGGCGCCTTGGCTGGCAGAGCCAGATGCAACCGACCAAGTTAAGGTGCTATAGACGAGGCCGCAGGGGAGCCAGCCCCAAATGAATCCCGCCATGACTGCTTGGCTCGGATTCTTGATTGGAACAAGGCGCTGCGCTAGCGGTTTTAAATATTGCCATAGCCATTGACCTACACGCTCAATTTGCACTATTCCAACCCATATTTTAGCGATGTAAAGCCCTGTTGCAATCATCATCAGTCCAGCAACCATGCGCAGGACAATCAGATAAATATCCAGTTCAAATAAGTGACCAAGACCTGCCGACGATGCGCCTACTAAGCCGCCCGCTAAGGTGTAACTTAAAATACGTCCTAAATTGTAACTCAGTAAATATTTAAGCTGATGGGCTAGCTGGTTACCTATTTTAGGATGGGGGATTTGGGCGGAAAACGCGCCCACTAAACCGCCACACATACCAAAACAATGTGCAGCTCCCATCAAGCCGACGAGAAAGGCACCAGTGACATTGTACTCAATCACAAAGGCATGCCTTTTTGCTGATTTTTTATCGCTTGCTGCGCTGCGATGTCATCATGTTCTGCTGTTGACTGAATGGCGGGGGGGGCTAGATGGCCAGGTTTGTCAGTATTTTCATCAAACAATATAGAAACACTTTGACGGTCAAGATCGTCAAATTGCTCAGATTTTACTGCCCAAAAAAAGACCATTACCGCAATGGCGACGAAGATCATGGCAATGGGGATAAGCACATAAATAATTTCCATAATGACCTCTTACTATCTGGTTAAACGTTTTATTATGATCACACTTTTACCCGTAATAATCTCAGGCTATTACCGACCACAATCAAAGAACTCGCCGACATGCCAATCGCGGCAATATAAGGTGCCACATGACCAGTGACAGCTAAAGGCAAGATAAGGGCGTTGTAACCCAGCGCCCACGCTAAATTTTGTTTAATAATTTGCGTGGTCAGTTTAGCGACCGCGACAGCTTGGGTGAAACGGGATAGATGATCGCCCAGTAAAATCAAATCGGCACTGTTTTTGGCAATCGCACTGCCACTGCCCATGGCGACCGACAAATCAGCCCCCGCAAGTACAGGCGCATCATTGATGCCATCGCCAAACATCGCCACGCGAGTATGCTGTTGTAATTTCGTTACTAGGGCAAGTTTACCCGCGGGCGTTAATCCGCTGTGCACATCTTCAATTCCCAGCTCTTTGGCCAGTTGATGCACATGTCCGGAGCTATCGCCGCTGGCGATACTAATGCGACAACCTTGTTGCTTTAATATTTCAATCGTGGCCTTACTGTCTTGACGAATATTGTCTTGGATCTCAAAGCTGGCAAGCACTTCAAGCTGCTCATTAGCTGAGCGTGCTAACCAAATCTTTTGGGTTGGGTCCTGAGTATCGACACGTGCACCAGTAAATACAGCATTACCAATTAAATAATCAGTCCCCTCGATACGGCCTCGAACACCAAAGCCGACTTCATGGTGAACTTGTTCTGCGACCAAGGTATTATCGGCAAATAGGGCAAATGCAGCCGCAATCGGATGACGAGAGCCTGTTTCCAGCGCTGCGGCAATAGCTAAGGCCTGCGTCTTTGTTAAATCGGCCATGCACTGCGTTTGCCCGATAGAGAGCGTACCACAGGTAAGGGTGCCAGTTTTATCAAAGACCACATGTTTAATCTGCGGAAGTTTTTCAAAGACACCGGCTTTGCGGGTAATGATCCCAAGACGGGTAAAAATGGCGGTTGCACAGGTGACGGCGGTCGGTGTCGCTAGCGCTAAGGCACAAGGACAAGTGGCGACCAGAACCGATAACGTTACCCAAAAGGCATCCTCTGGGGAAATCTGTTGCCAAACCAAATAGGTGATCGTCGCGATTGTTAGAATCGTACCCGAGAAATAGCGGGATAATTTATCGGCTAATAGGGCTATCGCAGGTTTTGTATTGGATGCCAGTTCCTGCAGTCGAATAATTTCAGCCACGAGTTGGTCTTGCCCCAATGCGGTAACTTTAACTTTTATCGGTTGGTCGACGTTGATAGTACCAGCGTACACTTGCTGATCTTGCTGTTTTTCAATGGGCATTTGCTCACCTGTGAGCATAGCTTCATTGATATTTGTGTGGCCTTCAATCACCACACCATCGGCCGCAACCATTTCTCCTGGTTTCACAAGGATCACATCATTGAGGCGTAACTTTTTGGCCGGAATTTCTTCTTGACCATTTTCGGTGACTAAGTGTGCAGTGAGCGGCACCAATTTATGTAAATTACTGGAGCTGACCGAGGCCTTTTGTCTTGCCTTTTGCTCGAAGTAACGCCCGAGTAACAAAAAGAATGTAAACATGGATACGGATTCAAAATACACTTCGCCTGTGCCATTCACTGTGGCAAAACAGCTTGCGGTATAGGCACCACCAATGGCAATCGAAACAGACACATCCATATTGAGTTTGCCGCTGAGCAGGGTACGAATGGCACTAAAATAGAAGGGCTGCGCCGAATAAAGCACCACAGGCGTGGCAAAAATCATGCTGACCCAGCGGAAATAGTCCCGATACTGCACGTCTAAATCAGTGAAGTAGCCAGTATAAAGGGCGAGGGCGAACATCATGACTTGCATAGTCGCAAAGCCAGCTAAGCCTAAACGCAGTAAAAATTTGCGACTATTGAGTTTATTGTTGAGCTCTTGTTCGTCAACTTGGTAGGGCGCGGCTTGATAGCCAATACGACTAATTTGTCCGAGAATATCGCTAAGTTTTACCTTGCGTTTATCCCAACTGATCATGGCGCGTTGGGTGGTTGAGTTGACTAGCACTTGGCTCACGCCCGCGAGTTGTTTGACTTTGTGTTCAATTAACCAAGCACAGGCTGCACAGGTGATACCATCGATGGAGAGTGATACTGATTCGACATTGTCCTCAGAATGCACAAAGTCTTGCTGCACTTCGGGCAAGTCATAGGCGCTAAATTGCGTTAATGCTTCGGGGACCAGGGCATTCTGTTTACTGCCAGGCTCAGTGCGGAACTTGTAATAACTGAGTAATCCCGCATCGACAATCGCTTGAGAAACCGCCTGGCAGCCAGGGCAACACATCAGTTCATCACGTTCATTAATGCGAGTCACAAACTGCTGGCCCGTTAGAACGGGCTCTTGGCAGTGAAAACAACTTGGATACGTCATAGCGCTACTTATTTAACCACAATCAATTCAGCCAAAGTTGGACGTGATCTTTTAATTCAACGCGTTGGTGAATTCGCCATTTACCATCGTAACTTTCGAGGCGAACTTCCCAAGGGCCGGTTAGGGTAGTAGGGATGGTAATGCGATACACATTGCTGGCATCGGCCGTCGCAGTGAGTTTCATATCTCTGTCGGCAATGGTTGGATGATAGAACTCGACTTTCAAGGCGGCTTGATATGCAGGTCCCCCTTGCTGCGTCAGTAAAATCTCATTATTGGCTTGATCGAGTGAAAAATTCATGCCTATTTGTTTGGCATACTTCACTTTACTTAAGTCCATATTAATGGCTTTGCCATCTTTGTAGTAATCCTCGGCGACTAAAGAGTCCGAGTTCGTAAGGGCAATTTTTAGCGTGGTAAAACTTGCGACGACGGCACATAAAGGAAGAATAATTAAAAACCAAGGCCAGAACTGCTTATACCAGGCTTGTTGTTCGCTCATGTCAGATACCCATTCAAAAAATTTGCACCATTTTACCGTTAAAAGACGGTTTTAGCACTTTAAAAAAAAGGCCTCGAAGTCTTCGAGGCCTTAGTGTTACTTATACCTAATTACTTGTTTGACAAGCTATAAACATAAGCTGTAATGACGTGAACTTTCTCTTCACCGAGAACGTCTTTCCACGCTGGCATCACACCTGCGCGACCATGTTTAATGGTCTCTTCGATCATGCCACGGCTACCGCCATATAACCAAACATCGTCAGTTAAGTTAGGAGCACCCATAAACTTGTTGCCTTTAGCGTCCATACCATGACACGCGAAACAACCTTTCATGAATGAGCCTTGACCTTGGGCAGCGAGTTTCTCGTCATGCTCACGACCAGACAATTTAACAACGTATTCAGCTAAACCAGCAATCTCGCTATCTTCGATTGGCAAACCACCTTTGGGTGGCATCATGCCATGACGACCTGCCATGATAGTGGTCTTAATCGTGGCTAATTCACCACCATATAACCAGTCACCATCGGTAAGATTAGGGAAGCCTTTGCTACCACGTGCATCAGAACCATGGCACTGAGCACAGTTTTGCAGGAACAAACGGCCACCCACTTTCAACGCTTCTTGGTTTTTCACTAATTCTTCTAGTGGTGTTGCCAAGTAAGCCGCGAAGATTGGGCCATATTTGTCATCGGCGTGCTTCACTTCCTGATCATATTGCACCCAGCGACCTTCTTTTGCGGCTAACTCAACCGCGGCAGCAGAATCGGCTTTAATCCCCTGTTCAGTACCAATACTTTGGTTCGCACTGCTCCAGCCTAATAGGCCTTTGTAGTTGCCTAAACCAGGATATAAGGCCAAATAGATCAAGCCAAACACGATAGTGATATAGAACATATAACTCCACCATTTTGGCAGTGGGTTATTGAGTTCTTCAATACCGTCGAAACTGTGACCCATGGATTCGCCTTCTTTTACGTCAGTGGTGTTCTTAGAACACACACGCAGTAATAGAAAACAACCCGCGATCACGACTAACGAGAGTACAGTAATCCAAACACTCCAGAAGCTACTCATCACTTATTCTCTCCTGAGTCCTTCGATACCTTGTTGACTTCCTCATCGGAAAACACAAGGTTAGCTGCTTCATCAAATGATTTTTGACGACGCGAGCTATATGCCCAAGCAAATATACCGACGAAGGTCAGCATCACAATGATGGTTAAAATGCCTTGTAATGTGCCGTAATCCATATATTGCCTCCTTATTTGAGTGCGTGACCCAAAGACTGAAGATATGCAATCAAGGCGTCCATTTCTGTCTTACCCGCAACAGCTTGCTGTGCGCCTGCGATTTCTTCATCGGTATAAAGATCATTACCTTTGTAACCGCCTTTATGCAGGTTACGTAGGATAGTCATCTTGTCACCCGTTAGTTTGCCGTCTAACTTGTTTTCGGCTAACCATGGGAACCCTGGCATATTCGATTGAGGAACTACAGCACGAGGATCGATTAAGTGAACTTCATGCCATTTATCGCTATAACGACCGCCAACACGTGCAAGATCAGGACCCGTACGCTTAGAACCCCATTGGAATGGATGATCCCAAACTGATTCGCCCGCGACAGAGTAGTGACCATAACGTTCAGTTTCTGCACGTAAAGGACGGATCATCTGGCTGTGACAGTTATAACAACCTTCACGAACATAGATGTCACGACCTTCAATTTGCAGGGCAGTGTATGGCTTTAAACCTTCAACTGGCTCAGTCGTATCTTTTTGAAAAATCAACGGTGTGATTTCAACGAGACTACCGAAGCTGATAGCGATAACGGTAAAAATCGCTAACAAACCGATGTTTTTTTCAACTATCTCATGATTAAATTTCATCGAGTTTGCTCCTTTAAGCCGCTGTTGGTTCAGCCAATGCTGGCAATGAATCTTTAGAGGCTTTCACAGTACGGATCACGTTATATGCCATGATCAGCATACCGGTCAGGAAGAAACAACCGCCAAGGAAACGTACAAAGTAGAAAGGATAAGAAGCTTCCAGACTTTCAACAAAGCTGTAAGTCAAAGTACCGTCAGCATTCACTGCGCGCCACATCAGACCTTGCATTACACCTGAAATCCACATAGAGACGATGTAAAGTACAGTACCAATAGTCGCTAACCAGAAATGGACGTTAATTAACTTGATGCTGTACATACGGCCGTGACCGAACAATACAGGGATCAAGTGATACAGAGAACCGATTGACACCATTGCAACCCAGCCTAGCGCGCCGGAGTGAACGTGACCGATAGTCCAGTCTGTATAGTGTGATAATGCGTTAACTGTCTTAATTGCCATCATAGGGCCTTCGAAGGTAGACATACCGTAGAAAGACAGAGAAACAACTAAGAAACGTAACACAGGGTCAGTACGCAGTTTATGCCAAGCGCCAGACAAGGTCATGATACCGTTAATCATACCGCCCCAAGAAGGTGCGAATAGGATCAGTGACATCACCATACCTAAAGACTGAGTCCAGTCAGGTAAAGCTGTGTAATGTAAGTGGTGAGGACCAGCCCAGATATACAGTGCGATCAGTGCCCAAAAGTGGACAATAGAAAGACGGTAAGAGTACACAGGACGACCTGCTTGCTTAGGTACGAAGTAATACATCATCCCCAAGAAGCCTGCGGTTAATAAGAAACCTACAGCGTTGTGACCATACCACCACTGCACCATAGCATCGACAGCGCCGCTATACAGAGAGTATGACTTGAACAGACTGACTGGTACTGCCATAGAGTTAACTATGTGAAGTACGGCAACGGTAATAATAAAGGCACCAAAGAACCAGTTCGCCACATAAATATGCGAAGTTGTTCGTTTGATAATAGTACCGAAGAACACGATAGCGTAGGACACCCAAACGATAGTAATTGCGATATCGATAGGCCATTCTAATTCAGCGTATTCTTTTCCTTGGGTGAAACCCATTGGTAAAGAGATAGCTGCTGACAGAATGATGGCTTGCCATCCCCAAAACGTAAATGCGGCTAACTTAGGTGCAAATAGTCGGGTTTGACAGGTGCGTTGTACGACATAATAGGATGTTGCAAAAAGGGCTGATGTACCGAACGCGAAGATCACCGCATTGGTGTGTAATGGTCGCAAGCGACTATACGTTAACCAAGGAGTGTCAAAGTTCAGCTGAGGCCAGATTAACTGAGCCGCAATTAATACGCCGACTGACATACCAACAATACCCCACAAAACTGTGGTTAAGGCAAATTGGCGGACAATGGCGTAATTGTAATCAGCGCCTGTTGGCTGGGAATGGTTCATCATAATGCTTCCACTGCTTATTACTTTTACTTTTAGTAAAGACAAGCTTTACCTGTTATAAATGACATAAAACTCAGCCTCCCTATTAAGGTTGCTGAGTGATGTCAATGCGTTACCCTGCATATTTTTGCTCAAATATGAGGTTTCGCAATGATACTTGAGCCATATCAAAAAAGATACCAAAGAAGGGGTGTGGAAAGTTGATCTAGATCAACCTACGCCATAGAATGTTAACATATTGCATCATAAGGTTAATCTTTGTGCTAACTCGTCTGAGTCCCTATTTATTTATTGCATTATTTAGCTTCAATCTCACAGCTTGTAAGGAAGATGCAAAGCAAGTCACACTTAAAAGCAGTCTTGATCCTTCACTTTGCCAATTTTCTAAGGGGGATTGTGTTAAAAAAGTTGGGGATGTTGAGCTCACTTTTCGCTTGTCACCAGGTAGTGCACCAAGCGAAAAGCCATTGACATTACAGTTGTTATCTTCCATGCCAATTTCTAATGTGCAAATCCGCTTAGAAGGAAGAGACATGTTTATGGGTGTTATTCCTGTAAATGTGAAGCAAACTGACAAAATGACTTATATCGGTCAGTTAGTCTACGGTTCTTGTAGTAGTGGCTACATGGTTTGGCGTGGCTTTGTTAGTTTTAGCGTTAATGGTGAAACTCAAACGGCTGTTTTTGATTTTCTCGCAGATGACAATGGTTAAAACTGCCTTGATATATCTTTGAAAGTGCTTGATATGGCTTTCTAAACATCAAGACCATCAACTGGGCATATTACAGATTAGTGATCCTTCCAGTTTTCTTTTACTTTGACAAAAATGTCTACATTTTCAATAAAGAGCTGTAATAAGTGAGGATCAAAGTGTGTTGCCGCCCCTTTACGCATTTCAGCTAAAACCTCTTCTAAAGGCCAAGCTGTTTTATAACAGCGGGCATGGGAAAGGGCATCAAACACATCTGCGATTGCCACAATCCGCGAGAAAATGTGAATTTCGTCTTGTTTTAGATTTGCAGGATAACCAGAACCATCATATTTTTCATGATGTTGCAGTGCAATAATTGATGCGGCCTTTAGTATTGGTCTCTCAGAATTTGCAAGAATTTGATGGCCAATCATAGGGTGCTGACGCATAACTTTCCATTCTTCGTCATCTAATTTGCCGGGTTTAAGTAGGACAGCATCGGGGATCGCAATTTTACCAATGTCATGCATTGGTGAGGCACGGCGCAGTAAATCGGCTTCGTATTCACTTAAACCGGCGAGTAATGCTAATTGAGAACAATACTCCGCCATACGTTTCACATGATTGGCAGCTTCTTTCGAGCGGCTTTCAACAACATCACCTAAACGTAAAATAAGCTCTGATTGTGTATCTTCCACCTCCTGATTGAGCAGCAAATTTTCAAAGGCTATGCCCACGTTGATGGCAAAAATATCAATGAGTTTCTTATCAAGATCATCAATTCTATCAATACCATCCATATAAAGTAGATTGATTAAACCGCCTTTGGTGGGAAAGTAACCGATAAAGCAATTGTCTTCATAAAGGCACCGCTGTTGGGTGAGCGCACTGCGCAGTAGACGATCAATATGTTCAGGTAGTTGCGTAATGTGGGATTTATTAGCAAATTGGCCAGTACCAGCAAGGATTTCTATATTGACAGGTTCAACATGACCACTAATCGCATCAATCGCATTACAAGTCAGCAGTAGCGTTTCTGAATCGAGATTAAGTAGAGTGGCCACTTGAGTCAGTAGCCCATCGGCGAATTTATGCAGGGTGCGTAGTTCAAATAATCCTGAGGTGGCTTCTAGTACTCTTTCTAAGCCCTTACGGTGATTTATTTGGGTGCGCCTTGCTTGCTCGATTTCCATGATATCGCGATAAGAGCGAAGGGCTGAGTAGACGCTGGTCATCAGCTTACGGGAATCCAGTTCAGCTTTTGCTTTGTAATCATTAATATCGTAATTGACGATAACGTCTTCTTCAGGTGCTTGCCCTGGCTGGCCTGTACGTAAGATCAATCGAGTGGTTTTATTCAGTAATTCTTCACGGATCCACTTTACTAGTTCTAACCCTGCATGGTCACTTTCCATGACAACATCAATAAAGGCAATGGCGATGTCATGTTCTTGATTGAGTAATTCTTTTGCTTGTTCGGCACTATAAGCATTGATAAAGGTGAGGGCACGGCCATCAAGTTTAAAGCGGGAGAGGGCAAGCTTAGTGACGGTATGAACATCAGGTTCATCATCGACCACTAATACCTTCCAAGGAATACCAGACTCTGTTGTCTCGGTAGACTTTTTACCGGAAAAAAGAGGGTTTTTCTTTGCAAGATCAATCAGCATCCGATACCTCATTCAAGTAAAAATAATGATCACATAATCAGTGTAGTAGACACATTTCAAAGCGGTGCAAAATCTTGCATAAAATAGCGAGGTGAGTGGCACTCCTTAAATTACATTGTGATAACGATTCTCATTTGTGTATTCTGTTACTATCAAATAATGATAGGGAGGGAAAGGGCATGACTAATCGAATTAACTTATCAATTTCAGCGCATAAATTGGCACAACTGATACATGATGGACACATCTGCGCATCTGACTTCACGTGCTTAGATAGCCAATCGAAACAGCAAGTGTGGCAGCTATGCTTGATCTGTTGCAAAAAGCGTATTACTTGTCAGCAATGTTCATTTTCAAGTTGCGCTAAAAATCTGACATATCTTGATGCCGATAAATAACATTATCGGCATTTACGTTTAAGTATTATCATACAAGAAACTCTTATAATTCAGATGTAATATGCAACTTCCTCCAGTAATCCCGTTATTTGACTCATTTGAATTCATACAAGTTGGCAATAGTATTGTTAACCAATATATCACCCAAATTAGCATGAAAAAGGTGGTTGATGCGGGCTTAGTCATCGAGCATGCCAGTGATTGGCTATTTGAGCAAAAGCATAACGAAAACAACTATAAAGCTTATCGCAGTGAACTCACCACGTTTCTGCATTGGTGTTTTGATGTGGTTTCAATGTCTCCCATTCAAGTTACGCGCAAAGACATGAGCCGTTACGTTGATTATTGCCAAGCACCGCCGATAGCACTGATCGGTTATTTTAATGTGCCACAGTTTAAGTACGATAAACTGCATGATGAACGGGTTCCAAACTCGCAATGGCGACCATTTGTCGGCAAAAAACAACTCGGGCAAATCATGCCTTATGTGTTAAGCGATAATGCGTTAAAAACGAAAATGGCCATTTTGTCTTCGTTTTATTCGTACCTGACAAGTGAAGAATATTGTGAGCGGAATCCTGCCCAAATCTGGCTTAATCACAGTCGATTTGCAGCAAACAGGCAATATCAGTGTCAAACTCATGAAGATGAAAATAGTCTCGCATTCACTGAATTACAGTGGTCATATATTATGGCGACCGTTACTGGGCTAGCAGAAGAATTTCCTGAGTTACATCAAAGAAGTTTATTCCTCATTACATTGATTTATTGCTGTTATTTACGCATTTCAGATGTGTCTGCACGTGCGGGTTATTCGCCGGTGATGAACCAGTTTAAACGTAATCAGCAAACGGGCATCTGGAGTTTTCATATTCCGTTGAGTAAAGGTGGTAAAAGACGCAGTGTTGCGATTTCAAAAGCCTTGCTCGATGCGTTAGTCAAATATCGTCAGTTTTTAGGATTAACGGATTATCCAGGACCAAACGAAAATCATCCTTTGTTTGTACGGCACAAAGCTGCTGGACGCGGCCGAGATGTTGGTATCCTCAATGCCAATCTAGGCATTCGTCATGTTCGCGACGAAATTCAAAAAATAATTAATCTGGCTGCAGAACGTATAGAAATCGATGGTTTTACACAAGATGCGGCGCAGATGCGCAAACTTACTGCCCACAATATTCGTCACACTGGCATTACGCACGATATCAACATCAACCGCAGACCGTTATCCCATGTACAAGCCGATGCTGGCCACGAAAGTATCGACACTACATCGCAATATTTGCACACAAGCCAAATTGAACGTCATGAAAGTGCATTCAACAAACCAATCGATCATTTGAAAGGTATAGAGTGATTAGACATATGGCTACGCACAATGTATATTATGTTAAATTACCTGTGTCTGTTAATTAGTACATCGACACATTTGTTCGTGGCCACTCAGAATGAGATTTCGCGGCAGACTGAGATTTGCTTTTTTTCCGCCGAAATTTTCTGGGCCATCTTACCTGCTCTTATTTGTGTATTGGTACGATTAACTAAGTTTGTTGCTTGGGGACTAGATGATGGTTTGTTGCTATTTGCTGGTAAATGGAAAACGCAGTTTTTGTATCGCGTCGCTACGTGAATTCTTTAGAGTGTTGGCTGGCAAATCCCTCTATTATTCACGTAGCAGCGCGTTCATTTTGACTGGTATCAATACTGACAATCTTCATAGGTCAATTGCAGACTGATGGCGTTCAAGTAAATATCTTGGAAATTTCGGCTAAATGACTTTGCAGTCCGTTTATGCCGACTAACTGATAAATATGTACATCGCCTGCCTGGGACTCATTTGATAATTGTTCAGCACTTAAGGAATGCTTTGCGCTGGTGATGATGATGAGCCAGTCCATGTTTGGCCCACCGATGGCAATACTGGTTGGATTGGTGACGGGTAATGTCAGTGTAAGATCGACTTGACCTTTGGGACAATAACGCACCACTTGGCCGCCACCTCATTGAGCGTTCCAAATATATCCAGCGGCATCGACTTCAGAACCATCAGGGAAAATCATTTGTTCTGTTGTGACAAATGAACGCTTATTGCTGACTGATGCCGTGTTGGGATCAAAATCATATTGAAATATTTCATGTGTTGGTGAGTCTGCATGGTACATAGTTAGCCCATCTGGACTCCAGCAGAGCCTATTCGAAATGCTGATGTTCTCGCAATAGATTTAACGACGGCCAAGTCGACAACACTTTTAAGCATTGGCTTTGATGACCTAAGCAGTAAAGTGCCGCATCACTACTTTGATAAGGGCCATTTTCGACGATAGTTTCAACCATAGTGCCAGCCCAGAAGCGCCCTTGCCTGTCGACTCGGCCGTCGTTAAATCTAATTCGTTAAGTGTGATTCTGGCCTAGTAAGCCATTGTACTTAATTGTTTTTTTAATGGTATAAAGCTATATCACGGTCAAACGCGACAATCAGTTGCTCTGCATTTTGCGTCAGACCAAATGAACCTACTCGGTACGGCATGGCAATGGTTCGAAGACTTTGAGTCGTAATTGAATATCTCAGCAGCTTTAATATCAGTCCATGGCAGTCAAAAAATCCCTCTACCCTAAAGCGAGTTCAACCGATAAATACATAGGGGACGTTCAGTAAGTTCACAAGTCTCGGCTGCAATATCACTATAAGCTATATAGTCTTTTGCGGTCTTTACGGTAACATTTAAAAGCCAAGATCCAGAACGAAACCAAAACGAATAACGCTACCTTATCGTACCTATGTAATAACTTCCCAACAATGGCATCTTCTAATGGCTTCATTACTCCTTGGAACTCAATTTCAGCGATGTAGTATTTGCCAATCAATAATATTACAAAGTGAAAAACGACACCAAAAATCAGGGCTAACTGAGTGCGTTTTGATAATGACAGCACATATAGTAATTCATAAAAAAAGTTCATTTTTACCTTTAAAAACGACGTGTTAAGTAGTGAGCAACATAACCATTCAACCTAAAACTATTGCTCTGTAAACACAAGGCTCTACCTGAACTAAAAATACCGAGCGTTGCGAATTTTAGCGTCGCGCAGAGAGTGCGCTCCAATGCTTAGTTAGAATACAGACTCCTCAGACAGAGTTTTTCCTATCCGAAACGAGATAGCACCTTCGTCATCTGGCCCTGCGTCTAACGCAAAAACTCGAACCACACTCTCAACAGGTACGCCCTCAACATATAGATTTGGCCAGGTACCCAAAGGCTCCTCAGTCCTCTCCTCCCATCTCAGATATTTCGCCATTCCAGAAACATCAATCTCAAGAACGACAGGCTCTTCCTCAACAGAAAACCATCGGTTCGCTACAAGCTCCACATCCTTCAATTCGTTCAGATGAACTCTGCCCCGCCGTTTATCTGCCTGGCATCGAGGGACACGCCCGCAACGCTCAGCCTCAACCCAATCTTCTTTAGGAACAACTCTATACAAATGATTCACATCAACGCTTCCTATCTGTTTTATAGATGCCCATTTAAAGGGCTTGGTTTAACAGCTTCGAGGCAAAACGTTTTAAGGGCTTTGTTTCCTAAAAGCACAAATAACTACAGAGTGCTTTTTGAGCGCCAGTATGGCGCTTAAAACCCTTGTTTCATCGTCAGTCGTTTATCTATAATTAGAATATTATTTTGATTTAAACCCGAAAAACATTGGATTTCACTATTAGGAAACAAAGCCCGTTTTAAGGCTAAAATCTACTTTTGGACAAAAACTACTTAGAGCATTCAGTCTAAGTTGACTGATTTTTGATTAGAAAAAGTATCGTAAACCATCATGAAGGCCATCCTTAACTAGTAGTGAAAAATCGCAAAATGAAAGCCTAGTTAAGGATGGTAATAATCAGAAAAAGATGTACCTGTCCTTTCTTTCCCCAGTTATACATTTACACTTCTATAGGACTAATTAAACCGCGTGTTCGCCAACGGTTGCCATTAACCAAAGCCTCAAACGATTCCCCGTTTGATAACGTCAAATTATCTGCATGGTCTGTTACGATGATTTGTGGGCAAAATCCGTTGCTCAGCTCAACCTCATTGCAATAAATCGAGAGCTGACTAAATAGGTTTTCAACAGCCTCAATGTCTTCATCTATATTTTGTTCCACTTTTAATATCTTACGTTGCTCTGTTTCTTGGCTTTTTTGGTCTTCAAAGGATTCAGAGTTATCGCGATTGAAGTTAGGGAAATATACTTGCGTTGGCTGATCAAAAAATAGTATTGATGGTATAGCGCATTTATTACCTAACTCAGCAAAATATTTGTGTAAAGCTAAAAAGAGCGTTACGTGGCAATACAACCAATTGGCACCACTTCCCATTGATCTTAAATGGATTTTTCCGTTTTCTTGCGTTAAGTGGTAGAGGTCAAATGTCTCGAATGAGAAGTGAAGATTGATTGGCTTATAGCTGGCTTCAAATTCAAAATGGCTGCCGATTTCAGCCATATATTCATTTACCTTTGCAGAAGCGTTTTCTAGCCCTTTTTGTACATCATATTGTTCAAGATCTTTATTGATACCTTTAATTTTTTTGGTGATCTCTTTTATTTGCTTTTCAAGTTCAGCATCATCGGCCATGTTGAGGGTATCGAGAAGCATAAATAGCTTGGCTTTCTGCATCAAAATGCTTTCATACAGACTTTTTAGCTCTGCCAACTGCTTTTCTGTTTTCTCGATTTCCGTTATTTGTTGATTTAACGCGGTCAACTCCTTATCAAAAACCTCAATGTTGCGTTGTACGTCAACCAAGGACGATTCAAACTTTGCTTTCATAGGACGAGCTTGCGCAAGGTTGCCCGAAACCTTAGTAATGGCTTGCTGCAGTTTTTCTGCGCTTTCTCGTAATGTATTTTTTTCAGTATGGCAAAATGGGCAAACTGAAGTCGATATATGGACATGTTTTGGCGAGCTAAACTGTTTTACGTTATCAACAAAACGTTCTTCTTCTTGAATATGTTTGTTAATTGAGGCTGTTTGGCGCTGCAATTTTCTTAACTCGGCAGTCTTTTGGGTACGTTCTAGCTTGAGTTGGTTGTAGCGTTGCGTGGCAGCATCTGAATTATGATTAATTTGTTCAGGCACTATAATACTATCAAGTTGGTCTTTGGCACTCTGTGGGTGCCGTAGTACCTTTTCCAAAGTTAGCGGCTCGTCTTTAAATCCCATCAAAGCATAAAGCTGGCTTAAAACGGGGCCAACGTTTTGTTTATAGCTTTCAGAGGTACGTTTGTTTGTTTCTTTCTGACGCTCCAATCGTCTGACATCAGCGCTCAACCGTTCTTTCTCTTGTGACAAGTGAAAGTATTTCTGGTCAACTAAGCCCAAGAATATCTTGGTATGGTCTATCGCTTGATCACGCTTGTCCTTTTCATCAAATCGGTAAAACAACGCATGTTTATTAGCTACAAGATTTTGATGTTGAAGCATAAATGATGAAAAGCTACGTATTGAAGGAGTTGCAGCTTTAGCGTTATTCCGACGATTGGCTCTTGCTGCTAGTGATTCATCTACATCATCTATATCCAAGAAAAAGTCTCTTAGATGCTTCTTAAACTGATCTAACGGGCGAAAATAGCTACTGTTAAAATAATCGCCAACAATATCGTCAGAATTGAACGACTCAACAAGACGAAAAAAAGCCTTACTCGCTTTGTCAGGATCACGGGCAATCACGATGCTCTGTTCATTAACTGAAAAGGCAACATAATAAATAGCGGCGCTTGTGGTAATGACTCCTTTTGGAATGGTGTTTTCGCCACTGCCAAAGCAATAATCAAAGATTTCGATTAAGGCACTTTTACCCGTCGATGACTTACCAGTAACAACATTTAGCCCCTTTTTAAAATTAACGGGATGCTTATTCCCTTGCTTATCAATAACGCCTATTTCGTGAATTAATGTTTTCATTGCGGCTTCACCCCTAGAAAGGCATAAATTTCGACCACTGAGTGACCACTGAATAATCGCCCTAGCTTCTCTGCATTTTTTTTATTGGTAAATGAAAAATCAGATTCATCACATGCGTGAAGGGACAAACTTTGTTCTTTGATAGATAACCAGTCATTGATTAAGCAATATTGAATGCATTGCTCCGTTAACTCTTGAAACCCATCAATTCGCTCTTGTAGGTCATAAAGCTTGGTACGGTCATTGAAAATAGACCAAATTGAACTTTGTTTTGTCTTTCCAAATACAGCCCCTGAAATTGTTTTACCAAAAACAGGATGACTGCAAAGCGGAATAACCAAAGGAGCAAGTAACAGGTTATTTTCTGATTCAACTAATGCTGTGTAAAATGACGCAAGATACGCCCCATACTCGAATGGGTTGTACTTCAGCTCGTACAGTGCGCCGACAATGCTACTCATGGCTCAACCTCCCATTTTAAGTCACGTTCTTCATCATCCATCGCATCGTGAATTAAGCCATTTTTATATTCAAAAGGAGGGATATCATTTCCCATGTTCAATGGCTGTTCACCTATGGTTTTGTTATAAAGCAATTTTGAACTTTTAATTGCATTTGTTGACTCAAGTTGCGCACTGGAATAGGCAAGCTTAAATTTTTTTACCAACTGATTCTGGTAAGTAATTGTTTTGTCTCTATAGAGTGGGTACTCATCCAGTTGTTCAATCAGTGAGTTTTGTAACTCAAGCCAATTACCTACAGCGTCAGGAATCATTTCGTGATGCTCAATTTCGATAATTTTGTGCACAAAAGGTCTGTCCAGGTACAGTTCAACCTCTAGCTCAGAGGCTTCGTAGCCAGAAAATACTGGGAAGGTGAACTCTTTTTTACACAGATGAGCTGTTAACTCTTCGCACTTCGCTGAAAAATCTTGGTACTTGATGCTCCAAGATTGCTGAGTTGCCTGTGCGTACACAAAGCCAATAAGCCCATGAAGATAACTTTTAAGGTTATTTTTGGGAATACCTACTGGCCTGGAAAGTATCTGCATTTCTAGCTCCAGCGCGTTGTCAGCTAGAGTAAATAAAGTGACTTTACTAAGTACATTTTTAAGAAATACCTCATCAGCTGCCATTACCGCTTTTTGTAGTTTGATAACATCTGATTGCTTTTTGGCATTTAATTGGGCTTCGCTACGTTCCGAAAAAATATCTTTTAATATTTGTAGACGCTGTTCTGCACTTTGTGTGTTCCACTCTTTTAGGCGAGTAGTTGCGCCAAATGCTTGAGTGGTGTGAAGCACCAAAATACTGTATAGAGAGCTGTCAAACTCTGGCGCTAGCCAATTCTTTAACGTCTTCCAAAGGTTTTCATGGTGGTCAGTCAGAGGTGCGGCGTAGTCTTTCACTTCGGTTTGCGTTGATGCCAACACGTCTTGAGAAATCAAGCTAACATCACCGTCTTTTTCAAACCAAACAGACTGCCCATCTTCAAGTGAAAAGCATTTTTCCAATCCAATCATAGCTTGGAAATGAAATGCTAAAGCGGTTGTTAGCGCAGCATTTTTGGGTTGGCTTCCGTTCATGCTAGTCCGTTCCTTTATTTGTATTTAAACAATGTTTGGGCAGTTACCTATTTAACGTTCACTTCAGGTCAAATATAGACAAACGCACCCTCCTGCATAACACTTTGTTCACTGACAATACTTTCGATTGAATAGGCACCTTTTATAGCAGGAATAGCATTTTTTGTCAGTTTCAACTTTTATCAAAAATGAGTGTAAATTCAAACATTTCAGTATGATACCTTTAAAATAAGTCGATTGGCAATGTAGAAAATTGGAGGGCAGACTTTTGTCTCCAATGTTCAAAATTCTAAATCGCAAGTATACATATAAGAACAATGCCAGTTGGGTCAAGAACGCTCGCCTGATAGATAGGTGATGTTACTCCAATCCAACCAACATTAAGAAAACTAGGTCAAATTATGGTTTAGTGATTTGAGTCGTCTATCAGGTGAAACAAGCTTTGGGGCATATGTGAGTCAACGAAGATGTCGCTGACTCAAAAATGGGACAAAAGCGTGTTAGAACGTCGGCAGTATCAGGTGAATTTCGGATAAAAATTTCTATGGGTAAGCCCCTGTTAATCGCTGACCAACGCAATACAAAAGCTGCTGCTAACCACCACTTTGTTCAATTGAATCAATACATAGCAAAAATGCAAAGCGTTGTGAATCCCTATTGAAGAGTTCTATATTAGTAAAATATGCGCTCAAACTCCCAGTCAACATACCTAAGACTTGAAAAATCACTGGTTAACTAGGTGTCTAGGAAATTAGTGGCGATTCAAGTTGCTGTTTAGATAATGAGTTAACAATGCAACTAGATTGTGAGATGATAACTTTATCAATTACCTAATTTTTTGCTCCTTTATGATCGTATCTTCCTTAAAAGCTATGACTGGTGACTCTTTTGTTATCACATGGCAAGGTAACTGCGTTTTGATTGATGGTGGTATGCCCAATACATATGGTGAGATACTGAGAAAAGTACAGGGCAACAATCTTAGAGCAATATTTATAACGCATGTAGATTATGACCATATTGGCGGAGCCATCAATCTAATCAAACAAGCTGACATAGATATAACAAACTGCGCGTTCTTTATGAATAACCCCGACTTGGCAAGTAATTATAATGGCACAGATGTTCGATATGAGCATGGTGATACGCTTCAAAAAATGCTTCAGAAAAGAGGTACTGACTTTCTCCCTATTACAAAAAATACAGCACCTATTGAAATTGAGGGGTTAAAGATCAAACCCATACTCCCATCTCTGGAGCTTTGTCAAAAGCTTTGTCAAAATTGGGACTTGAGTCGAGTATGGGACGAAGCAAAAGGTAATTATGACTATCAAAAGTCTCAAAGAAACAATGGAGATATCCTTAATAAAGCGTCTGTATGTCTAGTAATTGAATATAAGAATAAAAAGGCACTCTTTTTAGGTGATTCACACGCTGGCGATGTAAAAGAGGCTTTATTAGAATCTAAAGAGTTAAAGTTTGATTTAGTGAAACTTTCACATCATGGTAGCAAGCATAATACCGATGCAGATTTATTAGAAATAATTGAATGTAATGATTATATTGTTGCAACAAATAGTAGCAGGTATGAACATCCTGATCCCGAAACGATGAGGTTGCTATCAAACCGTGCGAAACAAAAGGGTTGTATATTTAATGTTTATTTAAACTACCCAATTGAAGGTCTAATTAGACAGCGGTATAAAGAAAAATATTTGGAAGATATGGAAAGTTTGACTTTTATTTTGCAACAGGATGTAGAGCTGTGGTGTCTTTAATAATTCAACATAAAAACTTATTGGTTGGCCATGTAAAAACATCTATGAGTGATTCTCTACTTGGAAGTTGTATTCCTTTTAAAAAAGGAAATGATATTTTCATAATTACTTGTGGGCATGTCTTATATAAAGAAGACTGGAGTGGTTTACGTCACTCACTGGCAGATTTAATAGTTGAAATAGATTCTATAAAATATAATCCTATAAAAATCCATGGGGAATTAGAAGACGCAAAAACGACTGATTTATCAATTTTACAAATAATCAGTTGCAATGAGGATATTCAATCCTTTATTGAACTAAATCTGCTGGAAGTTAAAGATAATACTTTTTTAACCAACTCAATGATATGTGTTTACCCTTCTTCAGATGCTCGTCCACAATTTATTGATAACATTCAATACTCTGGAAGTGATAAAAAATTCGAGTACAGTGTCAAAGTGGATAAGGATACCTTTCATAATCTAAATATGGGAGGAGCGGGTGCTAGCCAATTTAAAGGAGTTTCTGGTTCAGGGATTTTTTGTCAGCACAATGGGGAACTGTATTTACAAGGTGTTATTAAAGCTTTACCTGAAACCAGTGTTATCTCAGAAGTAGATCTCGTTGGTGTTAGTGCAATAAAGACAATTTGGAAAGACGTTGAGATAAATACGAGCTTAGGAAAGTTGCATAATAACCTACACCATAATTCTCCTTTAAACTCTGAAGAATCTAGAGCTGAGCTAGCAAAAGAGTTGCTAACTCAAATATCTGATAAAAAATACAAAATATTGGTTTGTGCTCCTAGTGATTGTAGTTCGAGCACTAAAGCCAAAACTGTATTTTCCAAATTAATACATGGACTTAATCAAGAAGGAATTAATTTTTCAGTTGGTGGTGGAAAGGAGGTTTTAGTACAAACAGGCTCATACCCTCATCTTGAAGAGCGAACCTTCATAGAGTCCGTAGAATGTAGTTCATTGGTTATCATTGCAGATGATCACTCAACTTTTTCTCAGTTGTCTCTGTTATCTAGTTTCATATTTAATAGTAGGAAACAGAAAGATGTTTATATATTCTATGAGGATAATGTCATAACAACTCAAGACTTTATCAAGGATGGCCCTTTTAAGTTTGCGGAAGATAAAGTTAAAGCACGTGTTTTCGAATTTAGTAAGTTTAATGACTCGATGATTAAAGATGTTATAGATGGAATCACTAGTCTTCACACATGCTTAGGGAAAATAACATGAGTAGTGAATTAAACCTTAAAACTTTCATTTGGGGGCTGGGCGTGATCCAACCAGCAACCCCGAATGAGGTTCAGCACTTTATTATTCAGATGCTGTTAAAGCAATCAAACAAAGAGTTTGACATAGAAAAAACAGTTGAAAAGCTTATTACTGATGGTCTTATAAGATGTGTGTCGAAAAGAAACAAGTTATACAGTATTACGCATGAAGGCGATGATTTTTTAGGCAATCAGCTTAGAGCACTAAAGGATAAAGAACGACTTTACTTGCTGAAATCTGTAAGGGATGTTAGCTTTGTTGATAAGGGTGCTTCTGAAAGAAATATGGGTGGTGCATCACCACTTAAGCAAGCAAGATCAAGCACAAAAGTATCCCCTAGGCCAGAAATTCCTCTGTCCTCGGGGCCCCTTCCCCAAACCCAGAAGAATTTCTGGCCTAGGGTATATTGGCAATTAAATATTGGTTCAAAATCAGAAGCCCCCTTAACTTCAACTCATCTAAATTTCTATAGTGCGAATAGTATCCCTCGTAAGTTTGACAGTATTGATGATGCCATTATTACAATTTCTGAACTAGTCGGTGTAAGTTCATACTTGTTAAAAGATTTTTGTAATCAAACAGAAAAATATTATCGATATTTTGAAATACCAAAGAAGTCAGGTAAAGGTGTAAGAGTTATATGTTCTCCTAGAGCATTTTTAAAGACAGTTCAGTATTGGATCTTAGATTATTTTCTAATCCGACTGAAAGAGCATGAAAACTGCTATGCATACAGGAAGAACAAATCAATTAAAGATAATGCTAATGTACATTTGAATAGAAAGTTTATTTTGTGTATGGATATAGAATCTTTTTTTGATAACATTTCTACCAAACAAGTCGCAAAATGTTTTGTACAAAACAAGATTGAACCCGAGCTTGCCATTTTATTTGCAAAGATAGTTACTTTGAATGGTGCCTTGCCTCAAGGTGCACCTACTAGTCCAATTATTTCAAACTCATATTTGTACAAGTTCGATGAGTTTATTTCTAAATATTGTTTGGATAATAAACTTAGTTATAGTAGATATGCAGATGATTTGATTATCGGCTCTGATGATTATGATTCACTTAAAAATATAAAGGATTTAATATCAGAAAAACTAAATTCATATTCATTAAATTTAAATAAAAATAAAACCAGAATCGTTAGCTACAATAGCTGCCAAATTGTAACTGGTGTTGCCATAAATAACGGTGAATTAAGGCCGTCAAGAAAGTATAGAAAAGAAGTAAGAGCGCTTTTTCATAGAACTGAAGTTGAGAATAACATTGATCTTTTACCAAAGCTTTACGGTCACTTGAACTATCTAAAAAGTTTTGAGAATGGAGATACTCCAAAGAATTTAAAGAAGTACCAATCTATTATTGATAAATTAAAACTTCTATAAAAAGTTTAGTAAAGCCATAGAAGCCTATGAAAGCTATGTCAAAGAGGCACTATGTTATTAGCCTATTTGAAATTGATTTTTGGCTTCAAACTGAAGCGGTTATGTTAGAGGCACTGCTCTGCCACCCCAAAGACATTGATATCGCAATCCGTGTTAACTAAGGTACAAGATAACCGTCTGCATGTGCTTATTGACTATTATTAGACGTTCTAAATTTGATCGCACTGTTCGGAGCTGCTGGCTAGTATGAAAGCTGGAGGCTAAATACCTCCGACTACCAAATTAGTATTATTTCTCATACCAATACTGCTGATAATTATGTGAAAAATAGCTTTTTGTTGAATCAATACTTCCAATATGTTCGTATTCCCCAAGGTTTGTCACGATTACGAACTTATGCTTAGTTCTTGGTATGAAGCCTGGTATTGAAACATATATGTCTCTATTGTTTTCCACATATACATTTTTATATTCTTCAGCTCTCGATTTTATATTTAGGTCATCTAAGTTAGTTGTCGGCCACCATTTTGCTTCTGTCAATTCTAGCCATTCACGCTTATTTAAAAACTGATTTAACCAGCTACGATTCTCTACGATTTCAAAGACAGTAAGACTATGGAGAAGTAACCCAACCTCTGAAGGATTAAAAACAACCAAATGAGTCACATATCGATCATCCAGTTGGGTTGATTTAACAAAATCAACATGTAAATTGTAGTTTCGAATAAGTTTACGGTTTATTAAATAAGATTTCCTACTAACATTATTGTTCCGATAGTTCAAATAAAGAGCAAAAATAGAGACTGACAAGCTGATTAAACTAATTGCTGCTGAATAAAATTCTTGATTCATAACGACCTCTCGTTGAAACCTACCGCCTCAAGTAGCGGAAAATGCGAACGCTTTGGCGCAGATAGGGAGTGATATTTAGATGGAGATCGCAGTTCGTTATCCTGACTTGAAAGTTCAAGTTGAGGCGTTCTAAATGAAGAGCCCTGTTAGAATACATGAATAATCAGCTAGCATTTGTACTCCACTGTATCACCAGAAATCTTAACGAGTTCTTCCTTCACCAGTTGGTTGAAATAATTTTGTATCGCTACATCGTTGCCCTTAACCCCCATATGCGCCGCAATATGGTTACGAAGACTTGTTACCTTTTTAGGTCGCTTTTCTTTAGGCTTCGACGTTAATGAGCTAATCAATTTACTTTTTGTACTTGGTGCGGTGGCAACTTTGACCTGTTTGCAAATTCTGCCATTCGTTTTGATATGTGAAATTAGCGGTGAAAAACCTTGATCATTACTGATGATTTCAAATGATATGTTTGAAGAAGCTTCGCTATCAAACTTACCGAGGTAATATGATAGATGGAAGTCTAGGTTATTGGATTGAGTTGCCTTAAGTTGAACTAAAACAAGCTCGATAGGAGAATCGTATTTAGTGTCGCCAAGGTCAATTTTTGGCTGTTTCGCACCAAGGAATAGAACCACTTTGCTGTAAATAGCGAGGTCTACTTTACTAAGACATCCAATGTTCTCATAGTCTATAAATGCCCACTTCAATGTGTGTCTCCTTAGTCTTCGTATAATTAACGCTGCGCTTGTTTAAGCCAATAGCGCTAATTCCTTCCCTCATAAGCAAAATCGGATTGATATGTAAAACTAACGTCCGGTTGTTGTTCAGTATCCGATGTTTTGTGCGGTTCTGCTAGATACCGACATTTCAACAGCTTCATTACTTCACTTTATTATTAATAAACTCTAAGGAGTTGAAAAATTGATCTGACATAAGTGTAATACCATTAGGTACATTCTGTAGATCAGAACGATACGAAACCTCAAGCTGGATCACGACGCTTTTGTTGCCAGGATGCCTACAGATATAGCCCATAGTGCTGAAATATTGAAATGGTTGGCTGCTCTTACTTTTGCTTGCGTGATCTTCTGCAATGGTGACGTACTTAATACAGGCGCTTCCGTTTAAGGTTGCTCGGTTGTTTTTCACACCTCGGTCGACGAATCTCGTTTTATCATCGTTTCTCTCACGCTCTGCAATCACATAATCAAAGAATGAGTCATCATCTTCATGCCCGCCGACACCAAACACCCATGCATTTGCAATCAGACTATCTGTTTTAGACGTCATTTCTTTGCCAAAGAAAATGCCCATTTGGTCATGTTGCATCAAGTACCAGTTAGGCTCATTGGGTGAACTTATTGTTGCCCCAAGAATCTCATAGGTCTGCCCAATACCGGCTTGAGGAAAGTTTGGTTTGGATGCGCATGCACTCAAACCAATGGCGAACAGTATCACGAGATATTTCATTGCAGCTCCTTTGCCCCTAACCTAACAAACAGTGCTTGAATGCCAAGCTGCAGTCGCGCAAAGAAAAACGCATCAATGCAGCGACTCCAAACAGATTTAGCATACCTATACCGAAACTGAGCATTAACGATCGAAGTCAAAATATATTTACGCAAGACCTCCTTCATTAAGCTGATGTTATTAAATGTTAACGGCTAAAAAATGGCAAGCTAATTACCTTCAAAATGGGTCTCGAATAACACAGTGAAAAATTGATGATGGACAGTCTTGTACTGAAGAGAGAGTCATTTATGTAAGTTAATTTTAATGATGTCTACTGGCAGAATCGTATTGAACATCTAAACTAAAATTGGGTTGTTGCAATGTTCGTGATATGCAGTCCGGTTTATAGCGTAAATCAGCTGCTTAAACGCACTTGCGCCTTTAATATTTAAGGAGCAACCCATGATAGAAAAACTGGCTCAACAAGCTGAAATAACAGCAGAACTGTTCTCTCTTGAAGGCATCCCTACCGCATATGGTTGTCGAATGGATGATATTGAACAGATGAAATTGCATTGTAAGTCAATCCAACCATTCAAAGCTTGGTGCGTCGTTTCAGAGTGGATCATTTGGATTATTGATGTCCCACAAGGCACCCCTGGCACTCACCCTATTAAAGAGCTGGTACTGGCGAATCACATAATTGAAGATGGCCAAGGCCGTTTCCCCAGTGGTGGATGGGTCAGAACCACAATGGTTATCCATACTCACCATAACTGCATCTTTGAAACGAACAATACCTTCTACATTTTAGTGGGAAGCGGTAACAGTAAGCACCTGTCCCTCAACGAGTTTGGTCAGAAAATTAAATTATTCAGTCAAATCTACTGATACGCTCAAAATGGGCTCTTGAATAAGGGCCTACCTACCTTGCTAGTAAAGTCGATGTTGATATAGAGTAAACCACAGCAATCGCAACCACCGCGGCTCAATGGGGCAGGAAACGCCAAGCGTTGACAGTCCCTATTGAAGCGTTAGTTAAATTGCAATTGCTCGCAGCTTTGCTTGAGCAAATACTGTTATTGAATTCTCAGTTGCTCGCTCTACTTCAAAATAACCACCGGACATTGAAAGTTGACGCACATTCAATGAGTCTGAACCAAATTTTTTAAACCAATACGGTGCAAGAGAGCATTGTGCTGAGCCTGTTGCCAAATCTTCAGATATGCCAATTTTTGGAGCAAAGTATCTTAGAACATAACCATTATTACTATTTGCAGCCGTTACAATTAAAGCATGATATTCATTGATTTCTCTCAAGCGCTTATAATCTGGCTGGAAATTCATTACCGTCTCTACCGAGGGTAAAACTAAGACTAAATCTCGAGTAGAAAAAACATCAATGGCATCAATCGCCAAATCAGATATTTCTGCTGGAACAGCACAAGGCTTACCTTCCCAGATCGGCAATACGAGTGAATATAGGCCATTTCTTTTAGAAATCACTACCTCACCGTGTTTACTGTTGAAAACTACTTTTTCCAATTGGTACTTAGAAAGGATCGCTGCACCAGCTCCCAAACTACCGTGACCACAAAGGTTAATTTCACCATCCAATGCAAACCAGCGAATGTGAAATTGTCCGTCGACGTTAGTAATGAACGAAGTCACTGGCAGTCCAACATCATGAGTAATTTGATGCAACTCAGTATCAGACAGCCAGTTATTTAGCTCTAACACTCCACAAGGATTGCCAAAAGCCGATTCGCCGCTAAACACATCATAAATCTCTATGTTGATAATCCACCATCCTTGACTGCAATTTAACGCTTTGCACACGTGCAGTCGGCGCGAAGCGGCGCCAGTCAAAGCCCCAACGGGGCGATGTGCTACAACTTGTTATACGGCAGGTTTACCATGAAATGCAACATATAAACTTTGTAGCTTTGTTGGCACTAAAGGCCAGCCCATTTCTTTAGTTTTCTGGCTAGCCTGCCAAAACAAATGTTCTACATAATACACATCAATAAACTCAAACTCTTTTGGATGCGCATTGGGTAATTTTTCATTTATGTAATCTAGATAGCTTTGAGCTAACGCAATATTGCCAGAAGAAAATGCCTGAGTAGTAGCATTTGCAAACTCCTCCATTTTTGAAGTGGCCATAAAGACATCGTGCGAATCCATTTTGCGTTTCACTTCTGGGAATAAAAAGCATATCTCATTCAAGAAATTATCGATAATTGGCTCTTCTGTCTCGTTCATATTTAAGTCCTATTACGCCCAAATTTAGCGCGGAAAACCGCGCAGCGGGTTGCCGGCAATAATATTTGATTATTATGTGATAACTACGCGCACCACTCGCCTACTGCATCAGGCGAAACAAAACCATACATCATAATGTTGTCTGGTGTTTCTCCGAACCCTAACGCAAACTCATTTGTAGACTCTAGTGTAAGCAGCCAGCGGTTACCCATTTTTGCGATTGCTAGCACATTTGATTTCTATGTTTGTCATAATCGTGCCCAATAAGCGAAGCGAATGTTGTTTATTGTTTTGTTAGCCGCGTTTCCCAATTATGCGCTTTGCCCTTTCTAAGACATGATCAAACGTCATAATTGTTAGGTTATGGTAACTACTATTGAGTACGCGAAATGCCTGTTGTTGCTCTTTATTCCAATCATTTGAGCGCCCGTAAATTAAAGTGCACCTTGGCTTGATGGTTTTAACGTAGCCTACCCTTTCCATGAACTTGACGCTGTTAGCTTCCAGTTCAACTTCATGAATGTAACTCTGGGATTGAGTGATAGCTTTAATTAGGTCAGAGTGCGGATAATAGTTATTGTGGTCAAGTCCCGTAGACCAAAATTTAAGGCTTCCCTCAGGGCGTTTTATTTCGACAATATCCAGAAAACCATCATAGCTTTCCATCAGAAAGTCTGAAATATTGTGGGTATCTATAGCCCTCTCATCTAGAACTTTGACAAAGTCACTACCAAGAACCCAACTATTTTTTTCAAACCAGTTTTGCCATACGTTTTCAGTAAAGTCCGACTCTAAAAGGTATTGGAATTCATCTAGCGCTCGGACTTTTCGAGCATGCTCTAAACCTAACTCTAGATCTTCAGGGATTACCTCATTTGCCAAAAGGAACTCAAGCATTCCCCGTTTGTCTGGCAAATTCAACAACTGTTTAATTTGCTCAGCATTGGAAAGATCATACGGATTATCAAGTGGCAAGAAAGCTCTAGTACCTTGCTTGAAAGGTTCATAATTGTTTGAAATAAAATCAATTAAATTGTGAAACTCTTCACTGTCTAGTGTTAGTTCACTTTTAGGGCTATCGAGCTCGAGAGTTTCACTCTCATGCCAACTCTTTGGTTTATTGTATCTACCAAGCTTCAAAAACACTTCATCTTCTGAAGTGTTGTGCGGAATCTTCCAAAATATAGCTCTAGTCAGAACACGAGGTTTATCACGAATTATCCTAACTAATCTGTCTTTAATTTGTGCCATGATACCTCTCAATTAACTCATAGCTGCTAACGCCCGCCACAAACGCGAGCAACTTGTTGCGAGTCGAGCGCTCAAAGGGCGCGTTTTTGATGGCGATGTGTACGCCCAGCATGGCATGAACTAATGAGGTGAAAGTCCTCTGTAGGAAGATCACCGTTCAATAACATCCTGTTATTAAACGTTAACTACTAGCGAATGGCAAGGGCTTATCCGCGAGGATTGGTTTGAAGGAAGCCGCTAGCAAATTTGCGAGCTGATGAACAAGAACATCATATGAGGCGTAGGCTAGAGGTGAGTTGGCAGGGCCTCCCTCACGCAGTAAGGGGACAAGACGAAATCACGTGATTTAATGGCCACCGTAAATGATGCAGCAGTGCAAAGAAAGTTCATGTTCTTATCTGGGGAGATCTGCTTAACACGCGATCGGTCATTAACCAGTCAGGCTCTGGTTTATAAGTGCCTTGGCTTTTCAGTGTCATCGACTGAAAAGAGCGAACCAGATGAAAACCGATAGCGCATGACGGGGCAACTCGGCATGTGATTAAGCAAAAGTCAGCAGACGGCATAGTAGCCCAACGCCCATCGTAATGGATGGGATAGCATACCCCGCGTTAGCGTTGTGGGTACATGGTGAAGGCCTGAACATTTAGAAGAAGGAAGAGTCTTGTCAAACTTGTTGATACCTACTACGTCGCCAGACGATTACTATCAGCAGCGTATTGATATGCAACCAGCCTTCAACAGCGATTTATTCCAACAACTGCTTCAGCCTGAGAATTTACACCGAGCTTGGCGTCAGGTTAAAGCCAATAATGGCGCGGCTGGTATCGATGGCATGACCAAAGCCAAGTGGTTAAGGTACGACAAAGCAAGTTCCTAGGGTTTACCTTTAACCGCGGAAAGATCCAGTGGCATGTCAAAACACTGCACATCTTTAAACAAAAGATAAGGCGACTGACAAACCGCAATTGGGGCGTGAGCATGAGCTATCAATTGTTTAAAGTGCGGCAATACATGCAAGGCTGGATCAATTACTTTGGCATAGCCAACGCTTACCAAGAGTGTGTCGATTTAGACCACTGGATCCGTCGTCGAGTACGTATGTGCTACTGGCGTCAATGGCGAAAGCCACGGACTAAGGTACAAAACTTACTCAAACGTGGCGTCAGGATCCAAGCGGCCGTTGCTTGTGGAATTACAAGCAAAGGGCCGTGGCGAAGCTCGAAAACACCAGGGATACAGCAAGCGCTGAGTAATGAGTATCTTAAGAAAGCAGGATTGTATTCACTGAGAGATGGATGGATCGCGGTTAACTATCCGAACCAGAAAACAGGTTAGGCGTTCTAAATGAACCGCCCTGTGCAGAGCCGCATGCAGGGTGGTGTGGGGGCTGGAGGCTAAATACCTCCGGCTACCCGATTAGTTTTGGATATTTGCATACCTTTGGGAAGCAGGTGCATTAACTAAACTGAGCCTATATTCCATATATTTTTTAACGGTTTTTGAATCACAATATTCAACAAGATCTTCCCAAAACAATACGCCAACATCATCTTTGAAGTCCTTAATAAAACAGGCGTAACTACTACTCTCGTGCTTTTTCATTTTTATGGCTGACTTCCATTTAGTGGAACTTACTAAAAGGCAAAAGTGTAATGTATATTTATAATACCTTTCTCTAATAGCGTTAATTCTTTTAAGATTACTCTTAATATCTTTCTCTATAGACCAATTAGTTAGGTATTTCGCTTCAATTGCGATCATTGTCTTTGATACTGGGTCATGAAGTAAAATATCCGCAAATTCCCCTCTGTCAGAGTCGATATCGAGTAAATATGTATGATTATCAAAACTGATTGAAGGAGACTGCAAGGACACTGTTTTATTTAATTTTTTTGATAGGTAGCTATTTATCCACACTACACGCTCGTCGTATCCATCAATAAATTCATTAAAAAAATAACCAGCAAAGAACTTTGTATAGAGGTTCCGCTCTTTTTCTGATTCTAAAACACATGGCCCTGAATTAAAAATCATACGCAATCCTAATTGTAAGAAACTAACGCTTTGCTAATTGGCTGCCGCAGCGTAAC